>CAZOTZ010000008.1:0-25439 GCA_964582875.1 uncultured Aquificales bacterium | reverse complement strand
TTTAACTCAGTTTCTTTGATTTCTTTTCTAACTTGTTCTATTTCTTTTGTTAATTTTAACTCTGTTATACGTATATCCTCTTTTAGCTCTTCTTTTGTTTCTGCTAACTCTTCTGACGTTGCTGACTTTCTCCTTTCAAGTTCTTCTATCGCTTCTGCTAATATTTTGGCTTTATCTTCTCCTAAATCCCTGAAAGCTTCATATATCTTTATCGCATATCCCATGCTGTTTTCCTTGATATACAAGAATATGTTTAAGTTAAATTTTATAAAAAAAATTTCCTCTGGCAAATAAACGCTAAAATTTAATCTCTATGTAAAAAACTTTTCTGTCTAAAAATGGTGTAAAGAGCAGGTATTACCAGTAATGTAAGAATAGCTGATGATATAATGCCTCCAATCATAGGGGCTGCTATCCTTTGCATAACTTCAGAGCCTACACCTGTTATATACATAAGTGGAACAAGACCTGCGAGGATTGTTATAACAGTCATAGCTTTTGGTCTTAATCTGAGTACTGCTCCATTGTAAACTGCTTCAAAAAAATCTTCTTTTGTTAAAACAGTTTTTTCTTCTTTTTTCTTTTTTATAGAATCTTCTATGTACATAATCATAACTATAGCTGTTTCTGCTGCTACACCTAAAAGGGCAAGAAATCCTATTACAACAGCTATGCTCATATTGAAGTTCATGTACTCAACATACCATAGTCCACCAATCAGGGAAAAAGGAAGGGATAACATAACGATAAGTGTATTTGTTATATTTTTGAATGTCAGGTAAACGAGTATAAATATTAGTACTACAGTCAAAGGAATTATAAAAGACAATCTTTCTTTTGCATGTTCAAGATACTGGCTTTGTCCAGCCCATTCTATAAAATATCCCTGTGGCAGATTTATCCCTTCCAACACTTTTGTAGCTTTTTTTACGTAATCTTCTGGAGTTATGTTCTGTTGAGGTGTGATATATATAAATAAAACTTTCATTCCTTTCTCTGATTTTATAACCGATGGTGCTTCTGTATAATATATGTCTGCAACAGCTTTTAAAGGAATTCCTGTACTGTATGGTGTTTTTATAAACAGGTTTTTTATTCTTTCTACGTTTTTTCTATCGTCGTAAGGCAGTCTTATAAGGATAGGATACCTTTCTATCCCATTATAAAACGTTGATATAGGCATTCCACCTATTGCTGTTTTTATTACTGTTTCTACATCCTCTGTTGTTATACCATATCTGGAGAGTTTTTCTTTTTTAATATCTATGTTCAAATAATAACCTTTTGCTATTTTATCAGCAAAAACAGAAAGGGTTTCAGGCATTTTTTGAAGAGCTTTTTCTATTTTTTCGCCGATTTTTTGAAGTTTTTCCACATTATTACCGTACAGTTTTATACCAAGGGGTGTCCTTATCCCTGTAAGAAGCATATCTATTCTTCCCCTTATAGGGTAAGTCCAGCTATTTGTAAGCCCAGGTACATGTAATTTATCTTCCATTTCTTCCATGAGTTTCTGGTATGTTATACCTTCTCTCCAGTATTCTTTAGGTTTGAAGGTGATAATAGTTTCAATCATGGATAAAGGTGCCGGGTCTGTTGCAGTATCAGCTTTTCCTGCTTTTCCAAAAACGGTATCAACTTCAGGGAAAGATGCTATTATCTTATCTGTTAACTGGGTTAATCTTTTTGCCTCAGATACAGATATACCTGATGGTGTAACCGGCATATACATAAATGTCTGTTCATTAATCATTGGCATAAATTCCCATGACATTTTTTTATAAAAGGGATAAATAGAACCTACGGTAATAATGGTTATGATAAGGACTATATACCTACCTTTTAAAGATATTTTAAGCATAGGAGAGTATATTTTGATTAAAATCCAGTTTAGAGGATTTTTTTTCTCTGGAATAAATTTCCCTTTCACGAGCCATACCATTAAAACAGGCACAAAAGTTATGGCGAGTAAAGATGCTGAAAACATTGTGAATGTTTTGGTAAAAGCAAGGGGTTTAAATAAAAGACCTTCCTGTCCTGTTAATGCAAATACAGGAAGGAAGGATATAACAATAATAAGGAGGGCAAAGAAGACTGGCTTCCCAACCTGTTTGGAAGCTTTTATTACAGCATTAACTCTATCTTTTTCGGTTATTTCTCCTTTTTCTTTTTTTATTTTTTCTATATGCTTGTGGGCGTTTTCTACCATTATAATTGCACCATCAACCATGGCTCCGATTGCAATTGCTATGCCTCCAAGGGACATTATATTTGACGTTATTCCAAAAATTTTCATAAATAAAAAGCCTGTTAAAACTGCAATTGGAAGGGTGAAAATTATTACTAAAGAACTTCTGAAGTGTAATAGAAAAAATGCTACAACAATTATAACTATTAAACTTTCTTCTACTAATGCTCTTTTTAATGTTCCTATGGCTTTTTCTATAAGTTCTGACCTGTCATAAGTCGTTATTATTTTTATATCTTCTGGAAGATTTTCTTTTATCTGTTTTAGTTTTTCTTTTATCTTTTTTATAACCTGATATGCGTTTTCCCCAAATCTCATTATAACTATTCCACCTACTACCTCACCAAGACCGTTAAGGTCTGCTACTCCTCTTCTGTTCATAGGTACAGGTTCAACTTTTCCTATGTCTTTTACTTTTACTGGAAATCCTTTCTCATCTGTTTTTATGGTTATGTTTTTGATATCTTCTATTCCTTTTATGTATCCATTTCCTTGTATGATAAATTCAAAACCGTTTCTTTCTATAGTTCTTCCTCCAACATCATTATTGTTCTCCCTAACGGCTTTTATTACATCTTTTATAGACAGGTTATATGCTCTTAATTTGTGTTGGTCTACTGTTATTTGATAACCTTTAACGAATCCTCCTATAGATGCAACTTCTGAAACTCCGTCAATGCCAAGTAAAGCGTACTTTAAATACCAGTCCTGAAGTGTTCTTAACTGCCATAAATTTCTTTTTTCAGAGTAAAGTGCATACTCATATATCCAGCCTACACCTGTTGCATCAGGTCCAAGTGTTATCTCAGCTGATTTTGGGAGTTTATCTTTTATCTGGGATAGGTACTCTAAAACTCTACTTCTTGCCCAGTATATATCTGTTCCTTCTTTAAAAATCACGTACACTGAAGATGTTTCAAATGATGAAATTCCTCTAACTGTCTGTATTTCTGGAGCTGACATAAGGGCTGATACAATAGGATAGGTTATCTGGTCTTCTATTACAGAAGGAGATTGTCCCTGCCATTTTGTATAAACAATAACCTGAGGTGGTGATAAATCTGGTATAGCATCAAGAGGAGTTTCTTTTAGTGCCCATATTGAAGCTCCTACAACAATAGAAACGAAAGCTATAACTAAAAACTTATTTTTTACAGACCAGTCTATTATTTTTTCTATCATTTTATCTCCTGTTTTAATGGTGGTGTATCATCATTGATTTTTCCTTTTTGTATTTACCTTTTAACTGGGCATCTGCATCAAGGAGGAATAAAGCAGAGTTTGCAACAACCATACCTTCATGGACACCTTCTTTTATTTCGTAATATCCATCTGCGTAAACTCCAAGTTTTACAAAAACAGGTTCAAACACACCTTTTTCTTTTTCTAAAAAAACTATCTGCCTTTTTCCTGTATCTAAGACTGCTGTTTCCGGTAAAACTGTTTTTTCTCCAAGGGGGATTTTTATTGATACCTTTCCGTACATACCTGGAAAGAGTTTTCCTTCAGGATTTTTCACCAAAATTCTTATATCTAAAGCTCTTTCTTTTTCATCCATCATTGGGTATATGTAATCTATTTTCCCTTTTATTTTTTCCTTAAAAGGGTTTAGCTGTATTTCTACTGTCTGCCCTTTTTTAATAAAAGGAATATCCTCTTCGTAAACTTTTGCTATAAGCCACAGGTCTTTGTGTCTGGCTATCCTTAAAACAGGCTTTCCTGCTTTAACCTGTGAGCCTAAGTAAACAAACTTTTCCATAATCCAGCCATCGTAAGGTGAATAAAGGGTTATATTTTTCAATATCTTTTTTGTCTTTTTCAGTTTTTCTATCTGCTCAGGTGTTATATCCCAGTATCTCAGTTTTTTATAGGCAGCTTCATAAAGCTGTTTTGCACTTTCTTTTAGGATTTTATCTTTTGTGTTTTTCATTTCTAAATAGTAGTGGTAAGCTCTTAAAAACTCTTCCTGAGCAGAAACAAGTTCAGGGCTGTATATAGTTAGCAGAGGTTCACCTTTTTTTACATACTTACCTGTGAAATCTGCGTATAGTTTTTCAACATAACCGTTTATCTTAAATGTTATATCCTTAAGGTCTGTCTCTGGGTGTTTCAGTTCTGCGTAAGTTTCAATTGTTTTGAAAAGTTTCATTTTTTTTACAACTGTTGTATCAATGTTAAAAAGCTGTTCTACTGTTTTTTCTGTTATTGGTTGACCTGTTTGTTCTGGTAATTGTTTAGATTGAACAGATAGCTCTTTTCTCTGTAGTCTTTTTAAAAAAGAATTTATTTCATCTTTTGTTTGTATAAAAATTCCTGTACCAAATCCAATAAAAAATGTAAAAAGGGCTATAAATAACCACTTTATTTTCATTTTAACTCTCCAAGTAAGCTTTTTATTCTGATTACAGTAACATTTCTGTTGAATATGTTTTCTAAAATCTCTTCTTTCAGTGTTATAAGCTGTTTTAATGAGAAAAGAACATCAACCATATTTTTCTTTCCTACTTTAAACTCTGATAGTACTGTTTCAAAAGATTTCTGGGATTGAAAAAGAAGGGTTTTTAAAATCCTGTAGGTTTCTTTAGTTTCTTCATACTTAAAGATATTTTCTTTTATCTGTGAAATAAGTTTTATTTTTTCTGAGGTATATTTTTTTTCTAAAACCTTTTTTTCTGTTTTTTGATAAATAATTTCTGATAGATGTTTCTTTTTGTTTAAAAAAGGAAGGGTTATAGATATACCTGCTGATATATAGTCATTAAATGATTTTCTGTAAAAGTACTTTGCAAAAAAAGTGAAATCAGGGTAAAGGTTTAGCTGTGCAAGTTTTATTCTTTCTTTCTGTTTTTTTGTCTGGAGTCTTATCTTTTCCAGATAAGGACTTCTGTCAATACTTTTTATTAAGAAGTTTGTCTTTTCTAATCTTTCTTGCTTTATTGTGAAATATGGTATTTTTAAATCTTTACCTATTATAGCCTTTGCTTTTACAGTTTCCTGATTAAGCAGGGATTTTATTTTTATCTCTTTTTCTTTAAGTTTTGTGTAGTACATCTGGCTGTTTATAACATCACTCTGAGAGGCTTTTCCTACTGTATAACTGATATTTGAAAGCTTTATTATCCCTTTTAGAACTTCCTGATATTCTTTTAGTATTTTAAGCTTTTCCCGATAAAGCCATATTTTATAAAGGGATATATATAGGTTTTTAAGTATTTCCTGTTCTTTTATTTTCAGATTTAAAGTTTCAATAGAAAAACTTTTTTTAACAATATCCCTTTTTGTCTTTAGTTTTTTTATAAAAGGTACTTTCTGTGATATTCCAAAGGATAAACTCTGCATAGGTTCAATATTTCTGTCTAAAGGTCTGTAAAAAAGCTGAATATCGTTAACAGCAAAACTAAATACAGTATCAGGTAAAGAGCCTTCTACATCTTCCTTGTATCTGTATTTTTTTAGTTTTTCCTGTATCTCTTTAATCTCCGGGTTGTTTTTTTTAGCTTTTTCTACAATATCCGAAATCTGGCTGCCAAACGCTATGCTACATAATGTAGTAATAATAAAGATAAAAAAAGGAAATCTCATTACATAACTCCACAAAAACAGGTTTTAAATAGAATACTGAATATGGTTATAAATAAAGCAATTAAAGGTAAATAAAGTATTCTGGGGACATGAAAATCTTTTTCTCCAAGGATATACATTATTCTGTTTTCTATATAACTGTTTGCCATTGGGACATCAAAGGAGGATTTATATGTATAAAAGTTAAGAAGAGCTTTTGCATATGAGACATTATCTTTTTTAGCAAAAAAGTCTGCTTCTACTTCTTTCATAAGGGAAAACTGTTTTTTTATTTTTTCAGACATAGGGAAAAGTAGAGAAAGTATAGAAACAACAAATAGTTTAAAGCTGTCTCTTCCTTTAAAATGTGCCTTTTCATGTATAAAAATATACTTTTTTTCTTTAAGATTAAGAACAGTTTTAGACAGTACTATTTTTCTCTTTATAATACCAAAGTTAAAGGCTGTAAGTGGTTCAAAATCTATTATAACAATGTTGTTTACCTCTTTAATTTTTTTCTCTTTTAGGACTTTCTTTAAACGGAAATACTCCTTTATATAGAAATACCCTTTATAAACTGTTCTTGTAATAAGAAAAGCTATTACTGGTGTTAGGCTTATGTACAGGATTATATGAAAGTGGTTTATTAAAAAATTGCTAACCTCCATAACAGAAAAACATTCTTTTAAATCCCATAACCAGAACGGGAGATTAAAAAGAGAATAAACAAACATAAAAACAGTTGAAATAGAACTTCCTATTATTAAGTAGAAAAAAATATCACTTTTCTTCACTGCTTTTTTTCTCAATAATCTTTTTTAACCTTTCTATCTCTTCTTTTGATAAACTTTCAACAGCCCCTTCAAAAGCTGCAAGGGTTGCTTCAGGGTTTGCTTTTAACAACTCTTTTAGAACTTTTTCTGTTATTATCTTTTCAAACTCCTTTTTACTAACAACTGGAAAGTACCTGTATCCTCTTCCTTCTTTTTTTCTTTTTAAATAACCTTTTTTATACAACCTGTCAAGGATTGTCATCACTGTGGTATGGGCTAAATCTTCCTTTAAGTTTTCCTTTACTTCCCTTACAGTACCGCTCCCATTTTTCCACAGAACTTCCATAATCTTTTCTTCAAGTTCCCCAAAAGGCGAAGGCTTGTTCCTTTTAAACTTAAGACTTTTAAGTCCTTTTTTTAAAAATTCAAACATTTTTCTCTCCTTTAAAGGTTAAATCCAAATTTTGCCTTCTCTTTTTTTCCGTTCTTTTCTACTGTTATTGTAATCTGCCAAGTTCCTCCCATATTTAAGTTTACATCACTTTCATAATGGTCTTTAGCTTTTTTAACAGGGTAATCAAAACTCATTTCAGGCATACCTGGCATAGGAGGCATATATCCATTTACTCCTACTTTAGCATCTGTGATAGGCTTTCCATTTTTATCATACAGGTATATTTTCCATTTGTTTACGCCAACAAAAGGTGGTTTTTCAGATACCACAACAATTTTGTAGCTCTCTGTCTGAAGCTCTTTTTTATAGGCTTCTTTTTTCTCACAGGATACATTTATCCCAAGAATAATTATGAAAAATCCAAGTATTGTAACTATCTTTCCCATTGTTATCTCCTTTTCTACTATTATTTGTAGTATTATTTTATGAACAGAAAGGCATAAAGTCAATAATATATTTGAACAAATCCCCTTAGAGAGGTATATTTCCTAATTAACATAAAAGAAACATTATTTTTTTAATATAATGTAAGAAAAATCCTTTTAAGGAGGAATTATGAAAAAAAATAAAGGTTTTACACTGCTTGAACTTTTAGTTGTTATTGTAATTCTATCACTTCTTGCTGCCCTTGTAATACCTAAACTTACAGGTAGGGTTGATGAAGCAAAGATAGATACAGCAAAAGTTCAGCTTAAGGAGTTAAAAAGAACCTTGGAGATGTACAAGCTTGATAATGGAAACTATCCAACAACAGAGCAAGGTTTAAAAGCCCTTGTTCAGAAACCAGATACTCCACCTGAACCGAAGAAATGGAGGCAGTACCTTGACCACATACCTAAGGACCCATGGGGAAATGAGTATGTTTACATATCCCCTGCTAAAAACCATCCGTTTGAGTTAAAGACTAAAGGTCCTGATGGTGAACTTGGTACAGAAGATGATATATCTGTCTGGGATGTAAAATGAATGAAGATGGTTTTACTCTTTTAGAAGTTCTTGTGGCTGTAGTAATCCTTGCTACAGCCCTTGTTGTCCTTCTTGATATACAGAGTAATTATATAAAAAGGATAGATACAGACTACCAGAAGTTAGAAGCCCTTGAGTTTTTTAAGAGGGATTTTTATGGTATGGGAAAAGAAGAAGGGAAGTTTATTGTAAAAACAGAAAAAGAAACTCTCCCATTTGATATAAAACAGGTAAAAAATAAGATAATAGATAAAAACACAGGAAAAGAAATCCTTACGATAATAACCTATGAAAGATAAAAAAGGTTTTACCCTTTTAGAGCTACTGCTTGTCCTTACGTTATTACTCGTTGTCTTTGGTGTTATCGGTCTGTCTTTTACAGGGAACATAAAAGGGAATATTGAACTTTCAGCTAAAGTCAACAAAACAGTAGAAGGTCTTTCTATATATAACCAGATAGCAAAACAGTTTTTTTCAGGATACACTGAAAGAAGAATAAATATAAAACTTGATGGGGACAGACTTTCTTTTTATACAAGGTATCCACTTTTTTTCCCAGGTGTTGTAAGGGCAGAGTACTACATTGAAAAAGATGAAGATGGTAAAGAAAAACTTATATATGAAGAATTCCCATATGTAGATGGAAAGCTTGGATATCCAGGCCTAAAAAAACAGGTTTTGGGAACATTTAAAGATGTGAAGTTTGAAGCTTATAAAGGAAGTAGATTTTACAACTCTTTTTCAGGGAAGAAATTCCCTTCTGTTATAAAGATTTACTTAGATGGACATGAATTTTATGTGTACAGTGGGAGATAAAATTGTTACTTATCGTTGTGTTGCTTCTTATAGGAGGAATAACTGCTACAGTTACTTCTGTTTCTGAAGATAGCTATATTTTTGATGAGTACGTTAACAGAACAGTTGAGTATGAACAGATTTATATGATGTCTGACCTTGCTTTTGAAGCTGTTAAAGAGATTTTCAGAAATGATGACCCAAAAGTTGATTACATAGGTGAGTTCTGGAGTCAAAATATATCTGTACCTATAGAAAATGGGAAAGTAACTGTTACAGTTGTTGACCAGGAAAGATATCTAAATCCAAACTACCTTGTTAACAAACAGGGGAAAATTAATGAAAAATATATGAGAGTGTTTGACAGACTTTTTGACTTACTTGATATAAACAAAACAGTCCTTTACAACATAGTAGACTGGATAGATAAAGATGATATAAGTAGTGGAGGCATTGAAAAATACCCTGACTATCAGGCAAAAAACAGCAGATTAGACTCTTTAGATGAGCTTTTACTGATACAGGGGATTGATAAAACAGTCTTTAACGGAAGAGTTTCCCCTACTGGTTTTATACCAGGTCTCCGTTCTGTTTTATCCCCTTACTCAAATGGAAAGGTTAACGTAAACACAGCTCCTAAATATGTTCTGATGTCTTTAGACCCTGATATAGATGAGAACATAGCAAATGCAATAATATCTTACAGGAAGAAAAAACCTTTTAAAAATTTAAACGATTTAGACCTTGTTGATGGTATAACAGGAGATATAATTCACAGAATTTCCACGATAACCGATGTAAAAAGTAATAACTTTCTAATTAACATGGATATAAAACTTGGCGATAGAGATTATAAAGTTATATTTTTAGTCCAGAGAAATGGGAAAAAAATAATAAAAAAATGGAGAAAAGTTTACTAAATGATAGTTTCTGGCGTTGATTTAGGTACAGGAAAATCTCTTACTGGGGAGGTAAACCCTTTAAAAAAGGAAGTAAAGGTATTAGAGGGGAAAAAACCCTCAAAAGTTATATACGGATTTCCTGTAAACAGGTCTATTTTCAGGAAATATCTGTTTCCTTTTAAAAACAAAGACAAAATAGAAAAAGCAGTTAAAGGAAACCTCCAGATAGACTTACCTGTACCTTTTGATGAAGTTGAGTACTCATATGTATACAGGGAAAGACCAGAAGATGGAAAAGTAGAAGTTTTCTGTGTGATTGTGAAAAAAGAAGACCTTAAAGATTTTGATGAGAAAAGTAGTGTAGACAGTGAAATATTTGCATTAATGAGATTAACAAAATTCCATTACATACACAACGGAGTTATAGTTCATTTTTCTAAAGACTACATCTATCTTATAAGTTTCAGAAACAATTTCCCTGAAACTGTCAGAGTTATAAGAGAAGAAGAAATACACAAAAAAAACCTTATTGAAAAGAAAACTGTAATGTTTTCCGGGATAGTGCCTGATTACATACAAGAAAAAATTGAGAAAAACAGAATACTTAACAACCCAACAGAAAATCCAGAGTACAACGTTGCGTTTGGACTTGTTTTAAAAGGAATAGATGAATTTGGTATTGATTTTATACACAAAGATGAAGAAGAAGTTTTATCAAAGTTCATAAAAGGTGCTGGTTATCTTGCTTTATCTATTATCCTTATAAATGTTGGTCTTTTTGTTGGAAACACTATAAAAAGTGAAGAGTTAAAAAAGGTCAAATCAAAAGAAAAAGAGATATTCATAAAGTACTTTAATGCTTCAGGAACAGTTTACGACCCTTTAATGCAAGCAGAAGGGCTTGTTGCTTCTGTTCAAAAGTCAGGAGAAACATACAAAGACGCAGCAGATGTTCTAAAACAGATTGGAAAGGCAAAAGATGTTGCGAACATAACAGAGATATACAGGATAAACATAGACGGAAGTATGTTTACTGTACAGGGAAAAGCTACATCAATATCTGATGTTGAAAAGTTTAAAAATGTTCTTTCTATGGAGTTTAAAGCTCAGATAAATGAAACAGTATCAACCCCTGAAGGGAACGTTAGATTTTCTGTGAAAGGTGAGATTTGATGAAAAGGCTCATACTTTACCTTGAAAGTTTAGAAAAAAGGGAAAGAATTCTTCTGTTTCTTGGGATATACGGAGTAATCTTTATACTTGGTATTTTTTATATAACAGTTCCTAATATTAACAAACTTGAAGGTTTAGACAGGAAGATAGTTAAAGAAATACAGGATTACCACAGACTTTTAAAACTCACTTCCCAGTACATCTCCTATAAACCAAAGTACAGGGAAGTATCCCTTTCTTTAAGCTTTGTTGAAAATCTTGCAGAAAAAGCAGGAATAAAAGATAACATAACTTCCCTAAAGCCCTATAGAAAAGGAAGTATAGAAGTTTCTTTTGAGAAGGTAGATGGAGAAAGGTTAACCTCTTTTATCTCATACATAAAAAGAAAAAATCTGAAAATAACCTACTTCTCAATGGAAGACCCAAAAGGAAATGGGGAGTTAAATGTTAGAATGGTTATCTCAGAATAGGGAGAGTGGTTTTTGAGAAAGTTTTTTTACTTAATGGTCTTTCTTATAGGTTTTTTTTCAACTTTTTTGATGACTTTTCCAGCTAAAACTATAGCTGGATACTTTCTTACAGAGAATAACATCAGTTATTCAAAAATAGAAGGGAACCTGTTTTCGCTAAAAATCTACGATATAGAGTATAAAAAGCTTTATATCCCGAAACTTTTTATAGAAAACAACTTTGTGAATATTATTTCTAAGATAAATATGGAGAATTTCTTTAAAGTTAACTTTTTAGAAAGGAAAGCAAAACTAAAGCTAACAGATTTACCACTTGAAAACTATCAGAAAAACCCGGTTTTGAAAGGAAAAATAACAACAAGTATAAAATTTACAAAAAACGGCAGATATATACTTACAAAAGGAAATGGAAAGTTATTAATAAAAGAGTTTAAAAAACTTGGTCTAAGGGATATTCAGGTAAATTGGAAACTTGCTCCAGAAGATAAAAAATCAAAAATTTCAGCTGAAATACACGGGAAAAATATAAATGGAACATTTACAGGAAAATTAAGATTACCTGTAGATAACACTAAAGATGTTAGAATAAAAGGGATATTTAAAGGAAAAGTTTTTGGTAGACCTGTGACACAGGAAATAAACATAAATCCATTTTTACTTGAAGGATTTTAGAAAGAATGTTTGAAAAGATAAAACAGTTTGATATAAATAAACTTTTTGTTGGTGTTTTGTTCTTTTCAATAGGTGCAACTTTAGCCCTTATCTTAAACCTGTATATTGAGTATAGATTTTTTTCCTTACCCCCTGAAGTTATTAAACCTGTACAGGTAGAAAAAAAGCCGGTAGAAAACTATCAGGATATCTCCCTTATTTTTAGAAAAAAAGAGAAACAAATTCAGGTTGTAAAAGAAGAAAAAGGAAAAAAAGAAAAAAAGATACTCTCTTCAGGAACATCTGTAGGAAATATATCCCTAATTGGTACCCTTGTACTTGATAGACAGAAGTACGCTCTTATAAAAGCAGGAAAAGAAAGTAAAATTGTAAAAGTAGGCTCTTTAGTAAATGGTTTTAAGGTAGAAGAGATAGGTAAGTACTTTATAATTCTTTCAAAAGGAGGAAACAGGTATAAGCTTTCTGTAAAAATAAGCACTGCAGGAACAAAACTTACATCTAAAAGTTTTAGAAAAAAAGAGGAAAAGTTATCAAAAAATATTCAAAAAGAAGTTTTCAGACTTGATAGGAGGTTTGTACAGGAACAGACAGCAGATATAGGTTCAATCCTAAAAGACGTCTTTATAGTTCCTGTTGTTAGAAATGGAGAAACAGTGGGATTTAAATTCAGGTATGTAAAACCAGGAAGTCTTTTATACAAATATGGTCTCAGAAGTGGAGACCTGATATTAAGTGTAAATGGAAGACCTGTAAGAACAGTTGAAGAAGCTTTTAAAATATACAATATCCTCAGAAATGAAGATTTAGTTCAGGTAGAGATAGAAAGAAGAGGAAAAAGAAAAGTTCTTGTTTATGAAATACACTAAATTTAGAGGGGAAGATGAACGGTAAGAGAAGATTTTTTGTTTTAGTTGTTCTGATAGCTATTCTTTTTCATCTTAACATTCCAAAAAGTTTTGCAGAAGAACTTACATTTGATGAAGTAATAGAAGAAGCAAAAACTTTTAAGAAAACAGGTAAAGTTTACTTTAATTTTGAAAAGATAGACCTTAACTTGCTTACTTACTTTATTGCAGAGCTAACAGGAAAAAATATTGTCATCGGGACAGATTTAAGAGGAACTGCGTCCCTTGTCTTTTCGGAACCTGTAACAATCCAACAGGCATGGGATATATACACATCTATACTGAGAACAAGAAACTACACTATAGTTGATAAAGGAAGTCATGTAGAGATTGTCTCAACAGCTATATCAAGGAATATGGTACCTCCTTTAAAGGAAAACAGCAGGAAATCAGAAGAAGTTATAACTTACGTTTACAGATTAAAAAATGCAGATATATTTCAGGTTTTAAATGTTGTAAGGGGACTGAAATCCCCAAGGGGATTAGTCTTTTCATATAACCCAGCCAGTGTTCTGATAATCACAGATACTGCATCAAATATAAGAAACATAAAAAAAGTTATATCAATGCTTGATACATCAGAAGCAGGAAAACAGATAAAGATTTACAAACTGAAGTTTGCTGAATCTTCAGAAATATCTTCAGCTATAAACGTTATCTTTGGAGATTATGCTAAAAAAGGTATAGCAGTAAAAACATTTAACCTGAAATCCCAGAATGCAGTAATAGTAAAAGCCCCAAAGGAGGCAATCCCAAAGATAGATAAAATAGTATCTGAGCTTGATGTTCCTGTTGAAAACCTTGCTTACAGAAGGTTCTGGACTATTCAGCTAAAAAACACAAAAGCCAAGGATATAGCAAATGTTTTAAACCAGCTCCTTGAAAATATAAGTCTCGTTTCCTTTGAAACAGAAAAAGCCCAATCTAAAAAAGCGAAAGGAAAACCTTCAGTTTCAATAACAAGAACAGTAAAAACCCAAAAGGAAAAACCAAAAGTGATAGCTGAAGAAACATCAAACTCCCTTGTTATATATGCAAATAAGATAGAGTATGAAGCAATAAAATCATTAGTGGAAAACCTTGATAAACAGAAGAAACAGATACTTATAACTGCATTCATAACAGAAGTTTCCCAGTCTGCTTTAAAAGAGATGGGAGTTAGATGGCAGATATTCGGAACACAGGGAGGAACTGCTTTTAAAGGTGGTATATCTGATAGCGGTTTTTATAACCTTGTAACCCAGACGAATTTTGTTGCAGGTGTTTTATCAACATCAGGAAAAACTATTGACCTTAATGGAAATACCCTGTTTTTCCCGGAGCTTTTATTTATGTTTTCACTCCTTGAAAAAGGCTCAGGCTTTAACGTTATATCATCACCAAAAATACTTGCTATGGATAATATGAAAGCAAAAATAAATGTTTCTCAGGTGATACCATACGCCCAGAGTGTCAAGTACGATGTTAACGGAAATCCTATAGTTAACTATGACTATAAAGAAGTTGGACTGATACTTGAGGTCACTCCCCATATATCAGGAAAAAATGTAATAATGGAACTTCACCAGGAAGTGAACGATATTATCGGTTTTGAGTCTGCAAAAGTTGGAAATCTAAGCTACATAGTACCTAAAACCTCAAAAAGGGAAATAGACACAACAATAACAGTTGAAAATGGAAAAACAGTTGTTTTAGGTGGTCTTATTTCTAAAAAAACAGTAAAAACAATGGAAGGAGTTCCTGTTTTATCCCATATACCACTTATAGGAAATCTCTTTAAGTACAGAAATAACAACATGGACAAAACTAACCTTTTTGTTTTTATAACACCTTTTGTTATAAACAAACCTGAAGACCTTGCAAAAATAACAGAGGAACATATGAAGATTGTTAAAGAACTTCAGAAGATAAAAAATAAAGAGAAAAAAGAAAAGAAAGTTGAACAGAAAAAGAATGAAGATATTATAGATGAATATAGAAGTTTCTTTGGAGGTTAAACCATTAAAGCTTTAAACCTTTCACTGGACTTTATAAAAGAGAACCAGATACTCCCAGCAGGGGAAAATAAGGTTTATATAACAGAAAAAACTCCTTTCTATGCTGTTGAAGATGTAAGATTTTTAACAGGGGAACCTCCAGAAACAGTTTTGATTTCAGAAGAAGAGTTTTTAGAAAAACTTGAAGAGTACATAGCAAATATAGAAAGTGATATAGATAAAGAAGGGGAAGAGAAAGAAGAAAGTTTTTTTGAAAATCTCCTTGAGGGTTCAGACTCCCCTGTTATACAGCTTTTAAACTCAATTTTTCTAAAAGCTGTGAGAACAAACGTTTCAGATATACATTTTGAGCCTTTTGCAGACACTGTTTCAGTTAGATTTAGATTAGATGGCGTTCTCCATGAAGTACAGACATTACCTAAATCAGCTTATCCTCAGGTTGTATCAAGGATAAAAGTAATCTCAAAACTAAATGTTGCAGAAAAAAGATTGCCCCAGGACGGAAGAATAAGGGTAAAAATAGGGAATAAAGAGCTTGATATGAGGGTATCAACACTCCCAACAGTTTTTGGGGAAAGAATAGTAATAAGGCTACTTGATAAATCAAACAAAATCCTTACCCTTGAAGAACTTGGTTTTTCACCGGAAGACAGGGAAAAATACGAGAGGATAATAAAAAAGCCCCATGGACTTGTCCTTATAACAGGACCTACAGGTTCAGGTAAATCAACAACCCTTTATGCATCCCTTTTAAAGCTTAAAAGCCCAAGGAAAAATATAATAACAATAGAAGACCCTGTTGAATATCAGATACAGGGAATAAGTCAGATACAGGTAAACCCCCAGATAAACCTTACATTTGCAAATGGTCTGAGGAGTATACTCCGTCAAGACCCTGATATTATAATGGTAGGTGAGATTAGAGATTTAGAAACAGCAGAAATAGCTATACACGCTTCAATGACAGGGCACCTTGTTCTTTCAACATTACACACAAATGACGCTCCTTCTGCTGTTGCAAGGCTTGTGGATATGGGAGTTGAACCTTTCCTTATCGCTTCTTCCCTTGAAGGTGTTATTGCCCAGAGGTTAGTAAGGAGAATTTGTGAAAACTGTAAAGAGGAAAGGGAAATCTCAGATGTAGAAAAGGAAGAAATACTCAAATACTACCCTTCTAAAGATATAAAAAACAGCTATTTATATTACGGAAAAGGCTGTGAAGAGTGTTTAGGAACAGGATACAGAGGAAGAATAGCAATATACGAAATAATGGAAGTTGATGAGGAAATAAGGGGACTTATATCAAAAAATGTAGAAACAGCAGATTTAAGAAAAAAGGCAATGGAAAAAGGAATGAAAACCCTTGTTCAGGATGGAATAGAAAAAGTACTTAAAGGCATAACAACCATTGAAGAAGTTCTTCAGGTAGCACAGGTATAGAGATGCCGTTTTACAGATACAGGGGAATAAACAGTTCAGGAAAAGAGATAACAGGTGTTGAAGAAGCACCCACTCCCCAGTCTTTAAAAAAAGTTCTTGTATCAAAAGGTATTATCCTTATAGAGTTTGAAGAGGTATCAGGTAAACAGAAGTCAGAAAAAGGGAAAAACTTAAAAGATATCCTCTCAAAAGGTATATCCCTTAAAAAAGAAGTATCAGACGAAGAACTTGCTTTACTACTTTATGAAATAGGGCTTTTGCTCAGCAGGAATGTACATATAACCCAGATTTTTGAGATTTTATCAAAGCAAACAGAAAACAAAAAACTTCATGATGCACTTTTATCAGCAAAAACTTATATTCAGGAAGGAAACTCTATAGGTGAAGCATTAGGAAAAACAGGTATTTTCCCAGAGTTCCTTGTTGAAATGGTAAAAGCAGGAGAGGCATCTGGGGCTTTAGACAAAATATTTCTGTCAGCCTCTGATTTTATAGAAAAACAAAATGATTTTAAATCAAAGATAATAAACTCTCTTATATACCCTACTATTGTTATAGTAGTAGGGTTTCTTGCAATGGTTGTTATAATGAATGTTGTGGTTCCCACAATAACAAAAATATACTCCCAGTTTGGAAAAGAGCTCCCAACAGCTACAAAAATTGTTGTTTCCATGTCAAAGCTTTCAGGTTTATTTATAAAAATCACCCCTGTTCTTCTTGTAGGCATATTTTTAGGTAAAAATAAAGTTTTTAAAAAAGAAAGAATTGATAAAATAAAGCTAAAAATACCATTTTTTAGCAAAGTCCACCTGTACTCCCAGTACTCAACATGGGGCAACACAATGGGACTTCTTCTAAAAGGAGGTCTCACGTTAGACAGAGCCCTTGAAATAGCAAATAAAACAATCTCAAATGTTGTTCTCAGGAAACAGTTTGACTCTTTAGTGGAAGAGGTGAAAAAAGGAAAATCCTTAAGTAAGCTTCTAAAAGAGAAAAAACTCCTACCGGAAAACAGTATCCAGCTTGTGTCAATAGGGGAGGAAACTGCACAGCTTGATGATATGTTCCAGCTTATATCTGACATATACAAAAAACAGACAGAAAGGCTTATATCAATCTTTTTAAGCTATCTTGAACCGGTAACACTGATAGTTCTTTCAGCTTTGATTGGATTTTTTGTTTTTGCAACTCTTCTTCCAATATTCAGCTTAAGTGTGAAATAATAAATAACAAGGAGGTTTCAATGGAAAGACTATACTCTCCATGGAGAAGCCAGTATATAGAAGAGTACGACAAACAGGATGGATGTTTCTTATGCAACGCATATAAATCTAATGATGATGAAAAAAATCTTGTCCTATACAGGGGAAAAAAAGCATTTATTATAATGAACCTGTACCCTTATAATGCAGGTCATCTTATGGTGTGTCCCAATGAACATATTGGAGATTTCACAAAGCTTGACAGGGAAACACTCCATGAAATTTCAGACCTGACACAATTTTCAGTTGAAGCTTTGAAAAAAGCTTTAAATCCCCACGGTTTTAACCTTGGGTATAACCTTGGAAGAGCTGCAGGGGCAGGACTTGAGGAGCATATACATAACCATATAGTTCCAAGGTGGATAGGAGACACAAACTTTATGCCTGTTTTAGGAGAGGTAAAAGTTATTTCACAGGATTTAAAAGAGATATATTTTAAGATAAAAAAAGCTATGGAAGAGATAAAAAGAGGTTAACGATGGGACTTTACGACAGGGATTATATGAAAGAGAGGAATAAAAAAAGTTTTTCCTATAAATCTTCTGCTGGTATTGATAAAAAAATCATTATAGTAGCAGTGATTTCTTTCATTTTAGGATATCTCGCTGGTAAAATTATTTAAAAAGGAAATAGGAGGAAAAAAATTGGG
Organism: uncultured Aquificales bacterium; assembly: GCA_964582875.1. Classification (GTDB taxonomy): domain Bacteria; phylum Aquificota; class Aquificia; order Aquificales; family Hydrogenothermaceae; genus JAADDV01. The sequence continues at coordinate 7,172 of CAZOTZ010000008.1, read as the reverse complement.
AATAGGAAAAAGGGTCAGATTAGAAAGGATAATGAACAGAGATACAGGTAAAACTGTTATTGTTCCTATGGACCATGGGGTAAGCTCTGGACCTATGAAAGGTATTATTAACATAAAAGAAACTGTTCAGAAAATAGCTGAAGGAGGAGCTAACGCAATTATTCTCCACAAAGGTATGGTTGAGCAGGGGCATAGAGGAAAAGGTAAAGATGTTGGTCTTATAGTTCATATGTCTGCATCAACAGACCTTTCTTTAAGGAAAAATGACAAAGTTCTTGTATGCAGTGTTGAGGAAGCTATAAAACTTGGGGCTGATGGTGTCTCAATCCATGTAAATGTAGGAGCAGAAGATGAAAAACAGATGCTAAAGGATTTTGGAGCAGTATCTAAAGCCTGTTTAGACTGGCAGATGCCCCTTGTTGCCATGCTGTACTACAGAGGACCAGAGGTAAAAAATCCATTTGACCCTGATGCTGTAGCTCATATAGCAAGGATTGGAGCAGAGCTTGGGGCAGATATAGTAAAAGTTCCTTACACAGGAGACCCTGAAAGTTTCAGAAAAGTAGTTGAAGGTTGCCCTGTCCCTGTTGTAATTGCTGGAGGTCCTAAGGTTAGCTCAGACAGGGAACTGCTTCAGATGATTTACGATGCTGTTGTTGTTGCAGGTTGTGCAGGGCTTTCTGTAGGAAGAAACATATTCCAGCATGATGATGTTGCAAAAATAACTTACGTTTTATCTAAGATAGTTCACGAAGGAATTTCTGTAGATGAAGCTATGGAGCTTCTTGAAAAGAGTTAACTTGACGTAGACTTTTTTTATAGGATACTTTATTCTTAATAATAAGATGTACCTGAGGAGGTCTATGAGATGAAAACATGGCTTGCTTTTATTATCATGACGGCATTTTCTATTTTTACTTTCATTGTTGCTTACATTGGAGCAGCACTTAAAAGAGGAGAAGAGTAGTATAAACATTGAATTCTAACTTTGGGCAGATAGGAAATATTTTCTTTTTCCTGTCTCTTTCTTTTTTTCTTTTTCTTTCTTATCTTCTTTTTGAACCTTTTTTAAAAGTTCTTATTTTGAGTATACTCATATCAATAATATTTCATCCTTTAAATCAGTTTTTCAGAAAAAAACTTAAGAATGCTTTAGTTTCTTCTTTACTTTCAACAGTTATTGTTTTTCTTTTTATAATTATTCCGTCTATATTTTTGGTTGTGTTCCTTTCTAATGAGTTTTTGTCTCTCTATCCTGTTATTGTCAAAAATGTATCAGAGATAGAAAACCTGAACTCATTTATACAAAAACTGCCTGTTATTCCTTACATACACCAGAAGTTTATGACTTTTCTACACACTCTAAATGTAGATGTTAAATTTGATACTGTTGTGAGAAACATGATAAATAACCTCCTCGCTTTTTTTATAAACCAGAGTAAAAGTATCTTTGTAAACATTACTATATTCATATTTGACCTTGTTATGATGCTGATGACTATTTTTTTCCTGTTTAAAGAAGGGGAAAAGTTTTACAGTAGGGTTTATGAGCTGATACCTTTACCTGATAAAGAAAAATCTTTCCTTGTTTTAAAAACATATAGAGCTATACAAGGTGTGGTTTTAGGCTCTGTTTTCACAGCTATAGCCCAGGGGATTCTTTCTTTTATTGGTTATTTCTTCCTTGGTATTAAATTCAGTCTTTTCTGGGCTTTTATGACTTTTATAGCTGCTTTTTTACCTATCGGTGGTGCTGCTCTTGTGTGGGTTCCTATTGCTGTTTATTCTATTTTTGCTATAGGTCTTGTACCAGGGATTATTTTTACACTTTATGGGACGTTTGTTATAAGTATAGTTGACAACATAATAAAGCCTGTTGTTATCGGAGATAAGACTAATATACATCCTATAGTTCTTGTTTTTGCAATCCTTGGGGGTCTTAAAATATTTGGATTTTTAGGAGTTTTTCTCGCTCCTATAATACTTGTCCTTGTTGATAATCTCCTTGTTTTGTTTAAACAAAAATACGTTCATTCTGTTTAGGTTATCGTTGGAATATAATATTGATTTTGAATAATCTTTGGAGGTTGTCTTTTGGATATATACCTTCCTGTTGCTGATGTCCATGTTAATCTTTTAGCAGTTATTCTCCTTGGTCTTGTAGTTGGCTTTTTTTCAGGATTACTTGGGATTGGTGGCGGTATAATCCTTAATCCTGCTTTAATAAAACTTGGAATTCCACCTATTGTGACTGTTGGTACTTCTGTAGCCCAGATGGTAGGTGCAACAGTTTCAGGTTTCCTTTCCCATCTACGTTTAAAAAATGTTGACCTTAAGATGGGCTGGATTATGGTTCTTTCTGGCTTTTTTGGAGGAGGCTTTGGAGTTTTACTTGCTAAGTTACTTGAAGATGCAGGTCATTTCAGAACATTTGTACTTTCTCTATATACGTTTTATTTAGGTTTTACAGGAATAACAATGTTTCTTGACGTCCTTGGTAAGAAGAAGGAGAAAAAAGAGTCTAAGCTTGAGAACTTTATAAACTCACTTCCTTTTAAAATGAGATTTCAGTTTTCAGAGATTTCTGTTCTTGTTCCTATAGGGATAGGAGCTTTAGCTGGCTTTTTAGCTGCTGTTATGGGTGTAGGAGGAGGTTTTGTTATTATTCCTGCTTTAATATACCTTGCAAAGTTTGAAGTTCAGAAAGCTGTAGGTATGAGTCTCTTTCAGATGATTTTTGTAACATCCTTTCTAACATTTTTCCACGGAACAGTTAACCACGGTGTTGATGTTATTCTTGCCCTTATACTTATGGCTGGCTCTTCATTTGGAGCTGTTTTCGGTGCTGCTTTTGGACAAAGGGTAAAGAAAGAGCATATAAAGTTCATTATGGCTTCTTTAGTTTCTGCTGTGGCTGTTATGAGTTTTTATCAGCTTTTCTTTGAAAAACCACAACATAAAGAAGCTGTAAAAATAACAGATAATCTGATATCAAAGTTTGCTTTTGAACATCCTGAACTATATTCTATCTCTGTTATTGTTATCAGTCTTATAGCTGGATTTATTATAAGCTCAATAGCCCACAGGCTAAAAGTTATCATAGAGATTTATATGGAAAAAGAAGAACACAAAAAAGGTTAAGAGTTTTATATGAAGGTAGGCTGGATTGATTTTTTAAACACTCTTCCTTTTGATTTTGGGATAACAGGTGTTAAACCTGATGTTAATGTTGAGCTTGTGAAAGGAAGACCATCTGATATAAACAGGCTTATAAGGGAGAATAAAATAGATATAGGATTTATCTCATCTGCAGAGTACATACAGAATTTTGATAAGTACCTTATTTTCCCTGATTTGTCTATAAGTGCTCTTAATAAAGTGCATTCTGTGGCTATTTTTTCAAATGTACCTGTAGAGGATATATCAACAGTCTATTTAACAAAAGCTTCAAAAACCTCAAGATTTTTAACTTTTGTTGTTTTTAAAGAGATATGGAAAAAAGATGTTGAGTTTAAGGAGCTTGAGGATACAAAAGATATTGAAAAAAAATCAGTTCTCCTTATAGGAGACAATGCTATAGAATTCAAGGATAGGTTCAGTTATGTTTATGACCTTTCTGCTGTATGGTACAGGGAAACAAAGCTTCCGTTTGTTTTCGCCCTCTGGTGTGTACGGGAGGAGTTTTATCAGAAAAACAAACAAAAAGTAAATCTTTTTTATAATACTCTGAAATTGTCAAAGGAAAAATTTTTTAAAAATCCTGAGTTTTTTGTGGAAAAATCAGACAAAGATATAGATAAAAGTTTTTCTGTTAGATATCTAAAAAGCCTTGATTACTGCCTTTCAGAAGAACATATGAAGAGTCTTAACATGTTCTCCAGTTATTTAAAAAAATTAGGTTTGATAGACAAGACTCCTTTATTCAGGTTTATAAAGTGAGTGTTCATCTTCAGAAAGCGAAAGTCTTTAAGGCTATAAGGAATTACTTTGAGCTTACAGGGGCTGTTGAGGTTTTTACTGATATTTTGAGGGAGTATCCTAACCTTGACAGTAACGTGTATCCTGTAGAGGTTGAGTTCTGGGATAGTGGTGATAATAGAAGGAAAGGTTATCTCCACACCTCCCCTGAATATGAGATGAAGATAATTCTCTCACATATAAAACAGGATATATACCAGATAACAAAAGTGTTCAGAAACTATGAAGGTTCAAGCAGGCATAAAGTTGAGTTTACAATGCTTGAGTGGTATAGGGTTGGATACAATCTTGATGACCTTATGGAAGACACAGTTAATATATTTGTTCAATCTGCTATTTCTCTGTATAAAAAAAGTAAAATTGTTTTTGGAAATAGGGTTTATGACCTTTCAAACTGGGAAAAGATAACAGTTGATGAGGCGTTTTACCGGTATACAGGGGTATATCCAGACAGCTATGATGCCCTTATAGATTTTCTTTATAAATCAGATATGAAACATTCAGGAATAGACGAAATGGATTGGGAAACTGCTTTTTTTACTGTGTATGCCTTTTATGTTGAACCAAACCTTGGTAAAGAAAAACCTGCTTTTATATACAATTATCCCCCTGAGATGTCAGCTTTAGCAAAAGTTCAAAATGGGAAAGGAAAGAGGTTTGAAGGATATATAAATGGCCTTGAGCTTGTGAACGGTTATTATGAAGAGAATGATTATAAAGAGATTAAAAAGAGATTAAGTCTTGATATTAAAAGAAAAAAAGAAGAAACAGGAAAAGATTTTCCAATTGATGAAAAGTTTTTAGAAAGTTTAAAAAATCTTCCAGAGTGTAGTGGCGCTTCTTTAGGTATTGACAGGCTTCTGATGGTTTTGTTAAATAAAAAAAATATTAAAGATATTTAAGGACTTGTTTTGAACAGTATTTATTTTTCCAAATCTGATATAAAAAAAGTTCTCAAGAATAAAATAAGATTAACAAAAATATGGCTTTACAACATTCTTGAAAATGAAAACAGCCCATATAACCAGATTTACAATGTTTTTGCCCTTTTTATAGTTCTTACATCTTCTATTGGAGTTATTTTAGAGTTTACCCCTATTGAAAGGAATCTTCCCCCAGACCTTGATGTTTTTCTCTATGATTATGAGGAGGCTTCTTTATGGTTCTTCTTTGTTGAGTATATAGCAAGACTTTGGGTTATATCTGATTTTTCAAAGGATTTTGAGAATGCTTTGCTTGAAAGGGAGTATTTAAGAGGTTTTAAAAAGTATGTCTTTGCCTTTTATGATGCCTTAAAACCTAAGCTCAGATGGATGATTACACCATACGCAATAATAGACCTCTTATCTATCCTTCCTATTATAAGACCGTTAAGGGCATTTAGAATACTCAGAGTTTTAAGAATTTTAAAGGTAATAAGGTACGGTGGAGCTATAAAAAGTTTTCTATTTGCAGTAAAAGAACAGGGATATCTGTTTTTATTTATTTTCTTTACACTTGCAACATGGGTAGTTTTACTTTCTATGCTTGTGTACATATTTGAGTACCATGCTGGAAATAAAACTTTTGAATCTATGTGGCATGCTGTTTACTGGGGTATCGTTACTATATCAACAGTTGGATATGGGGATATAACCCCAATCTCCCCAGAAGGAAGACTTATAACATCTATAATGATTTCAGGTGGTATTGTTCTTATGGCTGTTCTATCAGGTGCTTTCTCTGCGGCTCTTGTTAGTAGGCTTATGACTTTAAAGGAGGGTGCTTTAAAGATGGAAAATCTTGAAAATCATATTGTTATATGTGGATGGAATGAAACAGCTGAAGAGATAGTAAAAGAGATAATGAGCATGAAGATAGAAAAAGAAAAACCTGTTGTGATAGTGACAAATGTTCCTAAAACAGAAATGGGAATTGAGCTTCCAAGGGATATTTTATACAAAAGGGGAGATTTTATACATGAAAATATTCTTATGGAAGTTGGTATAGAAAAGGCTGAACATGTTGTTATCGTCGCAGAAAGAGAGGAAGATTTATCTGAAAGAAATATAGATGCAAGAACTGCTCTGGCTGCAATGCTTATAAAGACCCTTAATCCAAAGGTTCATCTTTACGTTGAAGTTTTACTTGATGAAGATGCTGATATTTTTAAAAGGAGAATGAAAGTTCAGGAAGTTATAATACACGGTCAGATATTAGGAAAGATAATGTTTTCAAGTATTTTAAACCCTGGAGCTACATCACTGATAAAAGCATTTGTTGATAAAGAAAAAGGTATTAAAAAAATAAAAATTAAAGAACTTGGAAAGTTTGAAAACTTTGGAGAGCTTTTAAGGATTGCAAGGGAATACGGGTATCTTCCTGTTGCTGTAGAAAGGAGGAGAAAAATACATCTAAATCCAAAAGATGATTTTAAATTAGAAGAAACAGATTATGTATTCTTTATTCCATCAGGTGGAGATGAAGAAGAATGAAGAAGGTTCTTATCACAAGGGAAAAAGGAGAGTCAGAAAAATTTGCAGAAAAAATAAAGAAGTACGGTTTAGAAGCAGTTGTTTTCCCAACAATAAAGACTGTTCCGTTAGATTTTCCTTTAGAGGATATTTACAACTATGATGTTTTTGTTTTCACAAGTAAAAACGCTGTTAAGTACTTTTTTATGAAGGTAAAACCAGAAACTCTCAGAGAAAAGATTATTATTGCTGTAGGGGAAAAGACAAAAGCAAACCTTGAAAAAATAGGTTTCAAAGATGTGATAGTTCCAGATGTATTTTCTTCTGAAGGTCTTTCAGATTTCTTTTTAAAAAATATTGATTTTTTTGTAGATAAAAAAATTCTTATTCCCCGGGCAAAAAAAGGAATGAACACACTTATAGACAATCTTGTAAATAAAGTTAAAGAGATAAGAGTTATTCCTGTTTACGAAACAATCCTGAATATCCCTGAAAACAAAGAAAAAGTAAAAGATTTATTTGAAAAAAAGGAAATAGATTTTGTGGTTTTCACAAGTCCATCCACATTTAGAAACTTTCTTGCTATTTTTAAGGAAAAAGGTAGAGAATACCTGAAGGAAGTCTGTATTACAGTTATAGGCAGTACAACAAAGAAAGCTGTTGAAAAGGAAGGGCTGTCTGTATGTATTGTTCCTGAAAAATTCACTGTAGATGAAATTATCAGGGAGATAAAAAATAAAG
>CAZOTZ010000007.1:0-31176 GCA_964582875.1 uncultured Aquificales bacterium | reverse complement strand
GATGGATTGGATTGTATTTTATCAGGGGTTTCTTTGGATGAATGTAAACTTGCAAGTCCTGAACTTGATAAAGCCTTGAAAGAATGGGAATAAGTTGAATAGACCAGTAGTTTTTTCTGATTTTGATGGAACAATAACAGAAAAAGATGTTCTTATGTCTATAGTTCAGCATTTTGCTCCACCTATATGGAAGGATATATGGAATAAAATCTTTACAAGAGAAATCACCATATCAGAAGGTGTTAAACAACTTTTTCATCTTATCCCATCATCTAAAAAAGATGAAATAGTAAACTGGTGTTTAAAAAATATGAAAATAAGGGAAGGTTTTAAAGATTTCCTTTTGTTTTTGAGACAAAAAGATATCCCTTTTATTGTTTTAAGTGGAGGTCTTGATTTTTATATCCATCCTTTACTTGAGCCTTACAGGGAACTTATCTACAATATATATGCAAATAAAGCTTTATTTGACGAAAGATACATAAAGGTAGAGTTTATTTATAAATGCAACAATGTTTGTAAAGAAGATTGTGGTATGTGTAAACCATACATCATAGAAAAGTACTATAAGATTTTTAAACCTAAGATATACATAGGAGATGGTATTACAGACCTGACCTCTGCAAGTATATCTGATATCATTTTTGCAAGGGATTATTTAGCAAAGACGTTGCAATCACTGAAAATCAAATATTTTGAGTACTCATCGTTTATTGACATTTATCAAAATTTGAATAAACTAATATGATAGAAATCATACTTTATCACCACCGGAGGGGCACCCCATAAAAATAAGCTGTGAAAATTTTGTGAAATTAAAGATAAATTAACGTGTTGAAATGCAATTCTATGTTTAATAGAATTTGAGGTAAATTAATTTTAGGAGGTATTCTCATGGGAGAAAACACAGCCGTCAAATGGGTGCTGTTCTTCTTCTTCCCGGCGCTGTTCCTGTACGGCTTGTTGCACATTTACTCTTCAAAGCCGGCACAAGCTAAAAGAACTGCGAATTTAACTGCGCAGGAAGAGGCAGGAAGAAAGGTTTACAACAAATTCTGTGTTGGCTGTCACGGAGTAAACGGTGATGGTCAATCTGAAGCTGCAAAGTTCTTCAAAGACAAGCCACCTAACTTCCACACAGCTGTTTTCAGATGGAAATCTACTCCAGAAGGATGTCTTCCTACAGATGAAGACCTTCTCCACATCTTAAACTGGGGAATTCTTCAAACTCCAATGCCATCTTTCAAGCTTGTTCCTGAAGTTCAAAAGAAAGCTGTTATTGCTTACATCAAAACATTTGCAAGGGAAAAGTGGGAAAAAGGACAGCCAGACCCTCAAAAATGCCAGTCTGTTTACAAACACATCAAAAGACCTAAAGATTTCGGTTCACCTGAACTTATTGCAAGAGGTAAAGAACTCTATGCTCAAAACTGTACAGCTTGCCACGGTGAACAGGGAATGGGAGATGGACCACTTGCAGCATCATTACCAGTTCCTCCAACAGACCTGACATATCCAGTTAGAGCAGCTGGTCCAAAACCAGAAGATACATTTAGAGTGCTAACTGTTGGACTTGAAGGTTCTCCAATGCCATCTTTCGGACACTTACCAGAGAGAGACCGCTGGGCACTTGTATCATACATCGCATACCTTATGAACAAAGGTAAATAAGGAGGGTTGAAAATGGCTACAAACAATGAATTAAAAAATCTTGTTAATTATGGGTTAGTTAAAGCCCATGTTGCTATGGGTTTAATATTCTTCATAATAGTTGCATTGATGGGTTTCCTTTACTCTCTTCAGCTTGATGGTATATATCCTTTTGCTGGAATAGAGTTTTTATCCCCTGGAAGGGTTAGAATGATACACACAGCTGGGGCTGCTTATGGATTCCTTGTAAACATGTTCACAGGTTTACTTTACTGGGCAGTTCCAAGATTTACAGGTTATAGAGTTTTAAGTGATGCTCTTGGATGGTTTATGTGGATTGCTCTCCAGGCTGCTGTTTTAATAACAGTTGTTGGTATTCTTTTCCTTGGAATGGCTGATAACGTTGAATGGGGAGAAACTCCATGGTGGCTTGACCCAATAATTGTGTTCTGGTTATTACTTGCATTAATGCAGTTTGGAGCTCCTCTTATTAAGGCTTCACAAAGAGGTCCTCTTTATGTTTCTGGATGGTACATTTCTGCAATGTTAGTGTGGACTCCACTTGTTGTTTTCATGGGTAACTTAATCCCAAGATTCTGGGCAGCAGGTTCTGGAGCAGGTGCTGTTCAATCTACATTTATCCACGACCTTGTTGGATTATACGTTACTCCAGTTGCTTGGGGATTAATGTACTACTTTGTACCAGTTATTATGAAAAAACCAATGTGGTCCCACGGATTATCTCTCCTTGGTTTCTGGGGATTGGCTTTCTTCTATCCAATGAACGGTGTTCACCACTTCATGTGGTCTCCAATACCAATGTTTGCCCAGTACTCAGCTGTTTTTGCAACAGTTGCTATTGAGTTTGCAGTTACATCAGTTCTCATTAACTTTATGATGACTTTAAGAGGTTCTGCAGAGCAGCTAAAATACAATGTTCCATTAAGATATATGTACACAGGAGCTATCTTCTACTGGATTACTTGTTTCCAATGTGCATTCCACGTTACTTTAACATTCCAAAAAGTTATCCACTTTACTGACTGGGTTACTGGACACGCTCACCTGATAATGTTTGGAACATTCGGTTTATGGGTTCTTGGAATGGCTGAGTACGTATGGCCAAGACTTTTTGGTAAAGAAACAATGTACTCAAAAGGTCTTTCTGAAGGTGCATACTGGCTTCTAATGATTGGAGTTCTTGCTATGTTCTTTGACCTTACAGCTGGTGGTCTTGTTCAGGGATTTGACTGGATTGGACTTAACCCTTGGATTGACTCTGTAAACTTCTCTAAGCCATTCTGGTATTTCAGGTCTGTAGCTGGAATTATGATGATTACAGGACTACTAATGTACGCACTCAACTTCTACAAAACAGCTACTGCAAAAGCTGGTCTCACTGCAGAGCTTAGAGAAGTATAAGGAGGTAAAAAAATATGGGTAAGATGGAACGTTTCTCTTTCGTTGCTCTTGTAGCAGGAATTATGTTCTTCCTGTTCGCAGACTTTATATCATGGGCGCTCCCCATGTTTGTTTTAAAAGATATACCTAAGAAGTCTGTTGAAGACCTTGTAGCTGAAGCTATTGCTAAAAACACAACTGCATGGTCTGATTTCAAAAAATTAGCAAGATACTACCCGGATACATTCAAAAAACTCTGTGAGTATACAGAAAGTTATAGTGGAGCTACAGAAGTAGTAAAAGACTGTAAGCCAAACGAAAAAACATTTGCTAAAGCTTTAAGAATAGGTCATAGATGGTACGTCGCAGAAGGTTGTTGGAACTGCCACTCACAGATGATAAGACCTGTATCTAACGAAACATTAAGATTTGGAATACCAGGTGTATCTAATACTGTTTCTTATCCTTCTGAGTACAATAACGAACTTCAAGCTCCAGTTCTCTGGGGTACAAAAAGAATTGGTCCTGACCTTATAAGGGAAGCTGCAGTCCACAACGTAGGATGGCAGGTGGCTCACCTTTACAACCCTCAATCTACTTCTCCAGGTTCTAATATGCCTGGATATCCCTGGTACTATGAAAAAGACAAAAATGGAAACATTGTTCCTAACGTTAGAGGTCTTTCCCTCCTTGCTTATGTAATGTGGCTTGGAAGCTGGGAAGTTAAACCTCCTAAAGATTTCAGAATAGAAGCAAAAGCTATAGAAACTGCTGTTCCTGGTGGACAGGAAGCTGAAACAGCTAAAGAAGAAAAAGCTCCGGCTCAAGAAAAAGTAGCAGCTGCAGCAGAGTCAGCTCCAGTAGAAAAGTCTGCACCAAACGGGGAGCAAATATTCCAGTCTAAAGGATGTACAGCTTGTCATCAGGCTTCTGTTGATACTGTAGGTCCAGCTTTAAAGAAAATAGCTGCTGCTTACGCTGGAAAAAAAGACCAGCTGATAAAATTCTTTAACGGTGAGCATAAAGCTATAGTAGACCCATCAAAGTTTGCTATAATGCAGCCACAGATAGCTACTCTTAAATCTCTTTCTGATGAAGAGAAAAATGCGCTTGCAGACTTTATCCTTAGTCATAAATAAAAAAATGGGGCTTTAAGCCCCTTTTTCTCTCCTATGGAGGTGTTGAAAAATGAGAATTACGGAAAAGACAGTTGCCCTTCTTGTCCTGTTTATATTCCTTTTTGTAGTAGGAACTATTATTGCTGTTAGAACAGTTGCTTATCTTGAAGCTGGAATGACAGGTTCAGAGTTGAAAGGTTTCTTAGTTGAAGTTATCGCTTATGTCGTAGGTTTAACAGGATGGTTAGCCCTCTTCATATACTCATATATGAAAGGGGACTTCAAAGATATAGAAGGGCCTAAATATGAACTTTTAGATATGGAAGAAAAAGTAGTAAAAGCAGAAAAAGAAGGAGGTAAGTACTGATGGCTTCACATTTAGAAAATACAAAAGCGGTTGATAAAATTACATATATGACAGATGCTGTTCCTACATGGTGGATGTTATTCTGGATAGGATACATCCTCTTCACAGTTGCTTACATTGTTTTTGACTGGATTCCAGATTTCTTAGGATGGTTACAGGTTATAGGACAGGGTCCTGAAGCTGCTGATAAGTATATCTGGGTCAGAGAGTTAATGAGAAATTAGGATATTCTTTACTGGGAGCTAAGGGCTCCCAGTTTTATTCTTCTATATTCCCTATCAATCTAACCTGTCTTTTAGTATCTTCACAAAAATTTCTCAACAATTTCACAAGAACATCTTAATATTCGTGAATATAGAGATTTCAGCCTTGCATTATTATTTTTGATTTAATATAATTAATAACAAGTAAAGTTAATTAATAATTGATTGAAATTTTATTAAAAATGTGATAAATTAAAAATCCCTCCCCCCTCCCTCCCCCAAATTCCCTGGCTCCGCAACGGAGCCCTTTTTTTATTAAAAAAACTCTTATATCATAATTCTAAAAGCCTAAAAGGAAGGAGAAGAATGATACCCATAAAAGATAACATCCCTACAAAAAATTTTCCTTTGATAACAGTTTTGCTTATCATACTAAATATTGTAGTGTTTATTTATGAACTGACTTTATCTCCCCATGAACTTGAGTTATTTATACATAAATATGGTCTTTTACCCCTTGATATAGTTCATTTTAATGTTATACCTCTTTTTACCCATATGTTTATTCATGGAGGATGGGCTCATATTATTGGTAATATGATTTTCCTATGGATATTTGGAAATAATGTAGAAGATGCCCTTGGTAGATTTAAATTTCTAATTTTTTATTTTCTTTCAGGTTTTGGAGCAGCCTTTGTTCAATCTACAGTAAGTATTCTGGCAGGAAACTTCTTTATACCTATGGTCGGTGCTTCAGGAGCTATAAGTGGTGTTTTGGCTGCATATATGAAACTGTATCCTGAGGCTAAAGTATTAACAGTTATACCTCCTTTCTTTTTTGTTGTATTTGTTTTACCTGCCTGGTTTTTTATAGGATACTGGTTTTTTATACAGGTTCTTTTTGCTTTAATTGTTCCTCCTACAATTGGAGGTGTTGCCTGGTATGCCCATGTTGGGGGATTTGTAGCAGGTTGGGTTTTAATTAATAAGATGTATAAACCAGCGAAAATGAAGGTTGTTCATTATTCTGTTTTAAGATAATAAGGTCTACTTTTATTTCCTCTTTTGTCTACTGCAAATATTGTATATACATCCCCTTTCTTAGGGGACTTATCTATATAAAAATAAGTTTTTATCGGTTTTCCAAAGATAGGTTTACCATTTTTATACAGTAAATACCCAACCACATCTTTTGAGGGACTATCTGACCAGATGATAATCCTTTTACCGTTTATATCTATAAAATCTGGATTAACAGGTGGCTTAGGAGGGAAAATATCTCTGTATATTACACATCTAACAGGAGATGGTTTACTTTCAAGATTTTTAAATTTCCGACTAACCTGTGTTATATAATAACAGTAGGTTTTGTCAGATATTACATCGTTATCTAAAAAGAAATTCTTATTACTTTCTTTTGCAAATGGGACAGGTAGTATTTTTTCTTTTTCGGTACCTTTATATATATTTACTCTCTGAGCTTTTTTATTAAAGATTAATAATATCTCTCCCTCTTCTACTTTTGTTGTTGTGATTTTTATTTCAGGAGGATAGTTTTTTTCTGGAAGTAGACAAAAATAACCAGACTTTGCTTTTTCCCCTCTCTGTGTAATTATTTCTATTCTATAACAGTACTCTCTGTCATAGCTTTTTATCTTTTTTCTGAACCAGTAAATGTTTTTTTTAGAGAGAATTTTAGGATGTATTAAAGTATCGTTTTCTTCTACTTTAAAAAAGAATTTTTCTTTTATTTTTTTGTTATCTTCGTATAGTGGATTGTAAATCCAGTAGACAAGTACTGAATCTCCTTGTTGTTTCAGGTGTATATCTTTAACTGGTTCTGGGACCGTTGAAGGGGGGAGTTTAGGATTTCCTTTTACCCCACAGGAAAAAAGATATCCAGATAAGAAAAGAATTGATACTTTAAATACCTTTTTCATTCAGGAAATCCCTTAATTCAAGTAATTTTTCTATTATTTCTGGAAACTGTTTTAACGGTATCTGGTTTGGTCCATCTGACAAGGCTTTTTCTGGTTGAGGGTGGGTTTCAAAAAACAGTCCATCTATTCCTACAGAAACTGCTGCTTTTGCAAGTGGATAAACAAACTCCCTCTGTCCACCTGAGGATTTACCCTGGCCTCCAGGAAGCTGAACACTGTGGGTAGCATCAAATATAACAGGTGCAAACTGTCTCATTATAGGAAGGCTTCTAAAATCAACAACGAGATTATTATACCCAAAAGACACCCCTCTCTCTGTGAGGTAAAACTTTTTAGCACCACCAAACTTTAGCTTTTCAACTATATTTTTTGTGTCCCATGGAGCTAAAAACTGACCTTTTTTTACATTAATTTCCTTTCCTGTTTTAGCTGCTGCAAGTAAAAGGTCTGTCTGTCTACATAGAAAAGCAGGTATCTGAAGTATATCTACAACTTCTGACACTGGTTCTGCCTGATAGCTCTCATGTATGTCTGTTAAAACAGGGAGGTTAAACTTTTCCTTTACATGTTTAAGTACATTAAGACCATATTCCATTCCCCTTCCTCTAAAAGACTCATGGGAACTTCTGTTAGCTTTATCAAAAGAGGATTTAAAGACAAACCTTACATCTTTATATTTTGCCTGCAAGCTCCTTAATACTTCAGCAACCTCAAAACATATATCTTCGTTTTCAATTACACATGGTCCTGCAATAACTGTAAACTTTTCCATCTTCCACCTTTTTTAAGATAATAAATGATAATTTTATCAACTTTTTTTTATAATTATTAAGTTAAATAAAAAAGAGGTTTGGATATGTCAAAGAAAGCTTTACTTTCTGTATCTGACAAAAGAGGTATTGTTGATTTTGCAAAAGCTTTAGTTGAGCTTGGGTATGAGATAATCTCCTCTTCAGGTACAGCTAAACTTTTAAGGGAAAATGGTGTACCTGTTGTTGAAGTTTCAGAGGTTACAGGTTTTCCTGAGATAATGGGAGGAAGGGTTAAAACACTTCATCCTAAAATACACGGAGGACTTCTTGCTGTAAGGGATAACCCTGAATATATGGCACAGCTTCAAGAACAGGGAATTGAACCTATAGATATTGTTGCAATAAATCTTTACCCATTTGAAGAAACAGTAAAAAGAGGTGCAGATTTAGAAGAAATTATAGAAAATATTGATATAGGGGGCCCTGCAATGGTCAGGGCTTCTGCAAAGAACTATAAGTTTGTAACGATAATTGTAGACCCGGACGATTACGATTTTATTGTTGAAGAATTAAGGGAGAAAGGAGAAACTTCCCTTGAAATAAGGGAAAAACTTGCTTTAAAGGCTTTCAGACATACTGCCTTTTATGACAGTGTTATAGCTTCTGTTTTAAATGAAAAGTTTGGTATAAATGAAAAATTTCCAGAGCAGTTTTCAATACCTGTAAGAAAAAAATCTGTCTTAAGATATGGAGAAAATCCACATCAAGAAGGGGCTATATACGTATCCCCTGTTGAGTACAGAGGACTGAGTATAGCTGAAAGTGAAGTATTACACGGAAAAGAAATGTCTTACAATAACTTCCTTGATGTTGAGGCAGCTGTTAACCTTGTTAAGGAGTTTGAGGATACTGCCTGTGTAATTGTGAAACACAACAATCCCTGTGGTGTAGCTATATCAGATACACAGGTTAATGCGTATAAAGAAGCACTGGCAAGAGACCCTAAATCTGCGTTTGGTGGAATTGTTGCTTTTAATGAACCAGTTAATTTTGAAACAGCAAAATCCCTTGTTGAAATATTTCTTGAAGTTGTTATAGCTCCAGATTTTGAAGCAGATGCCCTTGAATTTCTGAAACAAAAGAAGAAAAATCTCAGGCTTGTTAAAATTAAAAACTTTTATGAAAAACCTCAAGGTCTTGATTACAGAAGAATATCAGGAGGATTACTTGTTCAGGATAGAGACCTTGAACTTTATAAAGAGTGGAACGTTGTAACAGAAAGAGAACCAACAAAAGAAGAGATTGAAGATTTAATTTTTGCCTGGAAAGTTGTTAAGCATGTGAAATCAAATTCTGTAGTTATTGCAAAAAACAAAGCCACAGTTGGAATTGGTCCAGGTCAAACCTCAAGGGTTGATAGTTTGGAAACAGCTGTTAAAAAAGCTAAAGAGTTTGGATTTTCAACAGAAGGGGCAGTTTTAGCCTCTGAGGCGTTTTTCCCTTTCAGGGATAGTGTAGATGAGGCTGCCAGACATGGGATAAAAGCTATCATACAACCAGGTGGTTCAATAAGGGATAGTGAGGTTATAGAAGCTGCTAATGAACATGGTATAGCTATGGTATTTACAGGAATGAGGCATTTTAAACATTAAAAGAAGCCCCTTTATGGGGCTTTTTAAAATTCTAAGGTTTCTTCTTCTTTAAAAGAATTTCCTGATAACTCCCAGCTCCTCCAGCTTTTTACTTTTCCATTTTCAACAGAAACGATTATGTAAGACATGTCTGGTTGTGCAAACATCAGGTCTGTTTGGGAAGGTCTATCAGGGTGGTCTGGGTGTGAATGGTATATTCCTACTATAGCAAGACCTTTTTTATCTGCGTAATCTTCTACTTTCATGTAGTCCTTTGGGTCTATTTCAAATCTATCGTTAGCTCTTTCTTTATTCTGGTTTTCTACCTGATAAACCTCTAAACACTCTCTTATGTTTTGGTTAAAGTCTATATTTCCTATCATAAATCCACATATTTCATAAGGATAACCTTCTTCTGCCTGTTTTTTTATTTCTTCTAAAGCTTCTTTTTTTATTTTAAGCATAACTTCCCCTCATTTATATTTTGTCTACTATCAGCTTATAAATCTTGTTTTTAGAAAAATTGTACTTTTCTGAAAGAATTTTTGCTATCTCTTTTGTTTTTAAGCCTTCTTTTTTTAGTTTTTTTCCTTCTTCAATTATACTATCTTCATTTATTTCCTGTCTTTTTTCAGGATAGCAGATTAGAACAAACTCTCCTTTCACTCTGTCAGGATTTTCAGTAAAGAATTTTAAAATATCTTCAGGTTTTCCCCTTATGAACATTTCATGTAGTTTTGTAAGTTCTTTTGCAACAACTAAATGGCTGTCAGGGAGTATCTTTGTAAATTTTTCAAGGGTGTTTAAAAGTCTATGTGGGCTTTCGTAAACAATAAATGTGTACCCGGTTTCACTGTATCTTTCTATCTCCTTTTCTTTCTGCTTTTCTTTATGGGATAGAAAACCAACGAATAGGAATTTGTCAGATGGGAGACCTGAAGCTGATAATGCTACAGCACCGGCAAATGCTCCAGGTATAGGAACAACTCTAAAGCCTTTTTCCCAGGCTTTTTTTACAACCCTGTATCCAGGGTCAGATATACATGGTGTTCCTGCATCTGAAACAAGGGCTACATCTTTCTCTTTAAGGATATTTATTATTCTTTCAGATGTTTTTTCCTCATTATGTTCATGGTAAGAAATAAGTTTTTTTTCTTTTATACCGTAATGGTTTAAAAGTTTTTTTGTAACTCTTGTATCTTCACATGCGATAGTATCAACAGACTTTAGTACATCAATAGCCCTTAGTGTTATATCTCTAAGATTACCTATTGGTGTGGCAACAACATAAAGAGTTCCCATTTATTTGAGAACTCCTTTTTCAATTTTTTTAAAACCTTTGAATATACCGTTTTCGTAAACAACAACTTTTCCGGATATTAGCTTACTTTTATCTATTTTGTTTATGTTCCCCTCTATAAATACAACTTCCTTTTTTGAAAATGCTGGTATTGATGTATTTTCAAATGTCTTTACTACTTTGCCATTATCTATAAGTTTTAAGTTTATGTCCTTAAGGGTTAAAGGGGTTCTGTTTATTATTTTTATAAATCCTTTTAACTGTTTTTTTCCATCTTTTGTATCAAGAACATAACCAACATCCCAGTTTAATCCTTTAATTGGATACTTTAGTTTAAACTTTTCTGTTTTTGCTTCTTTTGCAGAAATTTTAAATGTTATTTTAGGAGAAAATAGCTCATTCCAGCTCAAATAAGATGAAATTTTAGATGGAAATTCTGGCAATGTTGTAACTACATATCCTTTCCTTGTATTAAGCATTATTCTGTTGTTTTTTATATCAACCACTTCTCCTTTTATAAATCTACCTTCACCTTCTATAGATATAACCTGTCCCTTTAAAGCTTTTTTCCAGTCTTTGTTATCACCTTCAATAACAAAGCTTTTTATTTTCAGGTTATTGTTCACTATAGAAATTCCCTCTGTTATTGCTATTGGTAGTAATGTAATTGGACCTATCACATTTTCACCTTCAGCGACCATAAACTCTTCTTCCTGTACGTATGTGGAATATCCTGTTTTTTGAATATAAAGTTCATTTGCAAAGGATAAAGAATAAACCAATAAAACTCCTGCTAAAACTCTTCTCATCTTTCCTCCTTTATATTTCTATGTCGTATTTTTTTAATTCAGGAAATAAAAAGTTTTCTTCTTCAACAAAATGGTCTTTGAGTATAGCAAATAGCTGATTAGCGTACTTTTTAACATCTTCCTCTTTTGCCTTTCCTTTTTTATATTCGTTTAAAGTGTCTTCAAGGTACTCTATAGCTTCCCTTAAGGTGTTGTGTCCAAAAACTATAGCTTCTGTATCAAACTCAGGGGCAACTTTTTCTATCTCTTCTACTAATTCATCCTCCTCTTTTATCGCATGATTTTCTACTTCTGTTTTAAAAAAGTTTATTATATCTTCTACAAGTTCAGCAGAAAAATTTTCATTGAGTTTTTTCTTAAACTCTTCAACTTTTTTAAGTTGCTCTGTGTGTTCAATTGTTAACTCCTGAATTAATTTTTCTATCTTTGACATATCTAACCTCCAAACCTTAGCCTGACAGCCAGGTATATAATAGTTATTCCTAAGATAAGATTTATTACACCTGCTACCGCTGATAAAATCCTTAATCTTTCACTTTTATGTGCCCTTAGACCTAAAACGTAGTCATGAACAACAGCTATTACTACTGTGATAAAGAACAGGTAAAGCTTGTGGGAAAGTGTATGTGCATAAACTGTGTTTGTTGAAAACACCTTTGTGAATGGAACTCCCATAACATTCATATTGTATAACCCTGTTAAAAATAGGACTGTAAGACTTACAAATGTTCCCCAGAAACTGTACCTTTTACCTACTTCCTGAAAATGATGTACAAAATCAGGAAGTTTCCTTACATAAGGAGAAAGAACAAGAACCATGAAAAGCATTCCTCCGACCCATAAAGAGGCAGCAATAATATGAATTGTCATTATAACTTCTTTCATTTTTCCATCCTGCCTGGTTTTTAGACCTACTTAATCAGATTTTTTTTATAAAACAATTGATATGAAATAACTGAGAAAAGAGCCCAGCTGATTTTAATTTATTTTTAATGAGTTAAATAGCTTTTCAGCTTCTTTTATAACTGCTCCGTGTCTTAAACCTTTATCGCTTACTGTAAGTTTATCTTTATTGAAAAACTCTAAAGTTGTGTTGAATATAACAATTCCAGCTATAATAGCTTCTGCCCTTTTATCTTCTATTTGAGGAATAGATTTTCTTTCTGAAACAGTCATACCTGAAAGCTCCTGGAGCCATTTCTCAATCTGCTTTTTTGTTAAAGTAGCTCCGTGTACTTTACTTGATGAGTAAGGGTAAATATTTTTTTCAAGGGCTACAAGTGTTGTTATAGTTCCTCCAAGACCTATAAAATCTTCTGCTTCTGAGTAATGGGATATTTTTTTTAAATTTTCTTTTATAAAAGAAGCCATATCTTCAAGTTGTTTTTTTTCAGGAGGGTCTGTTTTTATAAATCTTTCTGTTAGATTTACAATACCAAATGGAAAGGATAAACTTTCAGTCATTTTGTATCTGCTGTTTTTTTCCCCTAAAGCGTACTCTGTACTTCCTCCTCCCTGGTCTATAACAACAAATCTGTTTTCTGGTTTTATACTGTAAGCGGTTGCTATAAATGATAAGTAAGCTTCTTCTTCACCAGAAATAAGCTTTACATCTATTCCAAGCTGTTTAACTTTTTCTAAAAATTCTGTGCCGTTTTTTGCTTCTCTACAAGCTGCTGTAGCAAATCCTATTATTTTTTCTACTTTGTACTGTTTAGCTATCAGAACATACTCTTTTAGAGTTGAGAGGGTTTCCTCTATAGCTTCTCTTTGCAAAAAACCTGTTTCTTTTACCTTACGACCAAGGGCAGTTATCCTGCCCACAGAAAATATGTCTTCTATGCCTGTTAATGTATCTTCAAGGGTGTCTTTTATATGAATTGCTGATATAAGTAGCCTTGTTGAGTATGTTCCTATATCTACTACAGCTATCTTTATACTCAAATTTTTACTCCATAAATACCTGTCCTTCTAAAGGGGAAACTTCTATTCCCTGGGCTTCCATATACTTGATAGCTTCTTCAAGCTGTTTTTCATCTCCTGTCATCTCAAGCTCTAACCAACCTATTCTGTCTGTAACGTTTGCCTTCCTTATATTTATCTCAACATCAAAATTTTTACAAACTCTACTTAGTATTGGTTCTGTTATTTTATCTTCAGGGTATATAAGTTTTAGTTTTATAGATTCCATTTTTTAAGCCTCCAGTCCTCCGGCTATAGCAGGAATTATAGCAACAATGTCTCCATCTTTAAGCTCAGTGTCCTTGCCTTTTAAAAATCTTATGTCCTCATCGTTCACAAAAAAGTTAACAAACTTTCTTATTTCTCCGTTTTCATCAACAAGCCTTTCTTTTATACCTGGAAACTCTTTTTCAAGAACATCTATAAGCTCACCTATTGTTTTAGCTTCAACCTGAACTTCACCCTGTCCCTGTGTAACTCTTCTTAAAGCTGTTGGTATTCTTACAGTTACTGCCATTTTAACCTCCTATTTATTTATTTACTGTCTCTCCTATAACTTTTTCTTTAAACTCAATTAATGATGGCTTTATATGTATAGGTTTCTTTAGTTTTCCTTCTAAAACTTCCATTGTCTTGTATCCGTTTCCTGTTATGTAAGCAACCACTACTTCATCTGGGTCAAAAACTCCAGCTTCTGCGTATTTTTTCAGTACAGCTATTGTTGTTCCTCCAGCTGTTTCTGTAAATATTCCCTCTGTTTTGGCAAGTAATTTCATTCCTTCTATGATTTCTTCATCTGTTGCTATTTCAATACTTCCATTACTTTCTTTTGCTACTTTTACAGCATAGGGTCCATCAGCAGGGTTTCCAATTGCTATTGATTTTGCTATCGTGTTTGGTTTTTCAGGAACAATCCAGTCTCTTCCTTCTTTGAATGCCTTGTATATTGGGCTACATCCTGCAGCCTGAGCTCCGTACATTCTTGGAGGGTTATCAGATATAAGTCCTACTTCTTTAAGCTCATTAAACCCTTTCCATATTTTTGTGTATAATGAACCAGAAGCAAGGGGAGCTACAACCGCAGATGGTGCTTTCCATCCAAGCTGTTCAGCAACTTCAAAAGCGAGGGTTTTTGAACCTTCTGAGTAAAAAGGTCTCACATTTATATTAACAAAAGCCCATCCAAACTCGTTTGCTATTTCTGATGAAAGTCTGTTTACATCATCGTAGTTTCCATCAACAGCAACAACAGTTGGGTCAAAAACAAGGGAACCTATTATTTTATTAGTTTCAAGGTTTGCAGGTATGAAAACATAACAGTTCATTCCTGCTGCTGCTGCGTTTGCTGATACTGAGTTAGCAAGGTTTCCTGTAGATGCACAGGCTGCTGTATCAAAACCAAACTCTTTAGCCTTTGATAAAGCTACAGCAACAACCCTGTCTTTAAATGAAAGTGTAGGGTGGTTTACAGAGTCATCTTTTATGTAAAGGTTATTAAGACCAAGTTCTCTTCCAAGATTTTCTGCTTTTACAAGAGGTGTAAAACCAGCAGTTAAACCAACCATAGGTTTATCAACAGGAAGTAAATCTATATATCTCCATAAACTTTTAGGTCCTTTTTCTATTTTTTCTTTTGATATATTCTTTTTTATATAATCGTAATCGTATTCTATTTCTAAGGGTCCGAAGCAGAATTCACATACATGTATAGGCTCTACTGGATACTCTTTCCCACACTCTTTACATCTGAGACCTTTAACCTTTGCCATTTATTTGTAAACCTCCGAAAACAGGATATATTTTAGGATAATTATTATATTACAAATTTCATAACCTTTGTGAAATATGCTAAAATAAAAACAATTTATCTATACCTGTTTCATTTAAGCTCAAAAATGTAGGAGGTCTTATCATACATGTTTAACGAGTTTTCCGTAGAAGAGGCTCTAACATTTGACGATGTCTTACTTCTCCCAAGAAAATCTGATGTCCTTCCCCATGAAGCTGACGTTAGTTCATACCTGACACCTAAAATAAAACTTAATATACCTATTGTTTCTGCTGCTATGGACACTGTTACAGAGCACAGACTTGCTATTGCCCTTGCAAGGGAAGGAGGTATAGGTATTATCCATAGAAATATGTCCATAGAAGACCAGATGAGAGAAGTAGAAAGGGTTAAAAAAGCTGAATCTGGTATGATTACAGAGCCTGTTACTATAAAACCAAATCAAACAGTTAAAGAAGCCCTTGAAATCATGGCTAATTTTAAAATATCAGGTGTTCCTGTAGTTGATGATGAAGGAAAACTTATAGGAATTCTAACAAATAGAGATTTAAGGTTTTTACATAGAAGAGACTACAATAAACCTGTTTCTGAGTTTATGACTAAAGCTCCATTAATAACAGCAAAAGAGGGAACATCCCTTGAAGAAGCAATGGAAATCCTTCAAAAACATAAAGTTGAAAAACTTCCTGTAGTTGATGAAGAAGGTAGACTGAAAGGTTTAATAACAATAAAGGACATAATAAAAAGAAAACAGTATCCAAACGCCTGTAAAGATGAGCTTGGTAGACTCAGAGTCGGCGCTGCTGTAGGTACAGGACCAGATACAATGGACAGGGTTGCTGCCCTTGTTGAAGCTGGAGCTGATGTTATAGTTGTTGATACAGCCCACGGTCATTCAGTTAGGGTTCTTCAAACAGTTGAAAAGATAAGAGGAGAATACCCTGACCTGAACATAATAGGGGGAAATATAGCAACACCAGAAGCAGCAGAAGACCTCATAAAATCAGGAGCTGATGCTGTTAAAGTAGGAGTTGGTCCAGGTTCTATATGTACAACAAGGGTTGTTGCAGGTATAGGTGTTCCACAAATAACAGCTGTTGCTAAATGTGCTGACGTAGCCCATAAATACGGTAAAACAGTTATAGCTGACGGAGGTATAAGATATTCAGGGGATATTGTTAAGGCAATAGCCGCTGGAGCTGATACAGTTATGCTTGGCTCCCTATTTGCAGGAACAGAAGAGTCCCCAGGAGAAAGGATATTCTTCCAGGGAAGAGCGTATAAGGTTTACAGAGGTATGGGTTCCCTTGGAGCTATGAAAGCGAGATTTTCATCTGATAGGTACTCACAGGAAAACCTTGAGAAGTTTGTTCCAGAAGGAATAGAGGGTAGAATACCATTCAAAGGTCCTTTATCTGATGTAGTTTATCAGCTTGTTGGTGGTTTAAGGTCTGGAATGGGATACACAGGTAGCAGAACTATCAAAGACTTGCAAAAAAATGGAAAATTCATAAAAATAACAAATGCAGGGTTAAGGGAAAGTCATGCCCACGATGTATACATAACACAGGAAGCACCTAACTACTGGATTGATTAAGGGAGGTGTTTAAAATGCACGAGCCAATCACAGCAGTTATATCAGCTATATTCTTTGTTATAACAGCTGTACTTGTGATATTTTTTCTTGTAAAAGAAGGAATAAGACATTTTAGTCAGAATAATGACAATAACAAACACTTGGGTTAAACTGGAGAAATGAATGAAGGATAATTTTACCCCTTTTGATATGCTCCTTACACAGGAGCTTACTAATCTTCAAAGGTTTATTATTAAAGCTCCCCTTGGAACGAATGAGTTCTGGAGCGAATGGCAGGAAAAAACAGGGGAGATTATAATAACAAAAGCAGCAATAAAAAGGGCTCTTAAAACTAACAAACATATTCTCTCCGAAGAAGAAATAGTAAAACTCTCTTCTTTGCTTGAAGCTTATAAAGAGATTTCTTCTTATCTGGAACTATTAAGGCAAACAGCATTAAGGGTAAAAGGCATAGACCCTTCAAACTGGGATATATTTGATGGGATAGAAGAAGAGAGTGATAATGATGAAGATATGCCTTTTTAACGGTTTTCTTTAAGAGCTTTAAAAACTTTCTTTACATTGTAGTCTAACATCTGTATATAGTCTTTTTTCTCTCCAAATGGGTCTAAGAATACTACTTTTACACCGGTCATTCTTTTTATAAGTTCTCCGTATCTTTTGTTGTAGAACTGTTTGGCTGCAAATATGCTTTTTACATTGAATTTTTTTATCTTTTTAATAAGTTCTGCTATATGTTTAGGAGTTGGTTCCCTTCCATGTCCTAACTCTATAACATCAAGATAAATAAGGTTAAAAGCTTTTACAAAGTAAGGCCATGCGTAGTGATAAGAGATAAAATACCTGTTTTTTAACTGTGAAATTTTATCTTTGCTTTTTTTGTAAAAGCTGTCTAATCTTTTTTCAAAGTCTACAAGGTTTTCCCTGTAGTACCTTTCATTATCTGGGTCAAGTTTTGAAACTTTTTTGTAAATACTTTCTGCGATAACTTTTCCGTTATATGGGTCTAACCATAAAGCTGGGTGTATAGTCTCTTCTCTATGAAAATGATGTTCGTGTTTTTCTCCAAATTCAAACTCTTTTATCTTATGTAGATTTTTTATTTCACTTACATTTATTTTTTCCTTTTTAGCATTTTTCTGAAGATTATTTATATCAGGTTCCCCTATACCTATGAATATAAAAAGGTCAGACTGGTAAACTTTTTTAATATCGTTTATTTTATACTCATAAATATGAACTGAAACGTTAGGAGGAATGATATAACTTACTTTCCCTTTTTCTCTTACGATTTCTCTGGCTATATCTGCAAGGGGTTTAACTGTAGTTACAATCTTAAGCTGACCAGCAAAAGCAAGATTTACAGTAAGAAGAAGTATTAAAATTAATTTTTTCAAGATATTCTCCTTCAAAGTTTTAAGCCTGCAACTATTATGTCGTATTTATCAGCTGTTTTTATAAATTTCTCCTTTTCCAGTAAATAGGTTTTTCCTGCCTCTACAACAAGCATTCTTGCACCGGCTTTTTTCATACTTTTTAATGTCTGAACGCCTATAACTGGAACATCATATCTCATATCCTGGTTTTTCCTTGCAGCTTTACATACAACTGTTCCTTTCCCCCCAAGCTTACCACCTCTTTTTATACATTCATCGGTTCCTTCTATCCCTTCAACAGCAATAACAATTCTGTCTTTAACTACTACTGTCTGTCCTATATCAAGTTCAGCGATTTCTTTTGCAATTTTAAGCCCAAATTTAGCTTCTTTTAAAAGTTCCTCATCTGGTTTTAAGCTTCCTATAATTCCTTCCTCAACAAGGAGATTTGAAAGGTAGGGAGAAGGGTCAATAAACCTAAACCCTTCTTTTTCAAGCTCTTTTATAACTGCTTCTAATATTGATTTAGCTCTTTTATCTTTTAAAGAGGAAAAAAACTTTTTTGCCCTTTCATCTAATTTAGCAAAAGAAAAAATAAGTGAGTAATGCTGGATTTTCCCAAGCATTACAAGGTTTTTAACCTGTTCTTCTTTCATTAAATCAATAAGTTTCTGGGCTTCTCCAAAATTTACCCATTTTACAGGAGCATACTTTTCTATATCTTTATCTGTTGTTCCTTTTATACCAAAGATTACAAGATTTTCACCTTTCTGTGATGCGTTTTTTGCGAATGTTTGAGGGAGTTCACCTGAACCAGCAATAAGCCCTAACTTGCTCATCCTCTTTTTGAAGCCTCTGGGGCTATACCTCTTTTGGTTGTTTTCACAAAATCAAGTAAAAGTTTTATCTCTGGAGTTAGTGGAAGTTTTTCTTCTACAGCTTTTATACCTTCTGAGATTGTCGGTGATATTCTAAATAGAAGTCTGTAGGCTTCTTTTAAGAGTTTTATTTTTTCAGATGAAAAACCTCTTCTTTTTAATCCAACAAGGTTTAATCCATACAGAAGGACATGGTTTTTAGAAGCTCTGGTAAATGGAGGAACATCTTTATCAACAGCTGAAGCTCCACCAACCATAGCATAATCGCCTACTCTACAGAACTGGTGTATAGGAGTTAACCCACCTATAAAAACGTAATTCCCAACTCTTACATGACCTGCTAAAGTAACAGCATTGGCAAGTATAGTATCATGTCCAACTTTACAATCATGGGCTATGTGAACATAAGCCATTAAATAGGTGTTATCACCTATTTTTGTTATACCGTCGTCAAAAGATGTGCCTCTGTGTATTGTACAGTACTCTCTTATAACAACATTGTTTCCTATATGAACAAAAGTTTTTTCACCTTTAAATCCAAGATGTTGAGGGATGTTTCCTATTACTGCTCCTTCAAAAATCTGACAGTCGGCACCAATTGTTGTAAACTGCCTGATTTTAACGTTTGATGATATTTCTGTGTTATCTCCTATTTCTACATCATCTTCAATAATAGAAAAGGGGCCAACCTTAACATTGACCCCTAATTTTGCATTTTTTGAAACTATAGCTGTAGGATGTATTTCTACTCCCAATTATTCACCTTAAACTAAAAGGCTTTTTAGCACTTCTTTTGGCTGAACACCTACTTTTGTGTCTACAACCTGACCGTTTTTAAATACCATAATTGTTGGAATAGCTCTTATTCCATATTTCATAGCTATATTTGGATTTTCGTCTGTATTAAGCTTACATATTTTTGCTTTTCCTTCTAACTCTTCAGCGAGTTCTTCTATTATAGGTGCTATAAGTCTACAGGGTCCACACCATGGAGCCCAAAAATCAACAAGAACAGGAATATCAGAATTTAATACTTCTTGTTCCCAGTTCTGTTCGTTAACTATGCATACCTTTCCAGCCATGCTTTTAATCCTCCTTTAATAATAACTTATATATTTCTAAGGCTTTTTTGTTTTTGATATAATAACACACTATAGACCCTTCTCTTTTATAACCTAGTATACCTTTATTCCTTAATACAGACAAGTGTTGGGAAACATTAGGCTGAGGAAGGTCTAATGCTTCCCAGATATGCTTCACACATTTTTTCCCACTACTTAGAAAGCCAATAATCTTTAATCTACTTGGATGAGCTAACGCTTTTAAAAGGTCTGCATTCTCCTCTAAGAATTCTTCATCCTGCCATTTTTCATTTTCAATTATTTCGTAGTCCATCTTGCCACCCTTAAAAATATTAGAATATTATGATTGTAATATTATAATATGTACTGATATTATTGCAATAATCTAAATCTAATCTTTTCATCATTTTAGGTTTTAAAAAAACAACACCTGTTGAAATCCCTGTTTTTCTTTAAAAATCTTAGTCAGTTTAAAGCATATTTTATATATAAAACTATTGCATTTTTTCAAAATCCAGAATATAATGTTTTATAGAAAATAAAAAGTAAAAAGGAGGTAGAGCAGGATGGCGACTATCAAACCACTCTACGATAGAGTTGTGGTAAAACCAGCAGAGGAAGCTGAAGAAAAAACTCCATCAGGAATTATCATTCCAGATACAGCAAAAGAAAAACCTTCAGAAGGAGAAGTTATTGCTGTAGGTGAAGGAAGACTCTTAGAAAACGGGGAAATAAAACCTCTTAAAGTAAAAGTTGGAGATAAAGTTATCTACAGCAAGTATGCAGGAAATGAGTTTGTTGTAGATGGTGAAGAACTTATTGTTCTTAGAGAAGATGATATTTTAGCAGTTATTGAGTAATTAAGAAAAAAATAAAAGGAGGTGACATAAATGGCAGGAAAAATGATTATCTACGGAGAGGAGGCAAGGGCAAAACTCAAAGCAGGAGTTGATAAACTTGCTAACGCTGTAAAAGTAACTCTTGGACCAAGAGGAAGAGAAGTTATATTAGAGAAAAAATGGGGTTCTCCAAACGTAACAAAAGACGGTGTTTCTGTTGCTAAAGAAATAGAACTATCAGACCCATTAGAAAATATGGCTGCTCAGCTTGTAAAAGAAGTTGCATCTAAAACAGCTGATGTAGCTGGTGATGGAACAACAACTGCTACAATTTTAACTCAGGCTATATACACAGAAGGTCTTAAAGCAATAGCTTCAGGAGCAAACCCTGTATATGTAAAAAGAGGTATAGATGAAGCTGTCAAGGTTGTAGTAGAAGAACTCAAGAAAATGTCTAAAGAAGTAAGTGGAAGAACAGAAATAGAGCAGGTTGCTACAATCTCAGCTAACAACGACCCAGAAATCGGAAAAATAATAGCTGATGCAATGGAAAAAGTTGGAAAAGATGGTGTTATAACTGTTGAGGAAGCTAAAGGAGCTGAAACAGTCCTTGAAACAACAGAAGGTATGCAATTTGATAGAGGATACCTTTCACCATACTTTGTAACAAATCCAGAAAAAATGGAAGCTGTTCTTGAAAATCCATACATCCTCATTTACGAAAAGAAAATCTCTAATATAAGAGAACTTCTTCCAGTTCTTGAAAAAGTTGTTCAAACAAACAGACCACTTCTCATAATCGCTGAAGATGTTGAAGGAGAAGCATTAGCTACACTCGTTGTAAACAACATAAAAGGTGTTCTAAAAGTATGTGCTGTGAAGGCTCCTGGTTTTGGAGAAAGAAGAAAAGCTATGCTCCAGGATATAGCTATACTCACAGGTGGTCAGGCTATAACAGAAGACCTTGGAATTAAGTTAGAAAATGTAGACCTTGATATGCTTGGTCAGGCTGACAAAGTTGTTGTTGACAAAGACAACACAACAATTGTAGGTGGAAAAGGAAACCCTGAAGATATAAAAGCAAGAATTGAACAAATCAAAAAACAAATAGAAACAACTACTTCAGAATACGATAGAGAAAAACTTCAAGAAAGACTTGCTAAACTCTCAGGTGGTGTTGCAATTATAAAAGTTGGAGCTGCTACTGAAGCTGAAATGAAAGAGAAAAAAGATAGAGTAGATGACGCAGTTCACGCAACAAAAGCAGCTGTAGAGGAAGGAATAGTTCCAGGTGGAGGTGTAGCACTTTTAAGAGCTTCAAGAGCTCTCTGTGATATAGAGGAAGAAAACAAAGACAAAAAATGGGGAATAGATATAGTAAGAAAAGCCTGTGAAGTTCCTCTAAAACAAATAGCTACAAACGCAGGATTTGAAGGTTCTGTTGTAATAGAAAAAGTGAAAGCTTCTGATAACAAAAACTACGGATTTAACGCTGCAACTGGTGAATACGTAGATATGTTAGAAGCTGGAATCATAGACCCTACAAAAGTTGTGAGAACAGCTATACAGAACGCTGCTTCTGTAGCAGGAACAATGCTAACAGCTGAAGCTCTTGTTGCTGAAATCCCAGAAAAAGAGGAGAAAACACCTGCTCCTGGTATGGAAGGAATGGGAGATATGGGCTTCTAAGATAAACAATAATCCTACTTACAAAGCCCCCTTTAAAGGGGGCTTTTTTTGTTTTTGCACAATTTATGTTCTTCTTAAAATTCATTGACCAAATCTTAGGCACTTGATTTTAAACTTCCTTTTCTTTACTTTAACCCAAGTGATTGATTTTTCTATAAATAAATATTGGTATATTATTTGCAACGGCTGAGTCAAAGCCTTCAGGAGGTATAGAGCCATGAAAAAAATAGAGGCTATAATACGCCCTTTTAAACTTGATGATGTTAAAGAAGCTATTTCTGAAATAGGAACATTTGGTATAACTGTTACAGAAGTTAAAGGATTTGGTAGACAAAAAGGGCATACTGAACTTTACAGAGGTGCAGAATATGTTATTGACTTTCTTCCGAAAATAAAAATAGAACTTGTGGTAGATGATTCAATGGTAGAAAAAATAGTTGAAGCGATAATAAACTCAACAAGGACAGGAAAGGTAGGTGATGGTAAGATTTTTATAATACCTGTTGAAGATGCTATTAGAATCAGGACAGGAGAAAGAGGAGTAGAAGCCCTTTAAAAAATAAAATAAATCTTCAGGAGGTTTTAGTAATGAGGTTAAAGTATTTAAGCCTGCTTTCTATGCTGCTGGCACCGGTTTTAGCTTTTGCAGATGAAGCTAAGCTTGATACCGGTGATACTGCATGGATGATTACTGCTACTGCTTTTGTTGTTTTAATGACAGTTGGGGGTCTTATTCTTTTCTACGGTGGTATGACAAGGTTCAAAAATATGGTTAACACTGTAATGATGGTACTGATGGCTTATGCTATTGCTATTGTTGTGTGGTTTTTATGGGGATACTCTTTAGCGTTCACTGATGGACCTAAAGGTTTAGATGCAATAATTGGTGGATTAAGTAAGTTTTTAATGAACGGTGTAAGTTATAAAGACCTGTCTGGTACTTATCCTGAGTGGGTTTTTGCAACATTCCAGTCAACATTTGCAGCTATAACAATCGCTTTAGCTGCTGGTGCTGTCATTGAAAGGATGAAGTTTTCCACATGGTTAGTGTTTGTTATTTTATGGATAACTTTTGTTTATTCTCCAATTGCCCACACTGTTTGGGGTGGTGGATTTTTATTTGATGCAGGAGCTTTAGACTTTGCAGGTGGAACAGTTGTTCACATTAACGCAGGGGTAACTGGTTTAGTTCTTGCTTTATTACTTGGAAAAAGAAAAGATTACCAGAAAACAGCAATCCTTCCATCTTCAGTTGTTTTAACAGCTTTAGGAGCAGGTCTTTTATGGTTTGGATGGTTCGGATTTAACGCAGGTTCAGCTTTTGGAGCAAATGAAGTGGCAGGGGTTGCTTTACTTACTACTAACCTTGCAACAGCTACAGCTGTTATTTCATGGGTTTTAATGGAATGGATTACTGCTAAAAAACCAACCCTTTTAGGTGCTGCTTCTGGTGCTGTTGCAGGTCTTGTTGCTATTACTCCAGCTGCTGGATTTGTTGATGCAAAAGGAGCATTAATAATAGGTTTTGTTGCTGGTATAGTAGGATGGTTTGGAGTGTTTGTTCTTAAGAAAGCCCTTGGTTATGATGACTCCCTTGATGCTTTTGGTGTTCATGGACTGGCTGGAATATGGGGAGCTATAGCAACAGGATTTTTTGCTTTACAATCCCTTGCATGGGATGGTTCACCTCTCCAAAATGGAGACAGAATGGGACAGATTATTGTTCAGATAGAGTCAGTTCTATTTACCATAGTATTTACAGCTGTAATGACTGTTATACTTTACTTTGTTTCTTCTCTCTTAACTGGCGGTGCAAGGGTAGATGAAGAAACAGAAACAATTGGACTTGATGAAGAAGTTCACGGTGAGAGAGGTTTCAATATGTAAAATAGAGGGGATAATCCCCTCTTAATATCATTTTTATATTAGAATATTAGTAAATCATTAAAGGAGGTTAAGGTAATGAAAAAATTCTTATTACTGGCAGCAGTAGGACTTTTAACCTTTAGCGCTGCAAATGCAGGGAGCATAACTGTTGCAAATTCTGATATTGAAATGTCAGGTGGTGTAACAGCTGCTTACTTTTATACTACCAACATAGGTAAAAACGCAAATAACGATTACTTTTCTGTTACAAACTTTGATATTGACCTCGCAGCTAAAGTAAATTCAGCTATAACATTTGAAGCAGGGATAGGGGAAGCTATACTTCCAGACCTCCTTGACCCAAAACCTTCAGCTGAAGGTTTTGAAGTTGAATACGCTTATGTAAATATTGCTCCAGTTGATAATCTTACAATCAGTGCAGGTAAACTTTTAACAAATGTAGGATACGAACTTTACGATACATTTAACAACCCTAACTACCATTACGGTCTTGTCTGGTGGGGACAACCTGTAACTTATCCTGGAGCAAGACTTACTTACACTGTAATGGAAGGAATGGATGTTTATGCTGAGTATACTCAGGATGGAACAGATTCCTTTGCAGTTGGTTCTTTAGGTTCTTTCAACGGAATTGATTATGCTATTTCTTACTTTGATTATGCAGCAAACAAAAACCTTATTGACCTTGTTCTTTCAACAGAAATTGCAGGTATTCAGGTTGCACTTAACGCAGATTACCAGTGGTTAGATGATTCAGCTAAGGAAGATGGAAAAGATGACTCAGCATGGGGAGCTGCACTTTACGTAATACCTAATATAACTGATACTGTTTCTGTTCCTGTAAGAATTGAGTACATAAGTGAAGGAAGTAGTGAAATATATGGTGTTGCAGGTGATAACGCATGGTCATTCACTATTACACCAACATGGAAACCAACTAAAAACACATACCTGAGAGCTGAAATCGCTTATGTAAACACTGATGAAAAAGGCTTCATTGATGATGATGGTTTTAAAAAAGACAACAGGGTATCAGCAGGCATAGAGGCAGGCTTTTTGTTTTAATCTCCTCTCAGGAAGGGCATCTGTCCCTTCCTTTTTTATCAATTCCTTCTATATAAAAAATCAAAAAGGGCGCCCCCCTGAAAAAGCGCAGGAAGAGGCATCAGGAGTTTTGGGTAAGATGGAACGAGTTAGTGTTTACTAACATTATAGAACCGGAAATAGAAATAATCAATTGTGATAAGATATTGAAAATATTTTCTGGAGGATACAATGCAAGGAGGAACAGAAAGTTTAATAAGTGCTTTTGTCTGGATGATACTTCTTATAGCTATATTTTACTTTTTACTCTACAGACCACAACAACAACAAAGAAAAAAGCATGAAGAGTTCTTAAAAAATCTGAAAAAAGGAGATAAGGTTATAACATCTGGTGGAATTATAGGAGAGATAAAAAGTATTTCAGATAAAACAGTTACCCTTAAAGTCTCAGAAGGAACTATGATAAAGGTTCTAAAAACTGCCATAGCAAATTACTACCAGGAAGAAGAAAAATCAGAAGGTTAAAAATGGAAAGGCTTGTAGAAAAAGCAGAAACCTTAATGGAAGCCCTTCCTTTTATCACTAAGTTTAGAGGTAAAACTTTTGTAATAAAGTACGGTGGTAATGCTATGGCAAAAGCAGACCTTAAAACTGCTTTTGCCCAGGATATACTTCTTCTTAAATACATAGGTATAAACCCTGTTATAGTCCACGGAGGAGGTCCCCAGATAGGGGAAGTTCTAAAAAGAATGGGACTTGAGTCAAAGTTTGTTGGTGGCTTAAGGGTGACAGACAAGGAAACAATGGAAGTTGTTGAAATGGTTCTTGGGGGTCTTGTAAATAAAAGTATTGTGATGCTTATAAACAAGTATGCAGGGGGACATATTAGAGCTGTTGGGCTGACTGGAAAAGATGGAGGTCTGATAAAGGCGAAGAAACTTGATGTTGAAGAGTACTTTAAAAAAATAGGAGACTTTGTTCCAACTGAACTTTTAGATTTAGGACATGTTGGAGAAGTTGATTTTGTTGATATTCAAATTCTAAAACATCTTGAGGAGGACAATTACATACCGGTTGTAGCTCCAATTGGATTTGATAATGAAGGAAATGCATACAACATAAATGCTGATTTTGTTGCTTCAGCAATTGCAGGAGCATTAAAAGCTGAAAAAGTTATCTTTTTGACAGATATAGAAGGGTTAAAAGATAAAGAAGGAAAAACAGTTTCTTCTGTTTCTGTTGAAGAGATAAACAGAATGATAGAAACAGGTATTATAAAAGGGGGAATGATACCTAAAGTGAAAGCATGTGTTGAAGCTTTAGAGCAAGGGGTCAAAAAAGCTCATATACTTGATGGGAGGGTGCCTCACTGTGTTTTACTTGAGATTTTCACAACACAGGGGATAGGCACTGAAATTACAAAGTAAACTGGAAAGGGTCTTGAAAATAGGAGAGGCACTTAAGAAAGCTTCTGATTTCCTTAGAAAATCAGGTATTACAACCCCAATCACAGATAGTCAGTTAATCCTTTCACACCTCCTTAAAATTCCAAGATGGAAACTTATAACAGATAGACAGAAAGAGCTTCCAGGAGAGATAGAAGAGAAGTTTTTTTTACTTATAAAAAAAAGAGCTGAAGGTTTTCCTGTAGCCTATTTGACAGGAAAAAAGAGTTTTTACGGACTTGAGTTTGATATAGAGGAAGGAGTCCTTGTACCAAGACCTGAGACAGAGATTTTAGTTGAAGAAGTTCTGAAAAAAATACCAGAAGAAAAACATTTTTTAGGTCTTGAGATAGGGGCAGGTTCAGGAATTATTTCAATATCTCTTTTAAAAAACAGAGAAAAACTGAAAATGTATGCTGTTGATATTTCAGAAAAAGCAATCCAGATAACAGCAAGGAATGCTATAAAGCATAGGGTCATTAACAGACTAATCTTATTAAAAAGTAATCTTTTTGAAAAAATTCCTGCTAAAATCAGATTTGATTTCATTGTTTCAAATCCTCCGTACATATCTGAAGAAGAGTACAGGTCTTTGTCAAAAGAGGTTAAAAAGGAACCGAAAGAAGCTCTTGTTGCAGGTAAAGAAGGAGTAGAGTTTTACGAAAGGATTGTATCAGAAGGTAAAAATCTTTTAAAAGAAAATGGTTTTTTTGCCTTTGAGATAGGATACTCACAGGGAGAAAAAGTTAAAAATATTTTAGAAAAAGAGGGCTTCAAAGTAAAAATTTTTAAAGATTTACAGAGTTTAGACAGAGTAATAATAGGAGAAAAAAGATGATTAAACAGGATTTAGAGTTAAGGGAGTATTTAGAGATTGAAGGTGGTTATCAGCTTTCAGGTACAGTTGAGATATCCGGCGCTAAAAACTCAGCTTTACCAAATATGGCAGCAACACTTCTAACAGATGAAGAGGTGATTTTAGAGAACCTACCTTCACTTTTAGATGTTTTTACAATGGAAAAACTCCTGAAGTTTATAGGTTCAGATATAAAGAAAATAGGAAACGGAACATACTCATTTAAACTCAGTACTATCAATTCCCTTCAGGCTCCTTATGAGCTTGTAAGTAAAATGAGAGCCTCAATTCTTGTTTTAGGTCCTATGCTCTCAAGGTTCAAATATGCAAAAGTTTCCCTTCCAGGAGGCTGTTCAATAGGAACAAGACCTGTTGACCTCCACTTGAAAGCCCTTGAGAAAATGGGTGCTGATATAAAGGTTGAGCATGGTTATATAATAGCAAGGGCGAACAGTGGATTAAAGGGAACAGAAATAAACTTTGATAAGATAACCGTTACAGGAACTGAAAATATAATGATGGCTGCTGTTCTTGCAGAAGGAACAACAGTGATAAACAATGCAGCAAAAGAGCCAGAAGTTGTTGACCTTGCAAAAATGTTGAAGAAGATGGGAGCTGATATAAAAGGAGAAGGAACTTCTACTATTGTTGTAAAAGGGGTAAAAAGGTTAAAAGGAACAGTGCACAGGATTATCCCTGACAGAATTGAAGCAGGAACATTTGCAGTTTTATCTGCTCTTTTTGATGGAAAGATAGTTATCAAAAATTATCCAAATGAATATCTTGATTATGTAAATTATACTTTAAGGAAGATAGGTATCCATGTAATTCCATTAGGTAAAGACGAAGTTTATATAAAAAAAGAAAGAAACTTAAAACCTGTCTTTATTGAAACAAAGGAGTACCCTTTGTTCCCAACAGACCTTCAGGCACAGTTTATGACGCTTCTTTCTGTAGTTAAAGGGCAGTCAAAAATAAAAGAAAACATATTTGAAAACAGGTTTATGCATGTGCCAGAGCTAAAAAGACTTGGAGCAGATATTAAAATAGAAGGGAGAACAGCTATCATAAATGGTGTAGATAAACTATCTGGAGCAGAAGTAAAAGCTACCGACCTCAGGGCAAGTGCAGCTATGGTGATTGCTGGACTTATAGCAGAAGGGACAACAAGGATTTACGATATCTATCATCTTGATAGGGGATATGAGGATATAGATACAAAACTAAAAATGCTTGGAGCAAAAATAAAAAGAGGTGTGGAAAAGGGAAGCAAACTTTAAGAAGGTGTAAAAAGATGAACAGAATTTTAAAAAGTTTAAGACCTTATCCTATGGAAGAACTGAATAAGATAAAAGCCCAGCTAAAAGAAAAAGGTATAAAGATATTTGATTTTGGAACAGGTGACCCAAAAGAGCCAACAGATGAAAAAATAAGAAAAGCTTTAATAGAAGCTGTTCCTGAAGTAAGTCAGTATCCGTCTGTTTATGGAAAAGAAGAATTAAGAAAAACTATATCAGTATGGTTTAAAAAAAGATTTGGGGTAGAACTTGATTATAAAAGTGAAATAATACCATCTGCAGGCTCAAAAGAGGCTATTTTCCACTTTCCACTGGTTTTTATAGATGAAGAAGAAGATAAAAAGAAGGTTATATTTGGGACACCTGCTTACCCTGTCTATGAAAGGGGAACTTTATTTGCGAACGGCGAACCTTACCCTGTTAAACTAAAAGAGGAAGATAACTTCTTACTTAGATTAGACAGATTGGATAAATCTATATTAGAAGAAACAAAAATAGTCTGGATAAACTATCCCCATAATCCTACAGGGGCTACAGCTCCAAAAAGCTATTTTGAAGATGTTTACAGTATATGCAGGGAATACGATATAATCCTTTGCTCTGATGAATGTTATACAGAGCTTTATTTTAACGAAGAAAATAAACCTCCTTCTGCTCTTCAGGTAGGTAAAGAAGGGGTAGTTGTTTTTCATTCCCTTTCAAAAAGAAGTGGAATGACAGGTTATAGAAGTGGATTTGTTGCAGGGGATAGTAAGTTAATAACAGAATACAGGAAGTACAGAGCTTCATTTGGGGTCGCAAGTCCTGATTTCATCCAGTCTGCAGCAATTGCTGCCTGGTCTGATGAAAAACATGTAGAAGAAAGAAGGAAAATATTCAAGGAAAAAAGGGACATTTTTATATCATTTTTAGACAGAATAGGTCTTGAGTATTTGTATCCACAGGCAAGCTTTTACATATGGATTAAAGCTCCTGAAGGTTTTTCAGGAAAAGATTATGCTTTACATCTGTTAAGGTATGGAATTGTTGTTTCCCCTGGTGAGAACTTCTGTTCAGGATTAGAAATAAAAGATGGTAGCTGTGTTTCTGACTACTTCCGGATTGCTCTTGTTCCAACTGTTGGAGAGTCTAAGGAAGCCATAAAAGTATGGGAAAAAGCCCATAAAGATTTCCTTGAGAATTTAAAAACCACAGCCTGATTGTTTTTTAATAATAACTTAGCTTTGCAGAAGTTTTTTCTTCTTTTATGGTAAACTATCTCTCAAACTATAGTTAACGAGGTTGACATGAAGGAAAAAATCAAGGAAATTGTAGATAAATCTCTGTCTGGTAAAGAAATAACAAAAGAGGAAGGTCTGTTTATCCTTTCTATCCCTGACGAATTTATTAATGATTTAATAGAAGAAACAAAAAGGATAAGAGAAGCCGTTTTTAAAAATGAGGTTGAGTTCTGCTCTCTTATAAATGCAAAAAATGGTGCGTGTAGTGAAGACTGTTCTTTTTGTGCCCAGTCTTCAAAGTATCCTACACCGATAAATGCCTATCCACTTGTTTCTAAAAAAGAACTTCTTGAAGGAGCTGAAAAAGCGGTCTCTATAAATGCAAACAGGTACTGCATTGTTACAAGCGGGAGGAGAGCAACTGAAGAAGAGGTAGAAAAGATAGCTGAAGCTGTAAAAGAGATTAAAAAGAAATATCCTGTTAAGGTATGTGTCTCCCTTGGTTCTATAGATAAAGAAGCTTTAAAAAAACTAAAAGATGCTGGTGTTGAAAGGGTAAATCATAACCTTGAAACGTCGGAAAGATTTTTTTCAAATATAGTAACAACCCATCCGTGGAGAGAAAGGTATGAAACGATAAAGAATATTCAAGAAGTTGGTTTATCTACCTGTACAGGGGGGATTTTTGGTTTAGGGGAAACAGACGAAGATATTGTAGACCTTGCGATGACTTATAGAAATTTAGGTGTAGATTCTATACCGTTAAACTTTTTAATACCTATACCAGGTACTCCCCTTGAAAACTCAAATAGACTTACCCCTGAAAAATGCTTAAAAATAGTTGCTTTGTTTAAAATTTTTAATCCTGAATCTGAGATAAGATTGTGTGGTGGAAGGGAACAGAACTTAGGTGAGTACCACGATACTGCAATGGAAATAGCAAACTGTTTAATGGCTGGAGGATACCTGACAAGGGCTGGAAGAGCCCCTGGCAAAGACGAAGAAATGGTAAAAAGGCTTGGTAGGAAGCTTATAAAAGGAGG
>CAZOTZ010000006.1:0-31205 GCA_964582875.1 uncultured Aquificales bacterium | reverse complement strand
TTGATAAAAAACTCCTTGATGTGTTTGATATAGAAAAAATAGATGTGGAAGTTTTGCTGTTTCAGGCAGGATATTTAACAATAAAAGAGGTAATACAAACACCATTTGGCAGTCAGTATAAGCTTGGGTTTCCTAATAAAGAGGTAAAAATAAGCTTTAGTGATGTGATAATAGATTACTTAGTTGGAGAAAATCCAACACCTTTTAAACTTGATTTGTATAACTCACTTTTAAATGCAGACATACAAAAATTGATACAAACTTACAAAAGGATATATGCATCAATACCATATACATATCTACAGCATATAAAAGGATATGAAGGATTTTATGCATCAGTGTTTTATATATACTTGCAAAGTATAGGCTTGCATACGATAGCGGAGGATATAACAAACAAAGGTAGAATGGATTTAACAGCAATATTAAACGATAAAGTTTATATATTTGAGTTTAAAGTGATAAAAGATGAAGAAAGCCTATGTAATGCATTACAGCAGATAAAAGAAAGAAGATACTACGAAAAATATAAAGATAAATATAAAGAGATTTATCTAATTGGTATCTGTTTTAGTGAAAAAGAGAAAAATATTATAAAGGCTGATTTTGAAAAGGTTTAGTCTGTGGGAGTGTCTAAAAAACTGAGGATTAGTATAATTATCACCTGATTATTTGAAATCTAAGTTGTACTTTTTCATCTTTCTCCATAAGGTAGCTATACTTATTCCAAGAAGTTCAGCAGCCTTCTTCCTGTTCCCTTTTGTTTTTTCAAGAGCTGTTTTTATCCTTTCTTTTTCATCAAAAATAACCTCTTCAGGGAGAATTTCTTCTATATCTTTGTCTGAGTGAATATCGCTAAAGTCATCTAACTCCTCTATAAAATGCTCTATATCAAGAATGTCTTTATCATAAGCAAGTATTGAAGCTGATTCTAAAACAGCCCTTAACTCCCTTATGTTTCCATACCATTCCCTCTCAATGAGCATTTCCATAGCTCTTTTTGTTATTCTTTTTCTCTTTTTGTGTAAAAAGCTGTTAACAATCAAAGGTATATCCTCTTTTCTTTCTCTAAGGGGAGGAATTTTTATTTTTATTATTGCTATCCTGTAGTAAAGGTCTTTTCTAAACTTCCCACTTTTAACTTCATTTAGAAGGTCTTTGTTTGTTGCAGATATTATTCTTACGTTTGCTTTTCTTGGTTTGTTTGCTCCAAGTCTTTCAAACTCTTTTGTATCAACAAAAACAAGTAGTTTTGCCTGGGAAGTTGGGGATAAATCCCCAACCTCATCTAAAAATAACGTTCCATTATCTGCCATTTCTACTTTTCCTGGTTTATCTTTATTTGCCCCTGTAAAAGCTCCCTTCTCATAACCAAAAAGTTCACTTTCAAAAAGGGTATCTGGAATTGCTGAGCAGTTTACCTTCACAAATGGAAATGCAACCCTTGGACTGTTTATGTGTATCCACCTTGCAAGCCTTGATTTACCGGTACCTGTTTCACCGGAGATAAGAACAGAAACATCAGACTGGGCTACTAATGAAGCCTTTTCCAAAAGTTTTTTCATCTTTATGTTTTGTGTATTAAAAACTATAAAATCCTCTGTCTCTATCTGTCTGTCGTAAAAGTAAAACTGTATAAGGTACCCCTGAACATTACCATTACTGTCAATAAGCTTTGTTGTATCAAATATTCCTGTTGTGATACCTGAAGAACTGTCTTTTACTGCACCGAAAAATTTTGTATGGGAGATTTTATCTTTTATATTCTCATCAGTTATAAAATCCAGGTGTTCACCTATAATATCTTCCCTTTCATATCCTAAAAAATTAGCAAAGTCTTTGCTTATCCATGTTATTCTGAAGTTATTATTAATAAGTATAGAAAATGTATTTTCAAGAAGATGCATTTTCACTTCTCCAGAAGTATTATTTTCTTTTCTACTTTCTTTCTTATCTTTTCAGGTAAGTTAGGATTTTCATAGAGCTTTCTATAAATAGAAAGAGCTTTTTCCCTTTCTCCTGACTTTTCGTATATTCTCGCAAGACCTATTTCTCCTTCTATATATCCGTTTTCACTTAATGTTTTATACATATCCTTTGCAATGATTAAAGCTCCTTCCTCTTCGTATATAGATGCAAGCTCAAGGAGTATATCTTTATTTTCTGGATATCTGTAGTATGCTTCTTCAAGAATTGCTCTTGCCCTATCCCTGAAGCCTTCTTTTTTTAAGATTTTTGCTTTGAGTATAACAGCAGGTATGAACTCTTTTTTGTCTAATATCAGTCTTACATAATACAGGGCTTCGTTGTAGTTTCCACTGCTGTAAGATTTAACAGCTTTTTTAAATATATCGTCTATAGTTTCTTTTTTATGTTTTTTTTGGGGTATTTTTATACTTTTTACAGAATTTAGGACTTCTTTTTCAACCTGTGATTTTAAAATTCTGGTATCCAACTCATTTTTAACAACATTTTTTTTACTTTTTATGAACTCCATATAAAAAATATACGAATACACTAAAACAGTGAGTATTATAAGGAAAAAAAGAAAACTCCTTGTTTTATTTCTTTTCTTTTTTACAACAGTAAACGGGTGAACATCAGGGTATTTTCTTTCTTCTTTGTCAAGTTTTAAGATTTTTTTTACTGTTCCCAATATTTTCCTCAAAAATACTTATTAATAATAATATATGTCAAAGCTGAAATAACCATTCCAAGAAAAAATGGAGATTCTGGACTTACAGTATCCCATAAATAACCAGCAATCATACCAGATATTAAAGAAGCAAATCCCACAGTAAAATGGTATGTCCCAAAAACAAATCCTTTTCTAAATCTTATCTTTTTACCAACTGTAGCCCATATTCCTATATCAAGAAATGCATCAGCAAAGGCAAAAGTAAAGAACCCTCCTGCAGGGAAAACTATCATAAGAAAATGACTTATAAGGAAAAGAAAAGCTGTTGTGAGTAAAAATCTTTTCTCACCAATTCTGTCAAATATCTTTCCTGCCTGTAGAGAAGCAAGTCCAACCATTACAGTAAAAATAAGATAAAAAAGTATCGTAACTGCTTCGCTGTTAATCTGACTGTAGGTTCTGAGTATATAAAAAGAATATCCAAAATCAACAATAGATAAAAGTAGAAACAGAGCTATATACTTAGGGAAAAAACTTTCCCAGGATACTATAGGCATAGAGTATCTTTTTTTCTCTTTTTTTTCTGAAGGTATGAAAAAGATAAGAAAAAAAGCAAAAATAACAGGAATAATAGATATAAGAAAGTAATTTCTATAAGACACCCTATCAAGGAAGAACCAGGTAAAAATAAGAGCTATTAAAATGCCAAGAAAGGCTCCGATGTTTTCAAATGCTCTGTTAATACCAAAAATCCTTCCTAACCTGTTTTTATCCCCTGAGGAAAGATAAGTATCATTTACAGGGGTAATTATGCCTTCAGAAAAAGCCTCCAGAGAAGTTGCAATTAAAACATCTCCCCATTTTTTACCAGAGACAAAGTAAATTTTACTGATAAGGGAAAAAGATACAGCGGTAAATAAGAAACGTTTCTTTTTTATAAAGTCAGACCAGTACCCAGAGAATATCTTTACAAAGTTCGCTAT
This sequence comes from uncultured Aquificales bacterium, assembly GCA_964582875.1. Taxonomy (GTDB): domain Bacteria; phylum Aquificota; class Aquificia; order Aquificales; family Hydrogenothermaceae; genus JAADDV01. The sequence continues at coordinate 27,584 of CAZOTZ010000006.1, read as the reverse complement.
AAGGTCATATCCACCTTCAATAATACCAATCACAAACATAGATGTGCCTAAGACAGTTGTTAGATAGAAAGGAAGAACAGTAAAAACAGTTTCGTAAGAGATAGAAAGGAAAAAGGTTATAAGATTGATTAGAAGAATTGTTCTTTCTTTTTTTCCCATTAAAAAGTAAGACCTAAAAAGCGTTATTGGTTACACTTATCTGCTCCATATGTTAGTTCACAGAACCATTTAGCTGCTATCTGATAAGCATAAGGGGCACATTCCCTGTGTCCCCATCCTGATGGATTCCCAAATACATCCTCTGGGTCTACAAGTTGAATATCAGTAGCTCCAAGGGATAACATTCTGTTATAAGAAATCTGTGCAAGGGTGTAAGGTAAGATATCGTCATGTCCACAGTGGACTATCCTTAATGGAAAAGATGGAGCCCAGTTATCAGTGTTGTTTTCCCTTAGTTTTGTTCTAAATGGGTTATTTTCATTAGTTAAGAAATCAGCAAGGTATACAGGATTAAAAAACTCTTTTACTTTCGTTGTTAGATGTGGGTATATTTCAGCTCCTGATTTTGTTCCATCAAAAAGAGATGGGAGTAGAGAAGCAAATGGTTCCTGTACAAGCTGGTTTCTAACAACATCTTTAGGGTATGTCTCTGTGTAAGAATAGGCTATAAAAGCCACGAATGGAGGGTAAATCATATCATTTGAAGCTGCAATACCAATACCTATAGTCTCAAGGTCGTATACACCATCAAGGGGTGCTGCAGCTTTTACATGAATTCTAAAGTCTGGTTCCTTTTGGAGCATCTCAGCTGTTGCCATTGCGGCATATCCACCTTCAGAGTATCCGGTGATAAAAACATCTCTTTTCATATTTATATGGTTATTTTCACTGAAATCTATAACAGCCTTCAGCATATCTATTGATGATTTTGCAAGGGAATTTTTTATCAGATAAGGATGGTAATGATTGTTTGATGTCCCGTATCCAATATAATCTGGCATAACTGTAGCAAAACCGTATATTCCTGTAAAAAGGGATAAAACAGAGAATGTTGAGCTTTCCCCAGGCTGGTAGTTATAGCTTGGTGCATCATTATCAAGGAATATCGTTCCATGTTCGTTTAGAACAACAGGAAAAGAGTAAAGTTCTTTTTTTGGTAAATTATCAGGAGGTATAGGTACTGTCAGAAGTCCTGAAGCTTTAACAGGATTACCAGAATCATCTACAGTCTGGTAAACGATTTTGTACGCTTTGTATCCAAATACGTAGTTCCCATGGGGTATATTTTTAGAATCAAGGATATTTTTCATTACATCTGAAGGAACTGTTATAAGCTCCTGAGCAGTTATAAGATTTGTTTTTATTTTGCGGGTATCATTATTACAGCTCATAAGAAGTACAAAGCTTAAAAAAAGCATGTATATTTTTTTCATAATTATAACCTCCTGAAATAAAAACAACAGAAAAATTTTACAATATTTTTTTCAGCCTTTGTTTAAGGTGTTTTTAGTAAATACTAACTAATATCATAAATATTTTAGAGATAGTTTTGTATCATAAACAAAAAACACAGAGGGTAAGGGGGAGAGTGGATCAAAACATAAAAAAAAGTGGCGGAAAGCCACTTGCTTTTCTTTTTTTTATAATCCTGCGATAACTTCTATCTCAACAAGGGCATCTTTAGGGAGATTTGAAACTTCCACTGTAGACCTTGCAGGTTTGTAATCACTGAAATAGCTTCCATAAACTTCGTTTACAGCTGGAAAGTCATTGATGTTTTTTAGATAGATGGTAGTTTTTACTATATGGTTGATTGTTAAACCTGCTTCTTCAAGGATAGCCTTTATATTTTCCATTATCCTTTTAGTCTGCTCTTTCACATCTCCTTTTATAAGCTCTTGGGTTTCCGGGTCAATTGCTATCTGTCCTGATAAAAAAAGAAGATTTTCATACTTAACTGCCTGGGAATAAGGACCAATCGCCTTTGGAGCTTTATCTGTTTCTATCATCTGCATAGCAAACCCCCTCAGGATAATCAGTTTTTTAATAATGTATACATTTCCTTTAGAACACTTTTGCTGACAGTCTTTTCTCTTTCCCCTTCCTTTAAAAAAACCTGTATACCTAACCTTTTGAACATATTACCTTTGTCTAATTCTTCTGTGTAGTACTGGGAAAAAAGGAAAAAGTCTCCAAGTTTATAGGCGTTAAGGAGTATCATTATTGTGGAATCATTATCATCAACAAGCTGAAACCACTTTATAGCTTCTGAATAATGTTTTTCTACTGTATGTTTACATCCCCTTAAGAAGTACTTTTCCTGAATATCTTCTGACTGTTTTTCCTTTCCTTCAAAAAAATCAGCGTTTAACTGTCTGTTTTCTTCTTTAAAAATAATATAAGTTTTTCTCAGCTTCCTTACATCAACCATCACTTAAAAGCTTTCTTCTCTGCTAATTTTTTTAAAAACTCAATCTGGTAATCTGTGTGGGGGAAAAATCCTTTTGACATAACAGTGTTAAGGGCTTCTTCGTAAGATTTACCTGAATAAATAAGATAACCAGCTAAAAAAGTCCCACTTCTTGCCTGACCGTACTTACAGTGAACTACAACTTTTTTTCCTTCTTTCTTTAGCTGGTCTATATACTGGTAGACTGCTAAAAAATCTTCCTCAGGGATAGGGTCTGACATTGAAAACGGTATTCTTATTACCTCAAATCCCTCTTCTTTCTGTTTTTCTGCTATAAAGTTCCCGTAATCTCCTCCTAAAAGGTTTATCACTGCATAAATATCATTTTCTTTCCACAGCTTTAACTCCTCTGGCTCAGGAGCCCTGCTTCCAGCTATGTTGCTTTCTATCCATCTAAGCATTACTGACCCTCATTAGAGAAAATTTCTATTAAATAGTAATCGGCAATTTTTTTTATTAATATTAAAAATTTCAGATATAACAATGTTATAAATCAGATTTATGTTATATTTTCTATTGGTTAAAATCATTAAAATACAGGAGGAAAGGTTTTGGTAAGAGTTAGATTTGCCCCAAGTCCAACAGGATATCTTCACCTTGGAAACGCAAGAACAGCCCTTTTCAACTACATATATGCAAGGCATACAGGTGGAAAGCTTGTTTTGAGAATAGAAGATACAGATAAAGAACGTTCCAAAAAAGAGTATGAAGAGATGATTATTGATGATTTAAAATGGCTTGGGATAGAGTGGGACGAAGGTCCTGATGTTGGAGGAAATTATGGACCTTACAGGCAGTCAGAAAGAACAGAGATATACAACGAATATGTTAAAAAACTTCAGGAAAGTGGTCATATATACAGATGTTTCTGTACCCCTGAAGAGCTTGAAGAAGAAAGAAAAAAAGCTTTAGCTGAAGGAAGACCTCCAAGGTACAGTGGAAAATGTAGAAACCTATCAGAAGAAGAGATAAACAAGCTTATAGCTGAAGGAAAGCCATATGTATGGCGTTTTAGAGTTCCAGATGGGGAAAATATTGTGTTTAATGATTTAATAAAAGGTACTGTTGAAATTAACGTTGATGAATTTGGTGATTTTGTTATTGTTCGTTCTGATGGTTCTCCTGTTTATAACTTTGTGGTTGTTGTTGATGATGCCCTTATGGAAATAACCCATGTTATAAGGGGAGAAGACCATCTATCAAATACTCCAAAACAGATACTTATATACAGAGCATTAGGTTTTAAAGAACCACAGTTTGCCCACTTACCTATAATACTTGGAGAAGACAGGAGTAAACTTTCAAAAAGACATGGAGCTGTATCAGTTAGAGCTTTCAGAGATGATGGATACGTATCAGAGGCAATGTTTAACGGTCTTGCTTTACTTGGGTGGCATCCGAAAAAAGATACAGAGGTTGTCAGTAAAGAGGAAATAATAAAAGAGTTTGATATAGAAGACGTTCACAATGCTCCTGCTGTTTTTGACAGGGCAAAGCTTAAATGGCTAAACGGTGTTTATATAAGAGAAATTCTTGATATTGATGACCTTACAAAGAGAGCTATACCATTTTTTGAAAGCTTTGGATATAAAGCAGATTTTGATTACTATAAAAAGGTTATGGAGGTTATTAGAGACAGTTTAGAAACCCTTATGGATATAGAGGAAAGGGCAAAACCTTTCTTTATAGATGACTTCCATTACGATGAGGATGCCAAACAGTTTTTGGAAGATGAAACAGGGTATAAAGTTGTTCAGTTATTTTATGAAAAAGTAAAAAGTCTTGATTCAATAACAAAAGAAGACTTCAAAAAAATAACAAAAGAAATCCAGAAGGAACTAAAAGTAAAAGGTAAATCTTTATTTATGCCTATAAGGGTTGCACTAACCGGAAAAACATCAGGAGTTGATATATCACTACTGGTTGAAGTTATTGGAAAAGATAGGGTTCTTCACAGGCTTGAAAGAGCATTAGAGTATTTTGGGTAGGTTTAAGCCTACCTTTCCTCTATTTTTTTCATTTTTATGTAATGTTTTCCATAAATTCTTATGTATTCAGGAAAATCACTTTTACCAAAAACAACTTCTATTTTTTTAACTTTTTTGCTCTTTAATGGATAAACGATATATTTATTACCTTCTTTTTTAACTCTGTAAGGGAAATCAGAGTTTATTTTAGCTTTTCTTGTTTTTAAAAACTGAACAATTAGAGGAAGCCACGGCTTTTTTTTGTAAAGTTTTTCCCTTTTATAAACTCTAACTTTTCTATTTTCATGTTCATAAAGGAAAAAATCATTATCCTGTGCAACAAATTTAAAATCGTAGTTATAAAAACTCTTCAAATAATGGTATACTTCTCCATGCACTTCAATTCTGTCGTTATCCCAGTTAAAAGTTATCTTTCCTATCGGAAAAAAACTGTAATAAGCTCTATAAACTGCAGTTTTTCCAAATGTATCAGAAAACAAAAGCAAAAATAAAAAAAGTAGTGGTACTTTTCTCAACGTTTTTACCTGAAGTTAGATTTTGAAAAATTTTAGGAATGTTTTATGAATTTTTGGTGAAGGGATAAAAAAAGGGCAGTAAAAACTGCCCTTTTGATTTATTTTCTATTAAAGTTTAACAACGTTTTGAGCTTTTTCGCCTTTTTCTTCTTTTACAATTTCAAACTCAACTTTCTGTCCTTCTTCTAACGACTTAAAGCCGTTTTCCTGGATAGCTGAGAAGTGAACGAAAACATCACCTTGACCATCATCTCTTGTGATAAATCCGTAACCTTTCTTTGAGTTAAACCATTTTACTGTACCTGTGAGACGCATTACTAAAAAAACCTCCAAAAATTTAAAATTTAACTGAGATAAAGAGAGTCTAAAGTTCCCTTGAGCTCTAAAGGGAATTTACGTTCAGGGCGCCCTGAAACCTTTAAACTTCTTTATCTACAGCATACAGTATGAGACCTATAAGCTGTTTTGTCAATACTACTATGCACTTAAATAGTGCATAGAAAAAATATCATACAAAAATATAGATTTAAAAAGTTAGAATTTTTATAAAAAAAAGGAGAAAAGCATGATTTATAAAGAGTTTAGAGGATACAGACTTTCAGAAATAGGAATAGGAACCTATCTTGGGAATCCTGATGATAAAACAGACCATGGATATTATGAAACTATAAAAAAAGGGTTAGAGTCTGGGATAAATGTAGTAGATACAGCAATAAACTACAGGAATATGAGAAGTGAGATTGTTATAGGAAAGGTTTTGTCAGAAGTAGAAAGGAAGTCTGTAGTTGTTTCAACTAAAGGTGGATATGTAGCTGTACCGTACAACATAGGAAAAGACGCTACCACATGGTTTAAAGAGGAACTTGTTTCAACTGGTATTGTTTCTCCAAAGGATATTACAGATACAGGAAATATACTTACACCTAAATACATAGATTGGGCTTTTGAGAGAAGTTTGAAAAATCTTAACACAGATTACATAGACGTTTATTTTTTACACAATCCAGAAGACCAGCTTTTGAAGTTTGATAGGGAGCAGTTTTACAAAAAGATATGGACAGTGTTTAGATTACTTGAAGGAAAGGTTAATGAAGGAAAGCTCAGGTTTTACGGGCTTGCCACATGGAATGGATTTCGTGTTCCAGAAGAACATCAACAGTATTTAAACCTTAAAGAAATTTTTGATATAGCAAGAGAAGTAGGGGGAGAAAATCACCATTTCAGGTTTATTCAATTACCTTACAATATAGCAATGCTTGAGGCTTTCAACCTTAAAAACCAGAGTGTTGAAGGGAAAAAGGTTTCAACATTAGAGGCTGCAGAGATTCTTGGTATATACACTTATATAAGTGCTCCTTTAATGCAAAAGAGACTTATAAGACCTGTTCATCCTGAAGTACTTCAAAGGTTCAAAGTTGAAAAATATTCCCACATTCCACTCCAGTTTGTAAGGAGTACTCCTGGGGTAGGGACTGTTCTTATAGGTATGAGTAAAGTTGAACATTTAATTGAGAATATAGAGATTGAAGAAAAAGAAAAATTAACAGAGGAAGAGCTTTTATCTCTGTTCAATAAAAAGGGGTAAGGGAAGGTATACCTTCCCTTTTATAAGGATTTATGACAGAACCACCAGTCAAAACATTCAATTTCCCCTTTCTTAGCTTTTTCAAGTCTTTCTTCTTTTTCTTCAACACTTGATGCTGGAGGTACGATAACCCTGTCTTTAAGAACTGGGTTTTCTGGCCAGTTAGCAGGTGTTGCTACACCGTACCTGTCAGATGTTTGTAGAGCTTTTACAGCTCTTACTATTTCATCAATGTTTCTTCCAACTTCCTGTGGATAGTAAAGGATAAGTCTTACTATTCCTTTATCATCTACAATAAATACAGCTCTTACAGTGTTTGTTCCTTTCTTTTCATGTATCATTCCAAGTTTTCTTGCAACTTCTCCCATATCATCAGCTATGATAGGAAATGTTATTTCAACTCCCCTATTTTCCTTTATCCATTCAATCCATTTTATATGGGAGAACACCTGGTCTACAGAAAGACCTATAAGCTCACAGTTAAGTTTATCAAACTCTTCTTTTTTCTCCTGAAAAGCTATAAACTCTGTTGTACAAACTGGTGTAAAATCAGCAGGATGGCTGAATAAAACAAACCATTTTCCTTTGTAATCATCAGGGAGTTTTTTAACCCCATGGGTTGTTTTAACTGTCAGTTCAGGGAATTTTTCTCCTAATGTAGGAATTCCGACGCCCTCCATATTTTTCACCTCCTTTTAAGTTTATCTAAATATTAATATATGTATCTTTCAAAATGTGTAAAGTGTAATATAAAGTTTTTTTAAAATAACTAACGCAAATTATTAATACACTATTAAAACAATCAAAAATAAAAGGGAAAGGGACTGGTTATACATGTTGATTTGCAATGCCTTCATAAAAGTTTAATATTAAATAAAAAAACATAACGGCGCTTTGGGGGAAGAGAAATGGGAAAGGATATTTTTAAAAAATCAATATATGAAAATCTTTTTTCTTTTTCTGAAAGGTCAAACCTGCATATTCCTGAAGAGATTATATCTTATATATCTTCTGTACTTGCTCTGTACTACAAAGGTTTTCCTCTTTACCTTATTGATGTTCAGGAAACAAACGTATACAGGAAAAATAAAATAAGAGGAGATTTATCCCTTTTACTTGTTGGTTTTTTTAGGGAATGGGTAAACAGAAAAAACAGACCTCTGACTGAAAACGATTATATAAACACAGGAAAAATAAGTTATATGAATGCATACCTTTACCTTGAAGCTACTTATGGGGATATTTTTAACAGAGAGATTGAAAAGGAATACATAAAGTACATTTCTGAAAATCTAAACACGTATCTTGATATCCTTAAATCAATGAGTGAGAATTTTGAGTTCTATACACAATTTTTAAACAGCTATAGAGAAGAAGCAAAAAAAGTAGACAGCTTTTTAAGTAATTTTCCAGATTTAAGGGTTATAGAGATAAAAAAGATATTTGAAGATTAGTCTTTTTGTTTTTGTGAAGCTTTCCATTTAAGGTAGCTTTCTATAAACTCATCAATTTCCCCATCCATTACAGCCTGAATGTTACCAGTCTCGTATCCTGTTCTAAGGTCTTTAACCATCTGATAAGGCTGGAATACGTAAGACCTTATCTGACTTCCCCATGTTATATCTTTTTTCTCCCCTTCAAGCTCTTTTTGTTTTTCTTTTTGCTTTTGAAGCTCATACTGGTAAAGTTTTGCTTTAAGCATCTGCATTGCTTTTGCCCTGTTTTGTATCTGGGAACGTTCACTCTGGCAAGTTACTGTGATGCCAGTAGGAATATGTACAATTCTAACAGCTGAATCTGTTGTGTTTACATGCTGTCCACCTGCTCCTGAAGCTCTGAACGTATCTATCCTTAAATCTTCTTCTTTTATTTCCACTTTTACTTCATCACCTATCTCAGGAATTACAGACACAGCAGAAAAAGATGTATGTCTTCTTTTGTTTGCATCAAATGGGGATATTCTAACAAGTCTGTGAACCCCCTGTTCCCCTTTGAGATAGCCATAAGCGTAAGCTCCTTTTACTATAAAGGTAGCACTTTTTATACCTGCAACATCATCAGGTTGATAATCTACCATTTCTATATTAAATCCGTTTTTTTCAGCCCATCTTAAGTACATTCTTAAAAGCATCTCTGTCCAATCACAGGCTTCAACTCCACCGGAACCTGCCTGAAGTGTAACAATTGCATTCTTCTGGTCGTACTCTTCAGATAAGAGACTTGCTGTTTCAAGTCTATTTATCTCTTTGTTAAGGCTGTTTATCTCTTTCTCTAACTCTTTTTCTGTCTCTTCATCGTATTCTAAACCAAGAAGTTCAATATACTCTTCTACATCTTTTAACCTTTTTTCAACATCTTTTATTTCCTGAAGCTGGTTTGCCAGTGCGTTTCTTCTTGTTGATATTTCCTGTGCCTTTTTCTGGTCGTTCCAGAAATCAGGTTTCCCCATCTCTTCATCAAGTTTTTTTAACTCTTCTTCTATATTTTCTGGTCTCAATATCTCTTTTATATTTTCAAACTTGTTTGAAAGCTCCTGATGTTTTTCTTTTAAAGTTTCTAAAATCATTCCCTTAAACCTCGCTTAAGGTTTTTTTCTGCCTAAAAAATATGTAAAAAAAGAAATTTGACAATACTATACTAAGATTTATTTCTGGTAATGTCCACCTATATATGTGGATAATCCTCCAGCAACAACAAACATAGGAATAGTTATTATAATCGTTACTATAAAGCTTGTGATAACTGCTATTGTTGTTTTAAACCAGTTTTGTTTAAAAACTGCTTTCGCTATTAAAGTCTGGACTAAAAGCCCTATCAAAACAGGCATCCATACAAGTTGGGGTTTATATATACCTGAAATCTGTAGTAAAGCTTTAGAAAAGCCTATAGAAACGTAAGCTATAAGGGTAACTAAGAAAGAGTACTTAAAAGATGTCCATTTGAAAAGGGCGAGTTTTGAGGCATACCAGAAAGAGAAACTCCCTGTTATCAGTATAACAACAGATATTATAAAAGCTTCTACCATTTTTCCCCTTCCAGTTTTTATAATACGTATCTTTCGTTTTGATAAGGAAGAATTTCAAGACCTTTTATATTTGGATTTTCTACATTTTTATGTTGTACCAGAACTTTAAATTTTTCTCCCATACCTTTTGGAAGGACAAGGGTTTTAAGTCTGTTTAACCTCTCATAGGACTCTAAATCTCCTTTTTCCTGTAAAGCTGCAAATATATCCATAAGCCCAAGGTTTGTTAAAAAGTGAGCCTGGTCTGTGAAACCTGTCGTTTCAAGACCTGCAATCTTTCCGTAATAAGCAAGGGCAGAAAAGTTAACATGGGAAGTTATATCCTGTAAACCTACATTTTCGTAGAAATTTTCAGAGTACTTATGTTTGTAATAACACAGGAGGGTTCCTCTCATTCTGTAGTACTTATAAAGCTCTGCTGATGGGTATCCATAATCTATTGTTATTACGTATCCTTTTTTTAGTTTTTTGCCTATTTTCTGTATGTAATCTTTTGCATCAAGGTTTATTTCTGTCTGCATTCCTTCAGGAATGTTTATGTTAAGTTCTTTTATATACCTTTTTATATCTTCTCCTGCTTCAACAAGTACTTCTTCTACTTCATCTTTTTCATTAACACTTATAAAAACTTCGTATATTTTTCCATTTATTTTTCTTATAAGATGAACAGGAAAACTGTCAAAAAGTTCATTTGAGAAAACTATCCCCTGTATGCTACTGTCTTCAAAGTCTATTATGTCCTGAACCCATTTAACTATTTCAAAATCTTTAAGTATCTCTTTTTGGATTTTTATATGGTAGGGGGATTTTTCTATAAGGATGTACTGGGAGTTTTTGTAAACATCAGGATAGTTTTCTTTTAAAAATTTCAAAATGTCATGGGCAAGTAATCCTTTTCCTGCACCTATTTCAACTATTTGAAAAGGCTTAACGTTTAACTTTTCGTATATTTCAACAAACTGTTTTCCAAGGAGTTCACCAAAAGCTTTATCAAGCTCTGAGGCTGTAAAAAAATCTCCAAATCCTCCGATTTTTTCTTTTGGGGATGTATAGTATCCAAGCTCAGGATAGTAAAGAGCCATATCCATAAAATCTCTAAAAGAAATTTTGCCTTCATTTTTAATTCTGTCTTTAATAACTTTTATGAGCTCAGGTTTACCAGTTAGTTTCATCTTTTATTTTTCTCCGGAAAAAACTGACAGTTGATTTTAGCAAATATGCGATTTTTTTGGAAGAAAAAAAGCCCCTAAAAGGGGCTTTTAGATTATTTTTCTTCTTTTTCGTCTATTGGAACAGCAGGAGCCATTCTAAGTGTTTTAGCTCTTTTTCCTTCTATTATGTAGTATAGGACAGGAACAACAACAAGTGTGATAAGTGTAGAAGCTCCTGTTCCAAATATTAGAGCTATAGCTAAACCGTTAAATATAGGGTCGAATATGATAACAAATGCACCGACTATAACAGCAGCTGCTGTGAGTAGAATTGGCCTTGTTCTTACAATTCCAGCTTCTAAAAGAGCTTCTTCAACAGAGTATCCTTCTTTAAGTTTATCTTCAGCAAACTGAACAAGAAGTATAGAGTTCCTGAGTATGATACCAGCAAGGGCTATAAAACCAATCATAGATGTTGCTGTGAAGAATGCTCCCATAAGCCAGTGTCCCGGAATTATACCAACAAGGGTAAACGGAATAGGAGACATTATAACAAGAGGCATTCTAAATGAACCAAACCAGCCAACAAGGAGAATGTAAAGTACAGTTAAAGCAACAGCAAAAGCAATTCCCATATCTCTGAATGTTTCGTATGTTACCTGCCATTCACCGTCCCATTTTACATAGTATCTATCTTCTACTTCTGGCTGATGGGTGTAGAGAATTTTTATTTCTTTTCCATCTGGAGCAGGTAAGTTAGCTATCTTATCAGAAAGGTCTAAGATTGGATAAACCGGGGAACCTACACTGTCGTTAACATTAGCTATCACATAAACAACCTTTTGTAGATTTTTTCTGTATATATCGTGGTCAGATGTTCCTTTCTCAACTTTAACAAAAGTACCTATTGGAATAGCTCCTTTTGGTGTAGGTATTTTCATAGAAAGAATATCATCTAAAGATGTTCTATCTTTCTGGTCTAATCTAAGGACTATACTTACAGGGTACAGCTCTCTTGATGAGTGAACTATACCAGCGTCAAAACCTGCAAGGGCAAGTCTTATTGTTTTAACTATCATTTCTTCTGTAAATCCGTATCTTCTAACCTTTTCCCTGTCAACCTTTAGTATGTACTCCCTCTGTGGTAAGTTTGCGTATATACCTACATCTATTACACCTGGAGTTTGTTTAAACAGTTTTTCTATTTCTTTAGCAACCTGTAGCTGTCCTCTGTAATCAGGACCGTAAACTTCTGCAACTATAGGAGATAAAACAGGAGGACCTGGTGGTGGTTCAACAACAGCTACGTATTTTGCCCCTTCTTTCATAGCTATTTTATAGATATCTTCCCTTATTCTTTCTGCAATCTGGTGGGACTGCTCTTTCCTTTCATGTTTTCCTATCAGGTTTACTTTTATCATTGCGTAGTAAGGAGCTTCTCTCAGATAGTAGTGTCTTGCAAGACCGTTGAAATCAAACGGTGCTGGTACACCTGCGTATATTACGTAATTATCAACTTCGTTAACCCTTTTTGTGTATTCAGCAAGTTTTTTTGCAACCTGATAAGTTTTTTCAAGGGGTGTTCCTTCTGGCATGTCAAGGACTATAAACAGCTCACTTTTGTTATCGTAAGGTAGCATTTTAACAAGAACTGTTCTGTTAACTATAAGGAATGCAGAAACAACAAGTAAAAGTCCCATTGCAAAGAGGAATGTCCATCTTTTCCAGAAGCTAAGGAATAAAGGCATGTAAATCTTTTCAAATAGTTTTGCTAAAAATCCTGCTGTTTCTTCTTCTTCCTCTTCAAGGTGTCTTGGTGTTAAGCCAGGTTCGTGTTTTATCCATCTTATAGCAAGGTAAGGGGTGAGTATGAATGCAAGTAGCATTGAGAAAAACATAGCAACAGATGAGTTTATAGGTATAGGTCTCATGTAAGGTCCCATTAGACCTGTAACAAAAGCCATTGGGAGAAGGGCAACAATAACAGCAAACGTTGCAAGTATCGTTGGGTTTCCAACTTCATCTGTAGCAACAACAGCAGCCTGGTCAGGGGGAAGCTTCCTCATCTCAAACCATCTGTGTATGTTTTCAAGAACAACAATAGAGTTATCAACAAGAATACCTATTGAGAATATAAGAGCAAAAAGTGTAACCCTGTTTAAAGAATAACCGTACATCTCACTTAAGAACAGTGCTATAGCAAGGGTAACAGGTATTGTTACAGCAACAATTAAAGATTCTCTCCATCCAAGGGTAACTGCTATTAGAAGGACAATAGAGAATGTTGCAATTAAAAGGTGCTCTATAAGCTCGTTAGCTTTTTCTGTTGCCGTTTCACCGTAGTTTCTTGTTACTTTTACATGAACGCTATCTGGTATTACTTTTCCTTTTAACATTTCAAGTTTTTCAAGTATATCATCAGCTACAAAGACTGCATTACTTCCTGTTTTCTTGGCTATGGCTAAAGTAACAGCGTTGTACAGTTTTGTTTTATCACCTTCTCCCTGAACCCCATACCCAAACTGAACGTAGTTTGTAGGTTCGCCTTCTCCTTCATAAATTTTTGCCACGTCTTTCAGATAAATTGGTTTGTTATTGTAAACTGCAACAACAATATTCTTTAAGTCATCAATACTTCTAATAAATGCGTCAGTCCTTACTTTATACCTGTAATTATCTTCATCAAATTCCCCTGAAGGAAGTGAGTAGTTTGCAGATTGTAATACCTGAACAACTTGAGGAAGTAATATATGATATGCATTCAGTTTTGCAGGGTCAAAATCAACATGTATTGTTTTAGGTTTGGAACCTATTATTGTTGTTTCTGATATATTTGTTAACTGCTTAAGTTCGTCTTCTACCTGTTCCACAACTCTTCTTATTTCGTATGATGACAGTTTGTCTGAATAAAAAGTAAGGGCAAGGATAGGAACATCATCAATAGATTTTGGTTTTACAATAGGTTGCATAGTACCTTTTGGCATTCTGTACATATTTGACATTAGCTTACTGTAAAGTCTAACAAGGGCATCTTCTGGGTCTGAACCAACGTAAAATCTTACAGTTGTTATTGCAAAACCATCTCCAGAGTATGAGTAAACGTATTCAACCCCTGGTATCTCCCACATGATTTTTTCAAGGGGCTTTGCTATGATTTTATCTATTTCTGAAGCCTGTTTACCGGGAGCTGGTACCATTATATCTATCATAGGGACTACTATTTGTGGCTCTTCGTCCCTTGGTGTTGTAAGTACAGCAAAAAGCCCAAGTAAAAGTGAAGCAAGTACAATAAGAGGTGTTAGAGGGGAATTCACAAAAGCTTTGGCTATTTTCCCCGCTGTACCAAATTTCATATTTTTATAATCCATCATTTACCTCCGAGGTTATCTGATTTTACAGCCATCACAGGCGTTTTCTGTTCCAGAAACAACTATTTCATCTCCTGGCTGTACCCCTGAAAGAACCTGAACTTTATTTCCTACAGTTTTTCCTAATTTCACAAATGTAAGGTGAAGTACCCCTTCACTATCTACTTTATAAACAGCATCAAGCTGTCCCCATTTAACAACTGCAGATTTTGGTATAAACACTTCTTCTTCTGCTGTTGTTGGTATGTAAAACTTACCGTACATTCCTGAAGATATTCCATCAACGTAAGGAATTCTCATTTTTACTGAAAAGCTTCTGCTCATCGGGTCAATGTTGCTATTTTTCTCTACAACAGTTCCTTTAACTGTTTTACCTATAGTATCTATGTGGATATCAAAGGTATCTCCTATATGAACTTTATCTACAAAACTTTCATCTATCTGGGCAAAGAACCTGAGGTCATTGTCTCCTATGACAAATATTGGCATACCTGGAGCTGCCATATCTCCTACGTCATTCATTTTTTTGATAACAACACCGTCAAAAGGAGCTTTTACGTAGGCATAATCTTTCATTATTTTTGCGTACTTAAGTTTTGCTCTTACCTGTTTTTCTTTTGCACTAAGTTGTTTTAGTTTTGCCTGAACAGCTTCATACTGGGCTTTAGCACCTATCATTTTTGTTTCTATTTCTTCAAGCTGTTGTTTTGAAACTGCGTTGTCTTTGTAAAGGTTTTTAAACCTTTCATAGGTTCTTTTTGCAAACTCATAACCGGCTTTTGCTGCCTGTAGCCCTGCAAGGGCTTCTTCTCTCGCTTTAGCAAGCTCTTCAAGGGCTGCTTTTGCTTCTTTTATATTTTGATTGATTTCACTGTCATCTAATACAGCGAGAAGCTGACCTTTTTTTACGTGGTCTCCTTCTTTAACTTTTATATCTATAATTCTTGCCATAAGTTTTGTAGCTACCTTTGCATTTTTATTTGCCATCACTGTTCCATCAACAGGGTAAAGCCCTCTTGTTTTTTCTGCTTCAACTTTTGCTGTTTTGACCCCCTGTACTACTTTGCCTTCAACAGCTGCATATCCAGGAGGCACTCTATGGGAGAAAAATCCTCCAATCCACAGGATAAGGATAGCTATAGGAACGATAAAAAACAGAACAAACTTTACTACACTTTTCATTATTGTTCTCCTCCGTTATTTTCTTTTTTTAGGGCACCTGCCTGATATTTGAGTTCAAGAAGGGCTATATTTGCGTCATATGTTGCCTTTGCTTTTTCAAATTTAACCTTGTCGTACATAGTCTGGGTATCAAGTAAATCAATCATAGAAGCCATCTGGTTTTTATACCTTTTTTCAGTTATTTTAAGAATTTCTTCAGCCCAGCTTACATTTTGTTCAGCTGTTTTAAGTTTTTCTTTTGCTGTCTGTAGGTTTGCGTAAGCCTGGTAAACTTTGAATTT
The DNA here is from genome assembly GCA_964582875.1 of uncultured Aquificales bacterium. Classification (GTDB taxonomy): domain Bacteria; phylum Aquificota; class Aquificia; order Aquificales; family Hydrogenothermaceae; genus JAADDV01. Next base: position 12,019 of record CAZOTZ010000006.1, on the reverse strand, counting down.
TATAAACTCTTTAAATCCTTTTTTCTGGTGGGAGTAGTATTTAAATGTTTCTTTAGCTGCTTTGTATTTATTTAAAGTCTGGAAGCCATCAAAAATGTTCCACGTTAAAGCGACTCCCACTGTCCATCCTGTTCCATCTGTTCCAAATGGGTTATGTCTATCATCCATCTGATAAGCACCAAAGGCTCCAACCATAGGATACATATCAGCCTTTACAAACTTGACCATTCTTTTTGCGTTTTCTACCCTTTCTTTTAAAGCTATAAAATCAGGTCTGTTGTTTATTGCGTAGTACTCCCAGTAATCAACACTCTTTTTTGTATCTTTGAACTTTAACTCTCCTACTATCTCTATTTCAGATGGGTCAACGTTATCCAGTCCCATAGCAAGTAAAAGACCTTTTTTTGCTACCAGATAGTTGTTTTCTGCTTCAGATATTTTTGATTTAACATCCATAAGGTAAACTTTTGCTCTCAAAACATCTGCGTATATTGCAAGTCCATTTTCATACATTGATTTTGCTGTTTTGTAATGTTTTTCAACTGTCCTGTAAGCCTGTTTCGCAAGTTTTATCGCTTCTTTTGCAAGTAAAGCACCGTAGTATGCTTTTGATACATCGTATATAACTTTTTGCTCTGTTCTCTTAACATCTTCCTTTGTAGCTTCGTACTCCTTCTTTCTCATTTTTATTCCAGTCTGTATTTTTCCTGCTGTGTAAAGGGGAAGTCTGAACTCAATTTTTGTTTGCCAGTTGTTCCATTCTGGATAGGAGGTGTTCTGGAATAACGGCATACCAAAGAAAGCATTCATTGCTGTCATATCAACGTACTTGGCTGAACTAAACATGGTTAGTCTGTGTTGGTTTAACTCGTTCATCATTGCCCAGCCGGGAACATTTGTTCTCATGAACATCTCTGTGAACTTGATAGACGGCCATCTTAATCCTTTTGTGGCTTTAAACTGGAATTCTTTTGATTTTAGAAGCTTTTTAGCAGCTTTTAGCTGATAACTATTTTTTAAAGCTATGTCAATAGCTTCTTTTAAGGTTAAATCTTTACCAAAGGCAAAACTGAACAAAAATATACTAAGAACAACACCTAACCTTCTCATGAACCTCTCCTTTAGAATATTAGAATATTATTATATTATAATCAGGTAAGTAAAAACTTTCAAACTGATATATATCAGGATTGGGCAGAAGCAGTCTAAGAGATGAGACTTTCTAAGTAATCTTTGTCAAGTATCTCTATTTTTCCCCTTTCTGTGTTTAGTATCCCTTCCTTTTTCCATCTGCTTATTATCCTTATGGCTGTTTCAACAGTTGTTCCTGTCATCTCTGCTAAGTCCTGTCTTGTTATAGGGGAACGTATAACTATTTTTCCATCTTCTTTTTTTCCTATTTTCTTAGCAAGTTCAAGGAGGAGATTTGCTATTCTACCTTCTACTTTTTCTGCTGCTAAGCTTTTAAGCCTGTCATACGCTTCAAGAACCATCTTTGAAGCAACACAGGTTATTCTTACTGCTATGGCAGGATAAGAGGTTAACAGAACTAAGAAATCTTTATTTGATATATGGAGAACCTTAGAGTCTACTAAAGTCTGGGCTGTATACGTACTTGAAGGTTTTGAATCTCCTAATACAAGCCATCCAAAAACTTCTCCAGGGGTAACGAGCTTGAGAATAACTGTTTTTCCGTCAGCTGTTTCCTTAGTAAGTTTCACAATACCTTCAACGACTATGTATATTCCCGGTTCTTCATCTCCTTCAAAAAATATGTAATCTCCCTTTTTGTACTCTTCTAAATGGAAATACTTTGAAATCTCTTTCAGCTCGTTTTCCTTAAGCCCAGAAAAAATATCAATATTCTTTAAATAGTCAATTTTATCCATTCTGTTTCCTCTCTGTTTATGGTTTTGGCATAGAGCCTAAAAGATATTTTAAATCCTGGTCTTTGAACAGGAAACCTCCTCCAAAATAAACACCTATGTATTTTTTGTTTAGAAGGTCAGAACCTCCAAATTTCAGGAAGAATGGGTACTTATCAAATACGTATCTTACTCCAATATCCAACTCTGGATTTGGTGGTTCTCCCATTGCCTCGTCCCTATCAAATTTATAAAGGTTAGACTCAAAAAGGAGGTTTCTACTATAAGATAAATCAATACCAATATCTGCGGAAGACTCTTTTAGACCTGCTCTTATCCACAGGTCTTTTCCGTATATTTTCCAGAAAGCCCGTGCATACTGTACATCAAAGAGAATACCATAATCTCTTTTTATATAAACTTTCCTGCCTGAGGATGTTTTTATTTCCTCTTCCCTTGATACAACTCCATTACTGTTTGATAGAACCCCCAAGTATATGTACCTGTCTGGTTTAGAAGAGAATATTGCGGCTATTCCAGCTTTGGCATCGGTATTTCCTGTATGTTTTTCTCCATACATAAGTATATCAAGCTGTGATTTGTCTACTATAGCAAAAGGTTTGGCAAATGTCTTTATACCGCCTCTTACATCTTCATAGAGTTTATCATCATTGATAAGTTTTCCAAGGGTTCCTTTTCCTTCTTCAACTTTTGCAAGTATCTTTTCAAATTTTTCAGCTGATTTTTCAAGATGTTTTATTGTTTTCTTTATATTCTGCCTGTTTTCATCTACAGTTTCACCTATGATAGAAACTGTTCTATTTAGGTTATCAACGAGTTTCGGTGTTTTTTCTTTAAGGGAAGCTGAAACCTCTCTGAGATTTCTTATAAGCTGTCTTATATCTTCTCTATTTTCCCCAGATATTTTTGCAATGTTATCTGCGGCTTTATCTATTTTTGCTATTAACTCAGGTAAATCTTTTTTTAGTGTGTAAGACAGCTCTTTTATATTTGCAATTGTCTCTCTGACATTTTTTCTATTTTCCTGTATAAGTTCATCTGCGTGTTTAGCAAGTAGTCTTATATTAGTTATAAGCTCTGTGAGTTTTCCTTCTTCTATAGACCTGTTGATATTTTCAACAAGCTGTCCAAGTTTTTTGGCTGTATCAGAAACAGAGGAGAAAAGGTCTTCAGTTGATGCATAAACCTTTCCCTGACTTATCTGGGCATGTTCTGGGAGTTTTCCTGTAGATGGTGTCCCCGGGTCTATATAAACGTACTTATCTCCCATAAGACCTAACGTTCTTATGTAGGCTTTTGCATCTTTGTATATAGGAAAGTCTCCTCTTATAGAGAGTTTCACTTTAACCTTTCCTTTTTCTATACTTATATCTTCCACTTTACCTGCTTTTACACCTTTGACCTGGACATCTGCTCCTTTTGAAAGGCCTTCAACAGACTGAAAGTATATGTAGTACTCTTTGGTAGAAACACCAAACCCTTTACCACTAAACATGATAATAAGATACGCAAACACAACAGAAATAAAAAGGACAAAAAGTCCTACTTTAAATGCAAGTTTTGAGTTCATTTTTTATCCTAAATTTCTAAGATTGTTTCTTCTACTTTCATACCGAAGTGTCTTCCAGCTTCTTCAACATAACCTAAGATTTCGTCTCCTACCTGAAGGTCAACAACAGATATTAAAGAGCCGTCTCCTTTTACAAGTCTTATTGTTTCAGCATTCTGTAGAACAGCACTAAGTTTTTTACCCTCGTATTCTGCTTCTATTAAAAGCATAGGTCTTCTTTCTATCTTTGAACGTCCAACCACTACAGCTCTTCCATTTCCGTTTATATCATAAGCCATTACTTCTTTACCTGCTTTCAGTTCACAAAGATAAACAGTTTTTCCTCCAGGTACCCTTGTATACATATGAACTGCACCTGCGTTGACTCTAAATGGTCTTGATGCTACATAAGGAGACTCTTCTGTTTCAGCATGGACAAATATCATTCCTGCAGAGGAGTTTCCAACAAGCATTCCTTCCCCTCTTTTGAAAAGGGAAGTTGTATCAACAGCTACTCTATCTCCCATTCCAACAGAAACTATGTTTACGACTTTAGCTTTTACGAGTTCAACTTTTTCTACTGTTTCTTTTATAACACCAGAGACCTTTTTTATCTCGTTTAAATCTTTCGTTTCTAAAACAACACCTTTTACCCCTTTTTCAAGGATACCAACTGCTATATCTGCCTCTTCTGCATTTTTTACAACAGCATATATGTTTTCTGACTGGGCTATAAGGTTTTCAAGGGGAATGATTGTCCAATCTGTTGTTTTGACTATCACTTTTTTTCCAGCTTTAGCAAGCTGTGCAGCTCTTTCTTCATCTTCTTTACTGTTTATAACTATATAAACAAAATCATCTGAAAGGTTCCCTTTTTTATCTGAAGTTATAAATTTTATTCTTCCAAGTTTTTTTGCTTCTTCAAGTTTTTCTTCTGGAATTATTACATAATCAGCTCCTGATTCTATAGCAGTTGTAATAATAACCTTGTCGTAGTCCCTTGCATCTACGATAAACTCTTTCATTTACTGCTCCTTAAGTAGGTTTTCTTATGAGAAAATTATAATATTATTATTTCTTTCTGAAAATAGATATAGTAATCATTCCCAGAACTTTGCTTGATTGATAAACTTCTTCAAAGGAGTACTTTTTTAGGAACTCTTTTAACTGGGAAGGTTTTTTTGAATTTTGAATTGACTCCATGAAATAATCGTACTCTTCTTTTGAAAAAATCTTTGTTCCTATTGGTCTGAACAGTTTATCTGCGAAGAAAAACACAAGCCTGTAAATAAAATCGTACTTTGGTTTAGCTATATCAAGGATACCTAAATAGCCTCCTTTTTTCAAAACTCTGTTAATCTCTTCAGCAGCTTTTTCCGGGTCTAAATGTCTGAATGTAAGGGAACTGACAACAGCACCTACAGAACCTGTTTTCACCGGCATTTCAAGGGCTGATGCTTTTATAAAAAAACTGTTTTTGTTGTTTTTATTTTTTTCAACTGCTTTTTTTAGCATACCTTCAGAGACATCTATTCCTATTATTTTGCTTTCTGGATAAGTCTCACTTATTTTTTTTACAACTTCACCTGTTCCTGTTCCTATATCTATAAACAAATCAGCAGAGGGGATGTTATTTATCATTTCCCTCTGCCATCTGTTAATGGCTCCGAATGTTGTTGAGTTTAAAAATGTATCGTACGTTTTTACTACACTGTCAAATATCTTAGCTGCTATCTTTTCATTCTTTCCTTTCATTTTTTCTTCCATTTTGTTCCTACTGGTGTATCTTCAATAACTATTCCTTGTTGGGAAAGTTTATCCCTTATAAGGTCTGCTATATCAAACATTTTTTGTTTTCTTGCTATATTTCTGACTTCAAGGAGAGTTTCAATAAGTTCTTCATCTATTTTTTCTTCTTTCTCCTCTACTTTTACAGTTTCAACTTCTACACATGGTTGTAAGCTGTCAAAAAGCCCAAACATATCTTTACATATGTTATGGATTAGGTCTGCTGCTTCTTTATAAGAGGTGAGAGCTTTTTTAGATATTCCCCCTTCTTTTACTGCTTTATCTTTAAGTATGTTCATCTCCCTTACAAGTCCAAATAAAGCAGCTAAAGCTTCAGGGGTATTAAAGTCATCACTCATTGCTGCGTAAAAGTTCTGCTCTGCTTTTGCTATTGCGTCGTAAAGGTGTCCTTCAAACTCTGGGTTTTCAGGGAGTTTTTCAACGATTTCATAATCCTCAACAGCTGTTTTTAGCCTTTCATAAGCTTTTTTTGTCTCTTCCATTTTCTCCCATGAAAAATCAAGGGGGCTTCTGTAGTGGACAGAGAGAACAAGAAGCCTGAGGATATCAGGTTCGTACTTTGAGTATATCTCTTTTAAGGTGATGTAGTTTCCAAGGGATTTTGACATTTTTTGACCGTTTACAGTAACAAGACCGTTATGTATCCAGTATCTTGCGAAAGGTTTTTCTGATAATGCTTCAGCCTGGGCAAGCTCATTCTCATGGTGGGGGAATGTTAAATCTAACCCTCCACCGTGTATATCAATTGTTTCTCCAAGATGTTTAAAAATCATTGCACAACATTCTGTGTGCCATCCAGGTCTTCCTTTTCCCCATGGTGAATCCCATGCAGGTTCACCGGCTTTTGAGGCTTTCCACAGGGCAAAGTCTAAAGGGTCTTTTTTCTTTTCACCAGGTTCAACCCTTGCTCCTGCTATAAGCTCATCAATACTTCTTTTTGATAACTTCCCATAGTCTTTAAATTTCCTTACAGAGAAGTAAACGTCTCCTTCTACTTCATATGCATAACCTTTATCTATCAACTTCTGTATAAAATCAATAATATCCGGGATGTGTGTTGTTACCCTTGGTTCAACGTCAGCAGGTTCAATTCTGAAGTTCTCAGCATCCTGAAAGTACTCTTTTATATATCTGTCTGCTATTACTGTAAAAGGTACACACTCATTTTTTGCCCTGTTTATAATTTTGTCATCAACATCTGTAAAGTTCCTTACAAATTTAACGTTGTATCCAAGGTACCTTAGATATCTTCTTATAACATCAAAAACTATTAAGCTCCTCCCATGTCCAACATGGTTTACATCATAAACAGTAACACCACAGGTATAAATCTTTACTTCCCCTGGTTTTATAGGTACAAATTCTTCTTTTTTTCCTGTTAAGGTGTTGTAAATCTTAAGACTCATCTTCTCACCCCTCTGTAAGGTTTGTATTAGTTTAGCATAACGTTAAAAAACAGGCTAATATGTATATATTTGCTGGTTTCTCTATTTTTGTTAAATTTAATTTCTGGAACAAAAGAAAAAGGAGGGCTGAAATGCCAAACAGAAAAGACAGACTTATTCAGGAGTACATCCACGACCCTTATTTTACAAAAGAGAAGTACCACGACCCTTCTGTCTGTGAAAGATGTGGTGTTGTTTTCCATGAAGGAATTTTCCAGTGGATGGAACCTCCACCAAAAAATGCAGAAAAAATGATATGTCCAGCCTGTAGAAGAATAGAAGACAAGTATGAAGGTGGAGTTGTTGTTTTAGAAGGTGAATTTATGCAAAAACATAAAGATGAAATAATGAACATAATAAGAAACACTGAAGAAAGGGAAATAGCTTACAGACCTTTAGAAAGGATTATTGAGATAGTTGATGAGGGAGATAGAATTACAGTTAAAACAACCTACGAGCATCTTGCAAGGGCTATAGGAGAAGCGGTACACAGGGCATATAAAGGAACCCTTAACATACAGTATCCTGAAGGTACAAAGTACGTAAGGGTACACTGGATTAGATAAATCCTTATGTAGGGGAAAGATGGTTATAGTAGGTGTTGATACAGGAGGAACATTCACAGACTTTATATACAGAAAAGATAAAAAATGGGGAGTTTTAAAGCTCCCCTCAACACCTGAAAACCCTGCTAAAGCTGTTATAGAAGGTTTACAGAAGATAGCTGAAAATGAAGTAAAACACGTAGTCCATGGAACAACAGTAGCAACAAATGCAATACTTGAAAAAAAAGGTGCTAAAACAGCATTTATCACAAATGAAGGTTTTGAAGACATTATCTACATAGGAAGGCAAAACAGAAAAGAACTTTACAATCTCAGTTATAGAAGAAAGCCTCCTTTAGTTCCTGAAGAGCTAAGGTTTGGTGTGAAATGCAGAGTAAATTCAAAAGGAGAAATTTTAGAAGAATTAGATATTAAGCAAGTTAAAGATGTTATTAAAAAACTGAAGAGTCAAAATGTTGAGGCGGTAGCAGTATCTTTTTTGTTTTCATTTTTGAATGATGAACATGAAAAGATAGTTGAAAAACTCTTAAAAAAGGAAGGGTTTTACGTTTCTCCTTCTTACAGGGTAATACCAGAGTTTAGAGAATACGAAAGGGCTTCTACAGTTGTTGTTAATGCTTATGTCATGCCAAAGATGGAAAAGTACATATCTTTCCTTGAGGAAAAACTCTCTGAAAAAGACCATTTAAGAATAATGCAGTCAAATGGTGGAAGTATATCCCCAAAAACCACTAAAGAAGAACCTGTAAGGACAGTTCTGTCAGGTCCTGCTGGTGGGGTGGTAGGTGCTTATCAGATAGGAAAACAGGCAGGATTTGACAGATTAATAACTTTTGATATGGGAGGAACATCAACAGATGTATCACTGATAGATAGAAAAATCCCGTTCACTACAGATACAGAAATATCAGATATGCCTATAAAGGTTCCTGTGATAGATATTCATACAGTTGGAGCAGGAGGAGGTTCAATTGCTTATATAGATGAAGGAGGAGCATTAAACGTTGGTCCTGAAAGTGCTGGAGCTGACCCTGGACCTGTGTGCTATGGAAAAGGGGATAAAATTACAGTAACAGATGCAAATCTGTTCCTTGGTAGACTTGTACCTGAGTTTTTCTTAGGTGGAAATATGAAGCTTCACAATGATAGAACAGAGAGTTATATGAAAGATTTAGCAAAAAAAGCTGGTATTTCCCCTGTTGAGCTTGCAGAAGGAATAATTACAGTTGCAAATGCAAAAATGGAGAAGGCGATAAGGGTTATATCTGTTGAAAGGGGATTTAACCCACAGGATTTTGTTTTATTTTCTTTTGGTGGAGCAGGGGGACTTCACGCTGTTTTCCTTGCAAAAAGTCTTGGGATACCTAAAGTTTTTATCCCTAAAAATCCGGGTATTCTATCGGCAACAGGTATGCTTTTAGCGGATATTTTAAAGGACTACTCAACAACAGTTATGCTTTCCCAGAGAGAAGCCATTTATCAATCTATTGGAAAACTCTTTGTGCCACTTGAAGAAAGGGCTATTTTAGAGCTAAAAGAAGAGGGGGTGCAGAATATAAGACTTGAGAAGTACCTTGACGTCCGTTATAAAGGACAGTCCTTTGAGATAGTAATTCCTTTTGAAAAAGATTTTATAGAGCTTTTCCATAAAGAACACGAAAGGTTATACGGATACTGTGATAAAAAAAGAGAGGTAGAAGTTGTAAATATAAGGCTGAGAGCTATTGGAGAAATAGAAAAACCCCAGTTTGAAGAAATAAAAAAAGGTGATAGAAAAATAGAAAGCTCAGCTGTCCTTGGAGAAAAAGATATTATCTTTGGTGGAAAGTCTGTAAAGACAAAAATCATAGACAGGGATAAACTTCTGGCAAATAATGTTATAGATTTTCCAGCTGTTGTTGTTGAGTACTCTTCAACAACGGTAATTCCCCCAGGGGCAAAAGGGGAAGTTGATATATATGGAAATCTAATAATTGATGTTTAAGGGGTGAAAAAAATGTTCTTTTTAGAGGTTGCTGGTATAAGTATTGGTTATATTTTAACTGCTGTTTTTATGTCATCAATGGTTCTACTTTATATAATTGATTTCAAATTCAAAACAGCAAAAACCTCAACTTACACTTATTTCATGTCTCTTGGTGTTTTTGCACTTTTACTTTTTCTTTTATTTTTAATGTTTACAGGAAAACTGTTAATAACAAATCTCTTTTCAGATTCTTCCCAGTCTGTTGTTTACAGGTTTTCTGTTTTTGGAATAATGTTTGGAATTCTTTCTTTCCCTTTTCTTGCAAGATTTGGACAGAGGTTTATCCAGAAAGTTTAAATGTTAAAATAAAAATATTTGTTTAAAAAAATTTCAGAAGGAGTGAGATGCTAAAGCAGATAAAAGAAAAAATAGTATCAGCTGTAGAAACCAGAATCCCTGAATTAGAAAATGTAAAAGAAAAAGTCAAAGTAGAAATACCAAAAGAAGACAGATTTGGAGATATCTCAACAAATATAGCCTTCTTACTTGCAAAACCACTGAAGAAAAAACCTGTTGATATAGCCAGTGAAATAAAAAAAATTCTTGAAAACCAACCTGAATTTGAAAAAGTTGAGGTAGCAGGGGCAGGATTTATAAACATATTCCTTTCTCCTTTTTTCTTTCATTCAATACTGAAAAAAATACTTGAAGAAAAAGACCAGTACGGTAAAGCAAAGGAAAAAAACAGAGGAAGGATTAACGTTGAGTTTGTAAGTGCAAATCCTACAGGTCCTTTACACCTTGGACATGGAAGAGGTGCTGTTGTTGGTAATGTTCAATCAAACCTTTACGAGTACATAGGGTATAAAGTTGAAAGGGAGTTTTATATAAATGATGCAGGTAGACAGATAAAAAAATTAGGGGAATCTGTTTATGCAAGGTTCAGACAGATAGAAGAACCAGACTATCCTTTTCCTGAAGATGGTTATCATGGAGAGTACATCAAAGAGATAGCCCAGCATCTTTACAAGTACGAAAGGGAAAAAATTCTATCAATGGTAGATGAAAATCAGGCTATAGATTTCTGTGCTGAGTTCGCAAAAGAGTACCTCCTTGAGAAAATAAAAGAAGACCTGAAAGATTTTGGGGTTGAGTTTGATATATGGTTTAGTGAAAAAAGCCTGTATACATCAGGAAAAGTTGATGAAGCTATAGAGTTTTTACGTTCAAAAGGTCTTATTTATGAAAAAGAAGGAGCTTTATGGGTAAAAACAACACAGTTTGGAGATGATAAAGACAGGGTTATTATAAAGTCTGATGGTTCCTACACTTATTTTGCCGGGGATATAGCCTACCATTACGACAAATTCAAAAGGGGATATGATTTTGTTGTAAATGTGTGGGGAGCTGACCACCACGGATACTTCCCAAGACTCAAAGCCGCTGTTATGGCTTTTGGAGTTCCTGAAGACTGGCTGAAAGTGATTTTTATACAGCTTGTAAAACTGTTCAAAAACGGAAAAGAAGTTAAAATGTCAAAAAGGTCTGGTTCCTTTATCACATTGAAGGAGTTAATTGAGGAAGTTGGAAAAGATGCAGTTATATATTTCTTTTTAACAAAAGACAGTAATACACACCTTAATTTTGATATAGACCTTGCGTTAAAAAAATCATCAGAAAACCCTGTTTACTATGTTCAGTATGCCCATGCAAGGATATGTAGCGTTTTCAGGGAAGCAAAAGAAAAGTTTGGGTTTGACCCAGAGGAAGATTTTGAAGCAGACCTGACTCTTCTGAAGGAAAATCAGGAAAGGATTTTAATGAAATACATGACGTTTGTCCCTGATTTTATAAAGGAAGCTGGAGAGAAACAGCAACCCCATAAGTTAACCCAGATAACTTACGATTTAGCTTCTGAATTTCACTTTTATTACAATAACTTTAAGTTTTTAGTTAAAGAAGACGAAAACTTAATGAAGGCAAGACTTTACCTTCTGAAAGCTGTTAGAAACGTCTTAAGAACTCTTTTTAAACTTATGGGGATAACTCCTTTAGAGAGGATGTAAAAAATGGACAAAGACCTGAAAGACACAATAAGGAAACTTGAAGAAGCAAAGAGAAGGCAGGAAAGGTTAGAAAAAACTATAATAATCCTTTCAGGTATACTGATAATAATTGTTTTTACCGTTATTGGAATAAACATATACTCAGGTAAAGAAGAAAAGGTATCTCAACCAGAAATAAATATAGTAAGTGATAAAACCCCAGAAGTTGCAAAAGTAGTTGAGACAGAGAAGAAAAATGAATCTGTAAAACAGGAAAAAAAGGAAGAGAAAACAAAACCAGAGAAACCTAAACAGGAAAAACAGTTAGCCAAAGCTAAACAAAATACCCAGCAACAAAAAAAACAGCCTGTCCCAAATGTCCTAAAACCTAAAAAAGAACAAAAACAAAAAGTAGAGAAAAAGATAGTTAAAAAAGTAGAGAGTAAACCTGTTAAAAAAGTGGAAAAACCTAAAGTAGTAAAAAAACATAATAAAGTTATAGCTACTACTCAAAAAGGCTTTTACTACATTCAGGTTGGTGCTTTTAGCAGTAAAGAAAACGCAGAAAAAGCAAAAAAACATTATAAGCTTCCTTCCTCAAGATTTTACATAATAAGAACAGGAAAGCTTTACAAACTGCTTATTGGTAAGTTTAAAACAAGAAAAGAAGCCCAGATGTTTATGAGAAAACATGGAATAAAAGGGCTTGTGAAAAAAGTGTGAACTACTCCTCAATAAATTGAGGAGCTTGCT
>CAZOTZ010000005.1:16711-31570 GCA_964582875.1 uncultured Aquificales bacterium | reverse complement strand
CTCCTTTTTTTATCCTTTTCGGTAGGTGTCCACCTTCTTTCTGAACTTATACAAATAAATATTGACAGAAAATGTAAAGATGATTATAATGTTTATCCGTTTTAGGGGGAGCCGCTAGCTCAGTCGGTAGAGCACCGGTCTTTTAAACCGGTGGTCCTGGGTTCGACCCCCAGGCGGCTCACCATTGTTATGCCCCCGTCGTCTAGCCAGGCCTAGGACACCGGCCTTTCACGCCGGCGACACGGGTTCGAATCCCGTCGGGGGCATTTTTCATTTTAAGGTCGGTTAGCTCAGATGGCTAGAGCGCCTCCCCGACACGGAGGAGGTCGGAGGTTCGAGTCCTCCACCGACCACCATCTTTACTTAATATTCAGCATCTTCTCTATTGTTATTTTTGCACTTTCTCCAAGGGCAGTAAGATTGTATCCCCCTTCAAGCATAAATAGGAACGGAACATCTGCTGTTTTCAAAATATACTCAACTATTTTGCCTATTCCTTCAGTTGAGACCTCAAGATTGGTTAGAGGGTCTTCTTTATGTAAATCATAACCAGCAGATACCATAATAATGTCTGGTCTAAAGTGATAAACAAGGTCAGGAAGTATCATTGAGTATATGTCTTCATAAATTTCATCTCCTGTTCCTGCTGGTAGTGGAACGTTATAAGTAAAACCTAAACCTTTTCCTTTTCCTTTTTCCTCTGCTGAACCGGTTCCAGGATAAAAAGGATACTGATGGGTAGAAAAGTAAAAAACTGTATCATCTTCGTAAAATGCCTTTTGTGTTCCATTTCCATGGTGTGCATCAAAATCAACAATAAAAACCTTCTCAAAACCTTTCTGTTGGGCATATCTTGCAGCAATGGCTATATTGTTGAATATACAAAATCCCATTGCTTTTGAAAATTCTGCATGGTGTCCAGGGGGTCTTACATTAGCGAAAACCCTTTCAACAGTTCCTTCTTTTATTTTGTCTACGGCTTCTAAACCTGCACCTACTGCATAGGAAGCAGCTTCATAACTAAACAGTGAACATCTTGTATCTGGGTCTAAATATGTACCGCCTGCAGAGCATAAATCCATTATTTCCTGTGGATAATAAGTATCATGCACAAGGGTGATTTCTTTTGCAGTTGCTTTTCTTGGTTTTATCTGAATAAGTTCTGGTTTTAGTTGTGAAACAAATGTGTCTATACTTTCTACCCTTTCTGGTCTTTCTGGGTGTCCTTCACCTGTTTCATGTTTTAAGTAAACAGGGTCATAAATATATCCTACTTTAACCATCTTTTTCTCCTTACATCAGTTATCCTAAAGATAATCTACTTTGATTTTTTTGTTGGAGCCAGTTTATTACTTTCTTTAGAGGAGAACTTTTTTAGGAAAAAAACTATCTTATCTAAGAGAGTTTTTGGTTTTTCGTTATTTTTAGGTGGGTTCAAAGGCGTTGTAAATCTGTCTTTTATATTGTCAAGTAAAATAAAATCATCGCATACTTTTCTAAGGTTGTATGAACTTTCCCTTTTAAAAGATGCATTTTCAACTCTTTTTCCAAGTTCCTGTATTTCCTCAACTACTGGTATAAAATCACTATCCCCACTAACAAGTATTGCTGTATCATATGCGTTTCTGAAAGCAAGACTTACCATGTCTGTTGCTATAAGAATATCTATTCCTTTTTCTATATAACCTTCAGGAGTTTTTTTTAGGGGCATTGTTTTTACTTTTATTCCTATATTTTGAAGCTCATTTAAAAATCCCTGTTGTCTTTTCCACTGCTCCCTATATTCTTTAGGAAGGTCTCCTGTTGGTATTCCTGTATAAAAATAAGCTCTGAGCAACCATCTATCTTTTCTAAGTATTTCTATAAGCTTTTTATAGTTTATTTTCCTTTGTAGATAGTTTGAAGCGTGAAACATATTACCACCATCTATAAAGATAGCTACTCTTTCATTTGGATATCTGTAAATAACTTTTGTTTTTGTTTTTTTCTTTTTGAAAATCCCAAACATTTCCATCACCTGTTGTTGTATTTTTCTAAGAACTCTTTTTTGAATTGTTTAAATCTGCTTTCTTTTATTGCTTCTCTGATATTTTCCATTAACCGGTTATAAAATCTAAGATTATGAATAGTAGCTAAAGTCATACCTGTTATTTCTTCAGCATTAAAAAGGTGTCTTAAATATCCCCTGGAAAAGTTTTTACATGTATAACAATCACACTCTCTGTCAACAGGTTCATCTGAGAATTTATGTTTTGCTGCTTTTATGTTTACTCTACCATATGTTGTAAAGAGGGTCCCATTTCTTGCGTTTCTTGTAGGCATCACACAATCAAACATGTCAATACCTCTGTCTACACTTTCAATAATATTTTCAGGTGTACCAACTCCCATAAGGTATCTTGGTTTTTCCTCAGGTAAAAGTTCTACTACAACTTCTGTCATAGCGTACATTTCTTCAGCAGGTTCACCAACAGATAATCCTCCTATAGAATATCCATCCATATCAATCTCAACTGTTTTTAATGCACTTTCTCTTCTCAGGTCTTCATAAACAGAACCCTGGACTATTCCAAACAGAGCCTGCCAGTTATTCTTTTTTGCTTTTTTAGAGCGAATAAGCCAGTTTATTGTTTTATCAACTGCATCTTTTGCTGTTGTATGACTTACAGGATAAGGGGGGCATACATCAAGGGGCATCATAATATCGCTTCCTATAATCTCCTGTATTTCTATAACGAGTTCTGGGGTAAAAAAGTGCCATGAACCATCTAAATGGGATTTAAATTTTACCCCTTCATCAGTTAGTATAACTTCTGCTTTGTGTTTACCTGTTTTGTTTTTGTTTTTTGCAAGGGAAAAAACCTGAAACCCTCCACTATCAGTCAGTATAGGTTTTTCCCAGTTCATAAACTTATGAAGTCCACCGAAAAAACTTAAAACTTCTGTACCAGGTCTAAGGTAAAGGTGGTATGTATTTCCTAAAATTATTTGGGGATTTGTTGAGAGGAGCTGTTCTTTTGTTACTGCTTTTACTGTACCCTGTGTGCCTACAGGCATAAAAACAGGTGTTTCTATTTCTCCATGTTTCGTGAGTATTTTCCCTAATCTTGCGTTTTCATCCTTCTTAATAAGCTCAAATTTGAACAGTTTTACCTCTCCTTTTTTCTTTTTATTATAACGTGTTAAAAGGTGAGTAGTGCTAATGTTTTACTGCTTTGAACAGAAAGGACAACTATTTTGCTTTTTTTATTTTCCTTTACTGTTAATGTTAGTTTTTTGTTTAAAATGCTGTCTACGTCGTTTAACTCTTCTAATATGTATATCCAGTCTACATATATATTTGAAAATATTTCAGAAAGAACACTGTCTGCTAAGGAAAAATCCTCGTAAGATGAAACTGAGAAAGTAATGGTTTTCTCATTTTTGTTAAATGAATAAATTCTGAGCATAAAGAAATTTTATCATTTTAAGTGCGCCCGGAGGGACTCGAACCCCCAACCTTGTGATCCGTAGTCACACGCTCTATCCAATTGAGCTACGGGCGCATTTAATTATCTTTTATAGAAAGTAATTTTTCTTCTTGCTCTTTTGCTATTAACTGGTCTATTATCTCGTCTAAATCCCCATCTAATATTTCATGAATTCTATGGGATGTATAACCGATTCTGTGGTCTGTAACCCTGTTTTGAGGAAAATTATAAGTTCTTATTTTTTCTGAACGGTCACCTGTTCCAACCTGTGAACGCCTTTCTTTCTCTATCTTTTCCCTTTCCAGTCTATCATAGTAATCTTTAAGCCTTGCTCTGAGGATTTGCATAGCTTTTGCTCTATTTTGAAGCTGAGACCTTTCATCCTGACAGCTTACAACAATGCCTGTTGGAATATGTGTTATTCTAACAGCTGAATCTGTTGTGTTTACATGCTGTCCACCTGCTCCAGAGGCTCTCATTGTTTCTATTCTAAGCTCTTCAGGTTTTATCTCTATATCTACTTCTTCAGCTTCTGGTAAAACAGCAACTGTTGCTGTAGATGTGTGTATTCTTCCTGAACTTTCAGTCTCCGGTACCCTCTGTACCCTGTGAACTCCACTTTCGTACTTTAGTCTTGAATAAGCTCCTTTTCCTTTTATTAGTGCTATTACTTCTTTTATTCCTCCCCTATCTGTTGGATGGATACTGAGTACTTCCACTTTCCACCCATGTCTTTCAGCGTATCTCTGGTACATTCTGAAAAGTTCACCGGCAAATAGGGCTGCTTCCTCTCCACCTGCACCCTGTCTTATTTCTAATATAACGTTTTTTTCATCATTAGGGTCTTTAGGAAGAATTTCTAACTGGATTTCCCTTTCTAATTCTTCTTTTTTCTTTTCTAACCCTCTTAGTTCTTCTTCAGCAAGAAGCCTCATCTCTTCATCTTCACTGTTTAAAAGAGACTTGGCTTCTTTTATATCGTTTAGAGTTTTTTTATACTCTTTATAAAGCTTTGATAGTTTTTCTGCTTCTTTGTGTTCTTTTGCTACTTCCTGAAGTTTTTTTGGGTTCTTTAAAACTTCAGGGTCTGATAAACGTTCTTCTAACTTTTTTAATTTCGTATCTATATTTTCAAGTTTTTCTAAAATATGCTTATTAAGCATTTTGGTTTTCTGCTGCGCTGCTTCCTTTTATTTCTAAAAATAAAGGTTTTATTTTTAGCTTTCCAGTATAGAACGGATGACACTGGTTGCAAACTTCAAGGTGAACAACTCCACCTTTTGTTGATAGAAGGTCAAACTCATTTCCACAACCACAAACAAAATGTGTTAATTTAAGTTCTGGATGAATATCTTTTTTCAATTTTCTACCTCCAATATATTCCTTTTTTAATTTTTTCAATAAACAAATATTATATTATACAGGATAAAAATCTTGTTATTAAGCGTTCATTGATTTAAGAAATTCTTCATTTGTTTTAAATTTAGATAGTTTACTTAGTAGAAACTCCATAGCTTCTACTTCGTCCATAGTTGATAGGAATTTCCTTAAAATCCATAGTCTCTGGAGTTCCCAATCTTCAAGTAATAGTTCCTCTTTTCTTGTACCTGATTTAGGTATGTTTATTGCCGGGAATACTCTTTTTTCCATAAGTCTTCTGTCAAGGTATAACTCCATATTTCCTGTACCTTTAAACTCTTCAAATATAACATCATCCATACGGGAACCTGTTTCAATAAGGGCTGTTGCAAGGATTGTTAAGCTGCCTCCTTCTTCAATGTTCCTTGCTGCACCGAAGAATTTTTTAGGTCTCTGTAGGGCTGTTGCTTCAATACCACCGGATAATACTCTACCTGTTGGAGGTGTAACTGCGTTTGAAGCCCTTGCAAGTCTTGTCATTGAATCAAGGAGTATAACTACATCCTGACCGTTCTCAACAAGTCTCTTAGCCCTTTCTACTATGAGTTCAGCAACATGCATATGTCTTTCTGGTGGTTCATCAAATGTAGATGCTACTACTTCTGCACCTTCTCCTACAATTCTCCTCATTTCTGTAACTTCTTCAGGTCTTTCATCTATAAGAAGAATAATAAGATGTGTTTCTGGATGATTTTTTATTAAAGCTTTTGCAATCCTCTGAATAAGAACTGTTTTTCCTGCCTTTGGTGGAGCAACTATAAGCCCCCTTTGACCTTTTCCTATAGGAGTTATTAAACTCACAACCCTTGTTGACAGGTCTGATGGGTCATACTCAAGGTTAAATCTTTCTGTTGGATGGAATGGTGTTAGTCTGTCAAAAATTGGTCTTTCCTTGACTTTCTCAGGTTCAACAGTGTTAACAGCTTCTATTTTTATTAATGCCCTGTACTTTTCATTATCTTTTGGCTGTCTCGCTATTCCTATTATGTAATCACCTGTTCTCAGTCTGAATTTTTTAATCTGGGATGGAGATACGTATATATCTGTAGAATGGGGTGCATAATTATTTTCTATGGAGCGAATAAATCCATATCCTTCAGGTAGTACTTCTAAAACTCCTTTTATAAAGTCAAGACCTTCTTCTTGTGCCTTTTTTTCTAAAATTTTGGCAATCAGTTCTTGCTTTTTTAAACCAGTAGTTCTTTTTAAACCTACCTCTTTACCTAATTTTTGAAGTTCAGAGAGGGTCATCTCTTTTAGTTTGTCTAAGGTTATATCTGTTAATGTCATCGCTTTAAAAATCCTCCTCCGTAATATTGTTATTTTCCAATGCAGAATTTACTGAAAATGTTTCCTAAGATATCTTCAGTAGATATTTCTCCAGTGATTTCTTCAAGATTTTTTTCAGCTTCCCTAATATCAAGCATTAAAATCTCTCTCTGTAAATCGTAATAATCTATATTTTCTAACAGGTTTTCAAGTATTTCTTTAGCACGACTTAACTTATTAAAATGTCTGAGGTTTATAAAAATTTCCTGTTCTGTATCTTCTATAAGTCCTAACTTTTGAAAGATTTTTTCTTCTAATAGGGGGATATTTTCCTGTGTTTTGCTGCTTACAAATATTATATCTCTAAAGTAATGAATTTTTCCAGTTTTATCAAGGTCTGATTTTATTAAATCTTTTTTGTTTCCAACTACTATTGGATTTTTATCTTTTATTTTTTCAAATATTGATATATCTTCTTCTGTTAATCCTTCTGAGGCATCAAATACAAATAAAACAATATCTGCTTCTTCTATTTTTTCAAGGGCTTTTTCAATTCCTATCCTTTCTATTTCGTCTTCTGTTTCCCTTATACCTGCTGTATCAAGAAGCTTAACAGGAATTCCTTTTATTGAAACAGTTTCTTCTATAAAATCCCTTGTTGTTCCTCTATAATGGGAAACTATTGCTCTTTCATAACCTACAAGTGCGTTAAAAAGTGATGATTTTCCAACATTAGGTTTTCCCACTATTGCAAGTTTAATACCTTCTCTTAGTATCTGTCCTTTTTTGTATGTTTTCATTAAATCTTTTATCTGTTTTATAACATCCTGTATGTTTTTTTTGATTTCCTCAATAGGAATTTCTTCAACATCTTCAGGAAAGTTCAGTTCTGCTTCTATAACTGCCTCAAGATTAAGAAGTTTTTCTTTTAATCTGTTAACTTTTTTTGAAAGTTTACCTTCTAATAGATTTACTGCTGCTTTTGATGCTGCTTCTGTTTTAGCTTCAATAAGCTCAGCGATAGCTTCTGCCTGTGTAAGGTCTATCTTACCATTTAAGAAAGCTCTTTTCGTAAACTCTCCTGGCTGTGCAAATCTTGCCCCAAGGTACACAGCTTCTTCAAGTATTTTTTTTATGACAGGGACACTACCATGGGGATATATTTCTACAACATCTTCTCCTGTAAAACTTTTTGGTGCTTTAAAGTAAATCAAAATCCCTTCGTCTATAATACTCCCTTCCCTATCTTTAATCTTTCCAAAATAAGCTTTTCTTTCTTCTATTTTTTCAGGGAGGGAGAAGAGCTTTCTCCCTATTTCTAAAGCTTTTTCCCCACTTATCCTTACTATTCCAACTGCAGATGGGATAAGTGGGGTTGCATTTGCTACGATTGTGTCTTTTTCCATTATTTTTTATCGTGTC
The DNA here is from genome assembly GCA_964582875.1 of uncultured Aquificales bacterium. Classification (GTDB taxonomy): domain Bacteria; phylum Aquificota; class Aquificia; order Aquificales; family Hydrogenothermaceae; genus JAADDV01. The sequence goes on along the minus strand of CAZOTZ010000005.1, from coordinate 23,990 downwards.
TACCTAACTGTTTGTTAATTATGAAACTCTGTAAGATTCCTAATATATTATTCGTAAGCCAGTATAAAACAAGTCCTGCCGGGAAGTTCATAAACATAAATGTGAATACACCAGCCATTATATACATAATCATCTTTTGATTTTTGTCTGAAGATGGGGTAATCCACTGTTGGGCTATCATTGAAAGTCCCATGAGTATTGGAAGAATGTAGAAAGGGTCTTTATCAGAAAGGTCAGGTATCCATAAGAACGGTACGTTCTTAAGTTCTACAGTTACCATCAAAACGTTGTAAAGAGCTATGAATATAGGAATTTGAACTACTATAGGAAGACAACCACTCATAGGGTTAGCCCCATGTTCTGCGTAAAGCTTCATCATTTCTTCTTGAAGTTTTTGAGGGTTGTCTTTGTACTTTTTCTGTAGTTTTTTTATCTCTGGGGCAAGGTCAGACATTTTTTTCATTGCTTTTAAAGATTTGTGATTGAGAGGGAAAAGAAGAATTCTTAACAGTACAGTTAAGATTATTATTGTTAAGCCCCAGTTATGAACAAAGTTATATATAAAATGCATTACTATGAATAGAGGTTTTCCAAGAATACCAAAAATACCAAAGTCTACAGTTTCCTTTAATGATAACTGTTTACCCCATTCTTTCTGGTATTTTTCTTCAATATTTCCTAAAAGGGAATAAAGTTTTGGTCCTCCAAAGAAAAATCCTTCTAAGTTATTAGATATCTCAGATAGAACAACTGTATGTTCTCCCCCTAATGGGATGATATGGACTGCTGGGAATGAGTTTTTATTTGCTAACAATTGAATAAAGTATTTGTTTTCTTCTCCTGCCCAGAGGATATTTCCTCTTATTATCTGTTCTGTTTGAATATCTTTATCTAATTTTATAAGCTCTTTATCTGTTTTTATAATAGCTCCTGAATGACCAAATCTTCCTGAGCTTTTGATTGAAACTCCGTTTATAATGGAAAGCCCAACATTATTGAGACCTTCAGTTTTTACTTTCAGGTCTATTGTTAGGTCTTTGTTTATAATAAACTCTTTTTCTACCTCTATATTTCCTTTTTTTAGGTAAAAGATATAATGATTATTTTCTTTTCTAACATTGTACTTTGAAAAGTTTAAAAGGGCTGTTGTCTCAGGGTTTGTTGTGATAATCTCACCAGGGAAAAGTCTATTATTTTTTGAAAATTCACCAATAACATCAAAGTTATATCTTTTTACATAAATAGATACTATCCTTGCTCCTACTTTTGATATGTATATATGACCATAAGAAGTATCTATTTTTATCAAGTCCTTTAAGTTATCTGAAGATATTCTTCTTGAACCAAGGAGTAGGTTGTAGGTTCCCCCTGAATAACCGATTTTATTTTTTTGCTGTTCATTAGAGGAAGGAGCTGTCTTACTTTCTTTTGGAGTTTCTTCTTTTTTCTCTATTTTTTGGGTTTGTTTGATTTCCTGTTTTTGGTTTGATGGAAATATATATGACTGTATAACTGAAAAACCAATTAGCAGTACTGCAACAATCAGAAAAAACAAGAATATCCTTTTGTTCATATCTTGTTGGTCATTCATCATCTTTTACATCTCCTTTAAGGATAATCTATTCCACCTTTTGAGAAAGGATTGCACCTTAATACTCTCCAGATTGCTTTCATTAAACCTTTTAATATTCCGTACTTTTCAATTGATAAGATTGCGTAATCAGAACACGTTGGATAGTACCTGCAACTTGGCTTTTTTAGAGGTGATATATATTTCTTATAAAGTTTTATCAGGTAGATTAACGTTCTTTTCATTGTTTTCTCTTAAATATTTTAAAAAGGAAAGCAAATCTTCAAGGACATCTTGAAGTTTGCTGTTTAGTATATATTTACGGGCGATGAAAACTATATCATAACTTAAATCTTTTATAGATGGGAAATTTAGCCTAACTGCTTCTTTTAGCAATCTTTTTGCCCTGTTCCTTTCTACTGCTTTTTTAGAAAGTTTCTTTGAAGCTATAAAACCAAACCTTGGATGTCCAAGGTTGTTTTTCTGATAAATAACAATAAATGTTTTTGTTTTCAGCAGGTTTTTGTTATGGGAAAGAATATTTTTAATATCTTTCCCTTTTAAAACTTCCATTAAACAACAGCTAATCTTTTTCTACCTTTTCTTCTTCTTCTTGCAAGAATTTTTCTTCCTGCTTTTGTTCTTTTTCTTGCTAAGAAACCAGAAGTTCTTTTTCTTTTCTTATTAGATAATCTATTTTTTACTTTTTCTGGCATTTTTTCCTCCTTAAATTTTTCTTAGATAAATACAAAAAGAGCGCACAATACCTGTACGCTCTTTTCTTTTTGAAAGTATTATATTCTTAAAATCCAGCTTTGCTGTCAAATATTCCTGTGAATAGGAATATAATAGCGATAAGTAATGCGTAAAGAACAAATGTTTCTATAAGAGCCATACCAATGAACATAGTAGTTAAAAGTTTTCCACCCATATTAGGGTTTCTTGCCATTCCTTCAAGAACACCTCTAATAGCATTACCTAAACCAGCAGCACCACCACCTGCAGCAGCACCAATAGCTACACCAGCACCAATAGCCATTCCACCGTAGAAGATAGCTCTTGACATAGCATCAGCGTTTCCTTCTCCTGCTAATGCTGATGAAATAGCTCCAGCTACCAGAAGTAATACCGCAAAAGCTGTTGAGAATTTCCTCATTACTGTAAAAACCTCCTTCTATTATTTTATTACCAATATTTGACTTTCTATTTTTGGTATATCCCTTTCGTAATCAACAGGGATTATAGTTAGGTCAGGGGAAACTTCTTTTACAACTTCTGGAAGTCTATCTACTGTTTTTCCTTTAGCTTCCATGAAAAAGGAATAATTTTTACACTCTTTTAAGAATGGCTCTAACTTCTGTTTTACTGATTTTTCTGCTTTTTCTTTTAAATCTGGAATAGCTGGCATTCCAAATGAAGCACTTGTTTTTGTCATAGTGTAAACATCTTCCAGTTCGTGGAATACAACAAGTTCAGCTTCATATTTCTTTGATATATCTATTGCCCATTCTAAAGCTTTAAATGATGTTGGAGATAAATCTACACATACAAGAACTTTTTCCAGTTTTACCATTTTCTTCTCCTTAGTGGGCTTCTTCAGCTAATGCACCGGCAATATAAACAGTGGTAAGTATCATGAATACGTAAGTTTGTAAAAATACAGCTATAAGGTGAATTACCATAATAGGTAATGGTACAAGTAATGGAACCAAAAAGATTAAAACTACTGTCATTAGTTCTCCACCTGTCATGTTTGCGAATAAACGTAAAGCTAATGTTACAGGTCTGCTTATATGGGAAAGAATTTCAATTATGAAGAACACAGGGGCAGCTGCTGGAATTGGTCCCATGAAGTGTTTTATATAACCAAACCCGTGTTTTTTTATACCAACAAAGTTGTATATAAGGAAAACTAAAAGGGCTAATCCTAAAGTTGTATTTATGTTTGCTGTATATGATTCTAACCCAGGAATCATTCCCATTAGATTTCCAAAGAAAACAAACAAACCTATGCCAGCTACCAGGGAAAAGTATTTTCTTCCTTCTTTTCCCATCTGTTCTTTTAACATGTTGTCTACAAATTCTATATACATCTCAAATAGGTTTTGTAGTGGGGTAGGAATTAAAGAAGGTTTTTTAGCAAATATTAAAAATAGTAAAGGAACTACTATCAAAGCGCCAACAGCCATAATAATGTGATTAATATAAAGCCCTTCCAAGATTAGCCTCCGTTCCGATTTGGTTTGTCAACACAAACTCCCAATATTATATCAGAAAAAATTTTCCAGTGTAAATTATAAAGGCAGTATATCAATGTCTGGTTTATGGATTTCTTTTATACAATCTCTACTATCAAGTTTATCTTTTTCTTTTTTGTTTCTTCATAAAGGTACTTTATAAGCTTTTTTTGTTTAAGATTTTTTACAACAACCTGAATTCTATTTTTCCCTCTTACTTTTGATATCTGGCTAAAGAAAGGACCTTCATACTCAATCTTTTCTGTGTTAATCTGATGGATAGCTTCTTCAAATATCTGTTTTACTTTCTCAAGCGAAAGGTTTTTCTTTTCAAATGTAAATATAAATAGTTTACTGTATGGAGGATAATCCCATTCTTTTCTGTTTTCTAACTCATATTCATAAAAAATAGAGAGCTTTTTTTTCCTAAAGGCTTCTACTGGAACAGAATTTTCATTGTTTGTTATTAGAACATACTCTTCTTTGGCTTTTAAGTAAGGAATAACGATATTTCTAAAGAATTTTTCTTCTCCTTTGTAATCATGGATATTTAGGTAAAAGTCAGGATTTATATTTATCACTTTTTGGAAATTTCCAACTAAAAGTTCTTTCCCTACAAGGGATACAGATAGTTTGACATCTGTATCTCTATTTTCTTCTACATAGGAGAACTCTATTTTATTGTCTTTTAGTAAACTTTCTATTTTTTCTATACCGTATCCGATTTTTTCAAGGGGGAAATCACAATCTGGACAATTTTCAATATAGGCGTATTTTTTGCTACATATATCACATTTTAAAAAGAAACCTTTTTCTCCCTGGTGTACTCTGACTGGGATATCACATTGATTACAACGTATTTCTTCTTCACATACTTTACAGTAAAGAAATGAGGAAAAACCTTTTTTATTTCCAATGATTAACGTTTTTTTCTTTTCTTTTATTTCCTGTAAAATCTTTTTTTCTATATCTTTTATAGAGCTAAACCCAACAATTTTTATTTTTCCTTTGTTTTCTTTCAGTATACATTTATCTTTCTCAAAGGGGAGTATTAACTTCTTTTTTACAGAGTACTCACTTTCTACTGAAGGTACAGAAGATGAAAAAATAACTGAACAGTCAGTTTTTTTATAAATTTCAAAAGCAAGTCTTCTTATATCTATTCTTGGAGCTCTTTTTGTTTTATAACTTTCAGAGTGTTCATCTTCTATGATAATTGTTTTTAACCCTTTTAATGGAATGAAAAGGGAAGAGTATGTCCCAACCACAACATTACCACTGTACTTTTTTAGTAAAAACCAGCTTTTTATTTTTTCTTTGTTTGGAACAGTATCACAGTATAAGAATACTTTATCCCCAAAGTATCTTTTCAGATGTTTAAAAACTTTTTCTGCTGTTTTTATATTTGGGAAAACAATAGTGGTGCTTTCTTTCTTTTTTATGTTTGAGTTTACTATCTGAAGGTACGTTTTTAATCTTTCTTCTGCTTTTTTTGAGGAAAATAGATAAATACCTTTTTTCACATGTATTTCTCTGGAAATATAGGGTTTAAGAGGTGTTTTAATCTCTTCCTTTAGCCACAGACTTTCTTTTCTTACAAGTCCTTTTTGTATTAAGGTTTTCAAACTGTTTAAAGAAAATCCTGCTTCTTTTATCTCTTCTTTAGAAACTTCCCCTTTTTCAAGAATAAATTCTAAGAGTTTTTTTGCTTTTTCAGATAAGTTTGGTATTCCTGTTGTTGTTGTTATATCTGGTATAAAAACTGAATAATCTTCAGCTTTTTTTATCCAGTTTCCTGTTTTTTTGTTTAACTCCCATCTGAGACCTTCAGGAATTGCATAGTAGAGGATTAACCCTAATGGATAAACGTAATATTCAGATATCTTTGATAAGATTTCTATATACTCTTTTGAAAAAACAGGCTCTTTATCTGGAAAATCTAAAATCTCTTTTACGTCAAAGTCTGGTTTGCTGGTTTCTTTTACTACAATACCTGTTAAACCTGATGTTTTGAAAGGAATAAGAACTCTTCTTCCGATAAGCTCTTTGTTCTCAAGTTCACTTATCTTATGACCAGGTACCCGGTATGTAAAAAGGGAATAAGAAAAAATTGGAACAGCAACTTCAATATACACAGGGTTGTGCAATCAGGACACACCTACTTAATTTCTTCAATCGTAAAGTTCTGATTTGTGTATATACATATTTCTCCAGCTATTTTCATTGCCTCTTCAACAATTTTTTTTGCTGGTAAATCTGTATTCCTGTAAAGTGCAAGTGCAGCAGACCTTGCGTAATCTCCACCTGAACCTATTGCGAGGACAGGCTCATCAGGTTCTATAACATCTCCGTTTCCGGATATTAAAAACATATTCTCTTTATCTGCTGCAACAAGAACAGCTTCTAATCTTCTTAAGAATTTATCTGTTCTCCAGTCTTTTGCAAGCTCCACAGATGCTTTTAAAAGATTTCCCCTATACTTGTTCAGTTTTTCTTCTAATCTTTCCATTAGAGCAAGTCCATCTGCTGCGCTTCCTGCAAATCCTACAAGAATTTTTCCATCAAGGAGTGTTCTTATTTTTTTTGCAGTGGCTTTCACTACTGTATTTCCTAATGTTACCTGTCCATCTCCTGCTATTACTGTTTCTCCGTTCCTTCTGACTACAAGTATAGTTGTGCTTCTTATTTTTTCCATATTACTGCCTGTTTTCACTTGTTTTCTTTATTATCTCTGGGTCGTAAAGGAAAAGTCTTTTTGCAAACAGAAAATGTTTTAGATAATAGCCTTTATCTATACTTGATATCATTACCCTTTTTCCTGCTGATGATGCGTGTATCATTTTACCGTTTCCTATGTATATACCTACATGGGAAGGATACCTTGCATAAGTCTGGAAGAAAAGTAAATCTCCTGGTTTAAGGTCTTCTCTACTTACTGTTATTCCATATTCTGCCTGTGCTCTTGCAGTTCTTGGTATTTTTATACCTGCAAGTGCATATACCCTCTGAACAAATGCTGAACAATCTATACCTCTTATTGAGTTTCCTCCGAATCTGTACCTTATACCTAAAAACCCAATGGCTATATCTATTACTTCTTTCTGGATTTTTGGAGCAGGGATACCATCATCAATCATAACTGCCTGGTATCTTTCCTTTGCATAACTGTTTTCTAAGGAGTTGTAAAATTCATCTTTGAAAGAGTTTGTTTTTGCAAATGTTAGAGATGTTAGTGTGATAAATGTAAAAACAGTGGTTGTGAAAATCTTTCTAAGCTGTTTCATCTGATTACCTCTGATGATGAGATGGAATTCATATTATAATACAATTCGGATATTATTATAAAATCTTAAAAAGGAGAGGCTAAGAAATCTTAGCCTCTAAAAAATCTTCTTGAGAGCAGGATGAAGGGCATTGCCAGATACAGGAGGGCATTTATTGGAGACGTGGCTGGTGAAAAGCTACATCCACC
>CAZOTZ010000005.1:0-16611 GCA_964582875.1 uncultured Aquificales bacterium | reverse complement strand
ATTATTATTTCCTTGCTGGTTATCTGGAGGAAGCTCTGGATTTGAAACTTCATCAGCACCAATATCAACATGATTTGCGATAATTCTTGCTTCTCCATCTATATCTTTGTCAGGTAAGAAAGGTGGTGAATCAGACCCTTTATCTATAAGGTATGAGTTTCTTTTCAGATGGAAATCTCCATCAGATACAAAATCAGGTTCGTGGTCTGTTATATTGTATTTTTTTATAAGTTTTCCTTCTGGAAAATCGTTGTCATGCTCAATATAAAGGTCACTGTAATTGTTACTTTTGATATCTATTGATGGATAATAAGAAGTACTTCCCTCTTCTGCTTCTATATACACGTCGTTTCCAAGGCTGTCAGATGTATTTCCATAGATTATATTGTTGTAAAGAAAAATATCCCCATTGTCATCAAAACCTTTTATATGTAATCCACCTCCATAAGCTGAGGAGTAATTACCAGTAAAAGTGTTATTTACAACATAAGCCTGTCCTGCTGATGTTTCTATTAACAGACCTCCACCTCTTCCGTTTCCTGTAGCTAATGCTCTGTTGTTTATAAAGACGTTGTTTATTACTCTTATGTCAAACTCTGCTTCTACTGAAAGGCTTGCTCCTCCACCATAACCTGCGCTGTTATTTTTGAATATAGAATGGGATAAAACTATGTTTCCTTCTTTTGTGGAAAGGTCGGCTCCACCACTGTAATCATCAACCTGGTCGTTATCAAATAGACAATTTTTGACAGTGATAGAGCCGTATTCAGACCTTACAAAAAGACCTCCCCCATCTCCAGAGCCAGTTATTTTGTTATTTACAAACTTACACTTTTCAATATTTACATGTGCTTCTTCTGCAGTTATTTTCAAACCTGCCCCTTTTTCATCAGGTTCCGATATATAACCATTTGTAAACGTTAAATTTTTAACTGTTATTACAACATTCTGGTCATTACCTGATTGTGTTGTATCAATACTGAGGACTCTTCCGTCTTCCCCTGCATCTAAAACAGTTTCATTATCAGTTTCTCCAACGATTGTTAAGCTTCCTTCCTGGGATGTTGGCGCGTATTCAAGGTTAACTACAGAATAAGTACCAGCTTTCAGGTATATGGTGTCATTGTCTCCATTACTTGAAGCTGTATTCAAAGCAGTTTCAATATCACATGGATTTGAAGATGAACAATCTCCTGTACCTGTTGGAGATACGTAAAGTTCTGCTGCAAACGATTGGCTCAAAATAGCCATTGCCATTAAAGAAAAAACTGACTTTTTCATCTCTTTCCCCCGATTTTCATTTTTCTTTATTCCTTTATTTTCAATTTGAATGCCAAAAAAATAAGTTCTTGATTTTTATGGGTATTTCGATTGTGAAGTTCTATTTTTGTAAATGATTTATACAGATATAACGAAAGTAAATAAATTTTTATAAAAAATTTTTACATTTAACTGGATTTGAATGTTTTTAACACTGTTAAAAAGAAAAAACTTTTGAAAGATAGTTTATATAAAACATGTTTGAAAAATAATGAAAAACTGCTGGAGACCATACAGTTTTTGAGTATATGTACAGATATCCAAACACAATGGAAGGGAAGAAAACAAGAAATCTGTCTAAAGTCTGTATTTGTATTAGATGGGGTAAAGTAAAAAGTAAGGAAATAAAGATGTTTTTCATGTGAATATTCTTTATATTGAAAGTATTAAACAGATATCCCCGGAAAAACACTTCTTCCCCAAAAGCGAGGAAAAACACATTTATTGATAATGATGTAAAAAGCTGATTTAAATCTAAAAAAGGAAAGTAAATAACTGAAGGCAGTATCCCGTAAATAAATCCTTTAATGAAACGTTTAATCCCCAAGAATTTTTCATCTAAAAAAGCCAGTGGTGAAAAAAGAATAAGTGTGGTGAAAATGGAAGAAGGAGGAAAAATTTCACTGATAAATAAAGATATAATTAAAAGTGTGTATAAAACTAAAGCAGTTTTTGTATTCATAGAGCTATTTTAATATAAGGTGGTTAATATGAAAAAGTTTGTTGTCTGTATAACTGGAGCCAGTGGAGCCATTTATGGGATAAAACTTGTGCAGGAACTTTCCAAAAAAAGTAAGGTTTTTCTTGTTGTGTCTAAAAATGGATATGTTGTTATGGATAGGGAAATTGGAATAAAAAAAGAGGATTTTATAAATTCTTTACCTGAAAATGTAAAGGTATTTGAACCAGATGATATATCAGCACCGATAGCGAGTGGTACACAGGTTGTAAAAACAGAAGGGGTAATTATTGCTCCATGTTCCCTTGGAACTCTGGGAGCTGTGGCTAATGGTATATCAAATAATCTTGTCCATAGGGTTGCTGATGTTGCTTTAAAGGAAAGAAAAAAGCTTTTTCTTCTACTCAGGGAAATGCCCTTTTCTCTTGTTCATATTGAAAATATGAGAAAAGTTGCCCTTGCTGGTGCAGTTGTATCAGCAGCTTCACCAGGGTTTTACCATAAACCTGAGACTGTAGAGGATATGGTTAATTTTGTTGTAGGTAAAATACTTGATAACTTTGGTGTAGACCACTCACTTTATAAAAGATGGGGAAACGATGAAGATTAGTGAGTGTGCAGAGCTTTTTCTTTCTTATATAGAAGATAAATCTCCTAATACTGTCAAAAATTACAAAGCAGACCTGAGACAGTTTGTACAGGTAGTAGGAGATAAAAATGTTTCTGAAGTGTCAAAGGTTGATATTGCCAAATTTAGAATGTTTTTGCAGGCTAAAAAAAGAAAATCTTCAACAATTGCAAGGAAACTTGCTTCTTTGAACTCATTTTTTGAGTATTTAATAGATATGGAACTTTTAAGCTCTTCTCCTATAACCAAATCCCACAGACCTAAGATATCCCAGAAAGTACCTTCCTCTTTAACTGACGAAGAAATTAGAAAAGTCTTAGATAAAGCTGATACTTTAATGGATAAAACTATTCTTGTAGTTATGCTAACTACAGGGCTACGTTCATCAGAAGTTTTATCAATAAAAAAAGAAGATATCTTTTTGGAAAGGGAAGGAAAAACATATCTGATTTCCTCTTTAGATGGTGTTTTTGAAAGTGATGTAGCATTTATAAAGGTTAGAGGAAAAGGGGATAAAGAAAGGGTTGTTCCTATCTCTGGAAAAGCTCTTACCTATCTGTTTGATTATATGAAAAGGGTGCAGAATGGGGAAAAACTATTTCCGATATCTTATAAAACCTTGTGGAAAAGAATTACTTCTATAGGAGAAAAAGCTGGTGTAAGACTTCATCCCCATAAATTGAGACATACAGCTGCTACAAAGGCTCTCCAATCTGGAGCAGAGTTAAGGGTTATACAGGAACTTTTAGGTCATGCTTCTCCTATCACTACTGCAAGGTATGCTAAGGTAAATCAAAAACAACTTGTTGAAGCAACCAGAGCCCTTTCTAAAAGTATTGATATTTAAAGGGGCAGGAGAAGCCCCTTATTGGTTAATAAGTTCGTAAGCTTTTAGAACATCAAGTCCTGACTCATGTATAGATGTTTTTCCTATAAATCCTGCGAGTCTTGCAACAGCTATTTCTTTTTCAAACGTTTCTTTGTCAAGGCCAGATTTTCTTATAGCTTCTTCCCAGTTTTTAGGTAGTATTCTTACCCTTTTCTCTTTCACATAGAGGTTTCCAACTTCTTTTATAGCTTTAAGTACTCTGACAATAATAGGGTTTATTGGATTTGCTATTCCCTCAGGAACACCAGCAAGGGCTTTCTTAATCAGTTTTCCTGCTTCTGTAAGTACAATACCGTCGTTTGGTAAAACGTCAAGTATATTCCTTGCTTCAAGTTTGTTTACAGCATACTGAACTTCTTCTTTTAGGGTTTCATCAAACTCTTTAAACAGCTCTTCTAAGAACATTCCGTATTCTGGTATCTTATGGAGTACCATTAGCTCAAACCTTGATACATGGGGAATTCTTTCTGTGTTGTAAGCAAGATACTCATACAGTAAACCTGATTTTGTTGGATATCCACCACCAACAAGATGCTCATTGACAGCTTCCTGATACCAGCTGTAGTTTGGTGCTCCATACTCTGTTTTTGTTATTGTGATTGCTTTTACACCGGTTGCAGTTATTTCCCTTACACCTTTTTCTTTTATATCTTTTAGAACTTTTTTTCCGTTTTCTGTCAGTTTATAAACTGTTTTTCCTGTTTTTTCTTCTATTTCAGCTTTTATAAGCCCGAAAGCTTCAAGGGAGTAAAGGGATTCCTGAACTGTATCGTAAAGTTTTTCGTACCACTGGTTTCCTTTTTCCCAGAAATGTTTAAACAGTTCTTCTATTGTGAAAAGCTCAGCCCATTTTTTCTTCAACTCCTCTTTTTTCTGGTACCCAAGAGCCTGATTTATCATTCTTCCGTAGAAAGAAATTAGGTGTTTATACTCTTTTAAAGGCTTTTCCATGAGGTAGTGTATTATTTCTTCTGTAGTAGGAACTATCTCTGGATTTTCTTTGTTCTTCTCCCATACTTTTTCTATTCCTATTAAAAGTTCTTCATCTAATGTCTCAAGGTTGAATGTTTTTACTGGTCTATAACTTCTTTCTTTTAAAAGATGGTAAACCTCTAAAAGGGCTTCACCTGCAGGGAGAATATCCCCTTTATCGTTTATAAACGATAATTCTTCTAAAACTTCCCTTTCCTGTGTAGAAAGGCTTTCTATTCCATGGTCTAATATTTTCACAAGTGAGTACATGTAATCTTCATTTATAACAGTTTCCAGTGAAGGTGTCATTGTTTGTACAACTTTTTGAACAGCTTGACCTAAACCTGATAATGTGTAAACATCAGATTTAGGAACAGAAAAAGATATTAGTCTCATAGATTCAAGCAGTATTGGAAATCTTCCATGTTCAGGTAACATCTTAGTTTCTGCAGGACCTACAGGCATAGATGCTATGTAATTAGCAAGGTCTTTTGATATCTCAAGTCTTGGTTTTGCATTCTGGTATATTTCGTAAACAGCTTTACCGTACTTATTTATTTCTTTTATCCACCCCTTTTTTTCTTCGTGGGTTTCCTGTGCAAATCCCCTTTCTTTAAGATATGGGAACACTTCCTCTCCTGTTAATCCTCCACTTCTTATAGATGCATCAAGCATCGCAATAACTTCAGAACCTATCCATCTGAACCTGTCATCCCACTCTGAAGGATGTTTGATTAAACCTTCTTTAATCATTTCTTCCATAAGATAAACAAGGTTTCTTCCCCAATAAGTAAGGGTATACTCAACAGGACTTGTTCCCTGTTCTAATAAGTTTTGAAACTCAAGCTCGTTGTACGGCTCCTGATTCATATTGACAGTAATCTGGCATGCTGCTCCTTTTTCTTCAGAAGCTTTTGCGTTAAGAAGTGCTAAAGCATGTTCTTTTCTTATAATCATCTATAACCCTCCTAAAATGTTTAGTTTAATATTAAAATAAATCTTTATTATAAATTTGTCAAAAGATTTTAGTTTACTTTTATAAAATAAGTAAAAGCTTGAACAAATACAAAGCTGGTATAATTTTTTCAAAAATGTTAGAGGTTCTGATTTGAAAGTTCTTCAAGTTGTTGATGGAATAGGCTGGGGAGGAACGAAAGAGCAGGTCTATCTTACAACAAGGGAACTGAAAAAAAAAGGTATTGATGTTCATATTGCCCTTTCTTTCCAGTACAGTGAGATGGTAGAAAAACTCAGACCCTACAACGTTCCTGTTCATTTTTTTGAAGACTACTCAAAAAAATCAAGGTACAGATGGGAAAATTACAAAAGGCTTATTCAAATAATAGACAAAAACAGATTTGATATTGTTATTGGGAATTCCCCCCATGCTTTTGATTATGTGAGGATTTCAAAAATTTTTTTAAAAACAAAGCCTAAAATAATAAATGTTAAAAGGTCTGGGAGACTTCCTTCTTTTTTTTCCAGAGTACTTAAATACTCTGCAGCTGATAAAATTGTTGTTGTGTCAAAAAAGGTTGAAGATTTTCTAAGGCAGAATAATTTTCTACCGGAAAAACTCATAACAATTGAAAGTGGAATAGATATATCCCGTTTCAAACCTGAGGAAGAAAAAAAAGTAGAGCTGAGAAAAAAACTTGGTTTTCCTCTGGATAAAAAAATATTTGTTAATGTTGCAAACTGGAACCCTCAGGTTAAAGGTCAGGACAGGCTTATTGAAGCTTTTGCAAATGCAAATATAGATGCTTTACTTGTTCTTGTGGGAATAGACACAGATACATACGGAAAAAAAATAGCAAAGGAATACGGTATAGAAGATAAAGTTTTAGGACTTGGTTTTAGAAATGATATTCCAGATATACTGAATGCATCAGATTTTTTTGTTCTTTCATCTTTTTTAGAAGGAATAGCAGGAGCAGTTTTGCAGGCAATGGCGACTGGAAAAGTAGTTCTATCAACAAATGCTGGTGGAATAGAAGAGTACCTGAAAGATGGTTTCAACGGCTTTTTAGTTAAAGTTGGAGATTTTGATACCCTTTCTAAAAAAATGAAGATGTTAATAGGAATTTCTGAGAAAGATTACAGGAAGATTTCAAGTAATGCAGTCAGTACAGCAAAAAAGTATTCTATAGAAAATACAGCAAGTAAATATATAAAACTTTTTGAGGAAATGCTCCATGAAAAATAACATCTTTGTTCTCCTTTACCACAAAATTCTCCCTAAATGGGGATTTGATGTAGCAGCTTCAACATTTGATTTGGAGCTTAAGATTTTAAAACAGTTTTTTAACGTTATAACCCTTGATGATGTTTATGAGTATATGCAAAGCGGAAAACAGCCGGATAAACCATCTGTTGTGATAACTTTTGATGATGGTTATGCAGATAACTTTGTCTATGCCTATCCCCTTTTGAAGAAACACGGTTTAAAGGCAACAATATTTCCTATAACATCACGGATAAATAAAGAAGGAACAGTTAGACCAACCCTTGAGGATTACTGGAAAGGGAAAGTATCCAGGGAGGAACTAATCAAGCCTAAAACATTTTATGGAGCTAACTATCCATTTCTTAAAGAAGGAAAATCTGAAGATTTTTTAACTGTAGAAGAGCTAAACAAAATGAAAGATGTTTTTGAGATAGGAGGTCATGGAGAAATACACGCAAAGGTTTTCAGCGAAGACAGAATTATTGATTTTTACGATGGAACTAATGGGCACTGGAGCAACATATACGCCTATGGAACATCAAATGATTTTTCCAGTATGGAAGAACCTAAGATAGGTTATCCACTTTTCCCAGACAGGAATAACCTTGCAACAAAAAGAGGTTTTTTAAAAAAAGAAGTGAAAGAGTTTATCAACTCCCTTCAAAAATGTTTCTTTAAAAATAAAGACTGGAAAAAAATACTTAAAGAGGAACTTGAAAGTAATTTTAACTCATTTTTAGAATTTGAAACAGAGGAAGAAAGGGAAAAAAGGGTTAGAGAAGAGCTGAAAAGGTCAAAAGAAGAGCTTGAAAGTATGGTAGGTAGAAAAGTCAGGCACTTTGCCTATCCATTTGGGCATTACGATGATACACTTGCAAAAATAGCTTCAGAGTTTTTTGATACTGCTTATACAGTAGAGAAAGGTATTGTAAAACCTGATTCAGACAAATATAAACTCCCAAGGATGGTTATAGCTAAAGATTTTGTTTCTTTTATAAGTAAGTTAGTAAAAGGAGTATACGGTTAATTTATAATAAATGGAGTAGTTTTAGGTCAAGGAGGTTGATTTGGAAAAGAATATTAAGCCCCTGGAAAATCCCCTCTCTTATGAGATATTTGGTATAAGATTTAAAAATCCAGTATGGACAGCTTCAGGTTGCTTTAGTTATGGACTTGAGGTAGCAGAAAACCTTTATGATATATCAAAACTTGGGGCTGTAGTTGTAAAAGGTCTTTCCTTTAAGCCAAGAACAGGAAATCCTCCCCAGAGAATAGTTGAAACTCCATGTGGAATGCTAAATAGCATAGGCTTACAAAATCCCGGAGTTGAGTACTTTTCAAAACATATACTCCCAGAACTAAGGAAGTACGATACTGTGATAATAGCTAATGTTTTCGGAGAAGATGAAGATGAGTATATGAAAGTAGCAGAATACCTTGATAAAACAGAGGGAGTCCACGCTTTAGAACTAAATGTTTCCTGTCCAAATGTGAAGAAAGGAGGAATAGCTTTTGGTTCAGACCCAGATACACTATACTCCCTTGTACATAAACTCAAACAGATAACATCAAAACCACTGCTTGTTAAACTAAGTCCTAATATAACAGACATTACTGAAACTGCTTCAGCCTGTATAGAGGCGAATACTGATGGACTTGTTCTTATAAATACACTTTTAGGAATGGCAATAGATATAGAAAAAGAACAACCGATACTTGCTACTAAGACAGGAGGACTTTCTGGTCCTGCAATACTTCCTATAGCAGTGAGAATGATTTATCAGGTTTACGAAAAATACGGAACGACAGTTCCTATTGTGGGAGTTGGAGGAATAACAACGTATCAGGATGCCCTCCAACATATGTTAGCTGGAGCTGTAGCTATTCAGATTGGTACAGCAAACTTTTACGACCCATATTCTCCTTTAAAGGTTATAGAAGGTTTGCAAAACCATATTTCTAAAAAAGGATACTCCCATATCCTTGAGGTTGTGGGAAAAGCACACAAAATAAAGCTAAAAGGAGTGTAAGATGGAACAGATAAGACAGTGGAATATTGAATTAGAGCTTGTTAAGACTAAAAAAGGAGCAATCCTTTATAAGATTAATGTAGGTGAAAATCATTTTTTCCTTGAACAAAACCCGTTAAAAGACAGTAAATACGGTTATGCTTATAGAAAACTAAAAGAGAAGTTTCCTGAATTTTATATGTTCTGGGAAATAAAAAATGACAGATATACAGGGAGACTTTTAACAGGGATTTTCTTAGACAAAGAAGATATAGACATGTTTATAACAGATGTATTAAAAGATGAAGAGTTTAAAAAATACGAAGATATACAGGAAGAAATTGAAAAATGAAGGAGCTGTCATGAAAGCTTTATATTACGACAGACATGGAAGTTATGAAAATATAAAAACAGGAAACTTTCCTGTTCCTGAAGTACAGGAAAATGAGGTATTAGTCAAGGTAAAAGCCTTTTCCCTTAACCATCTTGATATATGGATAATGGAAGGTAAGTATCCGGTTCCTATACCTATGCCCCATATATTTGCTTCAGATGCCTCAGGTGTTGTGGAAAAAGTAGGGAAAGGAGTAAAACATGTAAAAGAGGGAGATGAAGTAATTGTTTATCCTGGACTTTCCTGTGGAGTTTGTGAAAAATGCCTTTCAGGGAAAGATAATGAGTGTAGTAGCTTTTCACTTATTGGTGTTTTAACAGATGGTGTGTCTGCAGAGTACGTTAAAGTACCTGCTGTTAACGTTTTTAAAAAACCAGAAGGGTTATCATTTGAGGAAGCTGCAAGTGTTGGTATTACATACACAACAATGTGGCACTCACTTATAACAAGGGCAGGGTTAAAGGCAGGAGATACAGTTCTTATCCACGGTGGAGGTAGTGGAGTAGGAACAGCAGGCATTCAGATAGCAAAAATGTTCGGGGCTACTGTGATAACAACAGTAGGGGATAACTGGAAGATTGAGAAAGCGAAAAAGATAGGAGCAGATTTTGTAATAAATTACAAAGAAAAAGACTTTGTAGAGGAAGTAAAAAACATAACAGAAGGGAACATGTGTGATATTGTTGTAGACCATATAGGAGAAGCAACATTTAATGGTTCTATATCCGTAGCAAAAAAAGGGGGAAAGGTTGTAACCTTTGGAGTAACAACAGGAGGAGAACCAAAGGTAAACCTAAGGGCTATCTTTGGTAAAAATCTTGATATTCATGGAGTTTACATGGGAACAAAAGGAGAAGTGAAACACTACCTTAACTTCTTCCCTGAAAAGTTAAAACCTGTTATAGACAGTGTGTTCCCTTTTGAGGAAGTAAAAGAGGCTTACAAAAAACTCCTTTCCCGTCAGTTCTTTGGGAAAATCGTTGTAAAGGTACAGTAAACACATTTCCTATATTTTTAGCAGAATTATCTTTGTTTTATAATGTTTACATAAGAAAAATTTGTTGAGGTGAAGATGTTAGCAGAATTTTTACTTAAGTACTGGAAGTTTATACTACCTGTGGCAATTATACTTGCTGTAGGAGCATTATTTATACCAAATCAGATTGTTTCAAGGATTGTTGAATTTACCGGTTTTTCTATTCTTGCTATTCTTGCGTATGTTTTAGGATATAAGATGGCAACAGATGAAGCAGAAAAGTACATTAAATCAGAAATGGAAAAATTGGCTAAGAAGGATATAAGGTACAAAATAGCTGCAGACAGGATGACAAAACATCTAAAAGGTAAGTTTAATGTCAGAGCTAAGTAAAAAAAACAAAACCATAACTGTAAAACAGCTTAAAGAACATTTAAAAAATGAGTATCCAAATAAGTTTGTAGCAGAGATTTACCTTGAAACCCTTGAAAATTTTGAAGATGACGAGCTTGTCCCTGATTTGATTCTTGAAAATTTACTTTTATCAGAGGAAGATTTCTGTAAAAAGGAAGAAAATGGGAACAGTTAAGCTTCTTAACAGTCATTCAAAAACCCTTTTTGCTGGAATGATTGGAAATGTACTTGAATGGTATGATTTTGTTGTTTATGGTTTCCTTGCTGTTATAATTGGAGAACTTTTCTTCCCTTCCACTGACCCTATGGTATCTCTCATAAAATCTTTTGCAGTCTTTGCTGTTGGATTTCTGATGAGACCTATAGGGGCTATCCTTTTTGGATATATAGGGGATAGGTTTGGAAGGAAGAAATCTTTAACTATATCAATACTGCTGATGGCTTTATCAACAACTGCTATAGGTCTTTTACCAACTTACCAGAGTATAGGAATTCTTGCTCCGGTACTTCTTGTAGCTTTAAAAATGCTTCAGGGACTTTCGGTAGGTGGAGAATACACAACATCTGTCTCTTTTGTTGTTGAACATGCTCCACCAGACAGGAGAGGATTCTTTGGAAGTATAGCTATACTTGGGGCTGTTGCAGGAATTCTCCTTGGTTCAGCATCAGGGGCATTTATAACAAAAGTTTTATCAGAAGAGGCTCTTTA
Source organism: uncultured Aquificales bacterium (assembly GCA_964582875.1). Lineage (GTDB taxonomy): Bacteria > Aquificota > Aquificia > Aquificales > Hydrogenothermaceae > JAADDV01. The sequence goes on along the minus strand of CAZOTZ010000005.1, from coordinate 5,394 downwards.
CTCATGGGGATGGAGAGTTTTATTTTTTACAGGAATTCTACTTGGACTTGTTGGATATTATGTTAGAAGGAATATAGATGAAACACCTAAGTTCCTTGAGCTTGAATATGAAGAAATGGTTGATAAACAACCTATTAAAGACCTGTTCAAAGAAGCAAAAGTAGAGTTCTTAAAAACATTTTTACTAAGTACATTTCAAGCAGTAGGTTTTTATACAATTTTTGTATATATAGCAAATCATCTCAGTGTTTTTGTTAAATTTCCTAAATCTGAAGCATTAACAATAAACACTATAAGTATGATAGTCCTTGCTGTTTTAATACCTCTGTTTGGTATTATTTCAGATAAAATTGGAAGAAAACCATTAATAGTAAGTTCAACAGCTTTAACAGCAGTCCTTGCTTATCCTCTTTTTGTTATACTTTCAAAGGGAACATTTTTATCAGCTTTGACTGCTCAGATTATATTTTCTGTTATAGTTGCTGGTTTTATGGCTATACTTCCTACAACTCTTGTTGAAATATTTCCGACAAAAATAAGGAATTCTGGATATTCAATTGGATATAATCTTCCATTTGCGATATTTGGAGGAACTGCTCCTTTAATAGCTACATATCTTATAAAACTCACTGGGAACATAAACTCTCCTGCTTTTTATCTAATTTCTGCAGCTGTTGTTGCTTTCTTAGTTGGGCTTACATTAAAAGAGACTGCTAAAGAACCTTTAAGGTAAGGTATAAATGAACAACAAAATATTTTTTTCAGAAATAATTCAAGATTTGCCTTTGTGGACAGCTCTTATAATGAGTGTTTATCCAAACTTACAGAACCAGTATATATTTTTCGGCTCCCTTTTTGTGGGAATTGTTGCTTCTGTTTATATTCTGTATATGATGAAAAAAGGTGAGTACAGTATAGAAAAACTGTTTGAAAAGCCTTCAGAAGCATTTCCTTTTATTATCTACTCTTTTTCTCTTCTTATTTTCCTTCTGTTTTTAACTATTGATGGAAAGCTATATATGAGCAGTGTTGTCTGGGGATATGTAATAATTACAGCAACAGGGGAAATATTTTTTCTTGGGAAAACTTCACCTCAAGAATAGTTTCCTTGTTAGAGGAAATCTTTTTAATGCTGAATATATAACGTCTGTGATTATATGAACTATTTCAGAAAGAAAAAGTCCTATAAATGCAGAAACTGAAAAAGGAGAGAAAAAGAACCTCTTAAATTCTTCCACAGAGACTTTATCTGAAAAGTGGATATTTATTCCTGCAAGGAAAAAGGCTAAGTAAAACAACAAAAAAGCTATAAACACAACAGCAGATATATAAAGGAGTTTTGTAATCATACCTAAAAACGGAATGTGGGAAATTCCTCTATGGGAAAAAAGTTTTGTGTAAGGAAGCCATATAAATCTTAAAGCTTTCCATCTCTTATTTGGTTTTGAGTGGAATAAATCATTATCAGGGGAAAGAAAAAAAGTCCCAACCATATAACCAAAGAAAAAACCTGAAAAGCTTTCAGGTTTAAGGTAATAAACAGCTACAGGAAAAACAGAAAGATTTATGATGTCATGGGTTCTTCCTGAAGCCATTTATTTTTCCTTTGTTCCTACTTCCATAACAAAAAATTCGGCTCTTCTATTTGTAAATCTGTTTAGCCAGGTTTTATTGTTAAACAGGTAATCTGTTTTTCCTTTCCCGAGTATTTCAATTCTCTCTGGAGATATTCCCATTTTTACAAGGTATTTTTTAACAGCCTCAGCTCTTTTTTTTGCAAGTTTTTCATTGTAAGCTTTGCTTCCAATACTGTCTGTATAGCCTATTATTTTTACTTTTAGCTCATCGTGGGCTTTCAGGTACTTAGCAATAACATTCAGATAAGGCAGGTATTCTTTTTTTATGTTGTACTTGTTGAAGTCAAAATGGATTCGTGCATTTACTTTTAAAGGATGTTCTTCTTCAAGGGGAATTTTAACAACTTTTTTCTTTTCTTCCTTTTTTACAACTTTTTCTTTCTTTTCTTCTTTTTTCAGGTCTGAGATGTTTGGATTTGTTCCCTGTTCTATCTCCATATAACAGGGAACACCATCTTTATCTTTGTCTGAGTAAACATCTTCCCTTGCAAGGGCAACAAACCTTTTTACTTTGTTTAGATATATAATCTGGTCAATCCTTTTTATTTTTACTTTTTTGTACTCTCCTGTTTCCGGGTCAAGGTACTTAAATCCTCCAACAGCATTAAGATAAGCTTCTGCTTTTGCTATGTTTTCAGGGGAGCACTCTTTTACATGTTTTGTATAAAGGTCTTCTATCTTATCTTTTAAAAGCTGGAACTCAGAGAATATTTTTGATTCACCAAGGTTTAGTTTTTCTCCTTTCATGTTAATTGTGTATTCAAGGTCTGATGAACGGAAAGGTACCCTTAACTTTGGTTCAAGTTCCTCACCGTACCTTTTTGCTATTGCTTTAAAAGACCAGTCTATAGCCTTTAATGCCGCTGCTTTTCCTGCAAGGACATCAAGTTTTGAAGTTTCCTCTGTTGCTATTTTGTAATAAGTCTCTGCTTTATAGTAATCGTAAGGGGCTATCTCTGGACACCCACTTTCAAAGGCTGACTTTACAGAGTTTTGTGCTTCGTCTAAAAGCTCTGTAACTGTTATATCTGCATTTGCGTTTAATACACTTCCCCCTAAAATCAAAGACAGGAACAGATATTTGTATTTTTTCATATCGTTCTCCAGATTTGAAAATTTACGTAATTTTATTATGTTTTATCGTCAGTACAACCAATTTCTTTATTATAATAGTTTGGTTAATAAAAAGAGAGGTGGAAAGATGTTTAAATCAATGTTTGATAAACTTAAAAAAGGTCTTCAAAAGACAAAAAAACAGCTGTCTGACAGTTTTTCTGTAATTTCATTTGGAAGGAAAATAGACGAATCTCTGTTTGAAGATATAGAAATGGTACTTTTAAAAGCAGATGTTGGAGTAAAGGCTACAGAGGAGATTATAGATTTTTTAAGAAATGAAAGTAAAAAAAGAAAGATTAAGGAAGGGGAAGAACTTAGAGAACTACTTAAAGAAAAGCTGGTTGAAATTCTTAAAAAGTGTGAAGGTAAGTTTGATTTAGGGGATGAAAAACCTGCTGTTGTTCTTTTCTTAGGTATAAATGGAAGTGGAAAAACAACAACTGTTGGAAAACTTGCAGCACAGCTAAAAAGGGAAGGTAAATCTGTAGTTCTTGCTGCTGCAGACACTTTCAGAGCTGCTGCTATAGACCAGCTTGAAGTATGGGCTGAAAGGGCTGGAGTAAGAATCGTAAAACATTCTCCAGGTGCAGACCCAGCAGCTGTTGTTTATGATGCTGTAAACAGTGCTAAAAGCAGAGGAGATGATGTTGTTTTAGTTGACACTGCAGGAAGACTTCACACAAAAGAACATCTCATGAAAGAACTACAAAAAATAAAAAGAACCATAAAGAAGCTTATGCCTGACCAACCTGTTGAAACTATTCTTGTTCTTGATGGAACAATAGGTCAGAACTCAATAAACCAGGCAAAAACATTTAAAGAAGCTACAGATGTAACAGGTATAGTTATAACAAAACTTGATGGAACAGCTAAAGGTGGAGCAATTGTCCCAATATGTGAAGAGCTCTGTATCCCTGTTAAGTTTATTGGTGTTGGAGAAGACATAGACGATTTACAACCGTTTGATGCAGAGGCTTTTGTAAATGCACTTTTTGAGTAAACTACATCTCAACGTTTAGTTTTTCCTCTACTATATCTATCTCTCTGCTTCTTTCTACTTTTTCTTTTTCAACGAAAAACTTCTTAATTCTTTTTATTGCTTTTTCCTCATCTTCAAATAAAACAGGTATTCTCTCTGCAGGGGTCTCATATACAGCTTTTATGTATCTGTTTCTTATTGGTCTTACAACAAGGTCAAACTTTTCACCAAAATTTGAACCTGTCATCCACACTTCTTTCTTTTCTTCATAGATAAAAATCTCAAAATTCCTTTCCTGAGATAGTTCCTTAAGGAAGTTTATAAGGTTTTCCATTTAACCCCTCGCTTTTGTAAACCCTTAAATATTATAAGCTTTTTTAGAAACATCTTCACAGTTTTTATTTTTCTCGTTTTAAAGAGTAATATTTTTTGATAGCTTTATCTAAGAACTTTCTGAGGTTTTCCTCTGTAAAAGCACCATAAACAACGATGAGTTTTTTTCCATCAGGGGATATTATGTATGTTGTAGGAGTTCCTGGTACAGGAAATCTGACAAAGTTTGCTTTATTACATGAGTAAAATGGGAAGTTTTTATCTGATAAATCATTTTTGTCAGCGTCTATAACACATCCGATAAAAGCAACTTTATCCCTGTACTGTTTTTCAGAAAGAACTTTTTTGAGTAGAGGAAGTTCCTTCATACAGGCACTACAGGAATAAGCCATAAAATTTATGAATATTATCTTATTTTTTGGTAAAGGAATTTCTTTTCCGTTTTTATCAACAAGTAAATAGTTATATTTTTCAACAGTTTCCTGCTTTCCTTTACAGGAAAAAAGGAAGCTAACAACTAAAAAAGGAAGTATAAATAATAATCTCTTCATACTTTCTCCTGAACCCTTAAGACTTTCCCGTAAAGTTCAAGCTCTTCTAAAATCTCTTTAGGAACTTTTGTTTTTCTCTCCCCTTTCGCATCTTCAAGGATTACGTGTTCCCCTTCTTCCTTTAAGAAACGGAACAACCCCCAGTTTCCTTTCTCTTTAAAAAGAACAATATCTCCTTTTTCAACCTTTAAAGGGGGAATTTTCCCAATAAGAGCCCAAATTCCCCTTATTTTTAGCCAGAAAACGTTTTCTTTAAAATCTTCAAACTCTTCAACAAGAATAAGTGGTGTCTCTATATCCTGTATCCTGTCTATTGTATTTTCATCTATAAGTTCGTATCCCTGTAAAAATACTGTTGGGATAATTCTTTCCATCACTTTTCTCTTGTTTGAGCTTTCCTTGCAGGTATTAAAACATTCCTTGTCTGTTCTTTTAGAATATTGATAGATTGGGCTGTCATAAAGAAAGCATGTTCAAGGTTTATAAGAGCAGCCTCAAAATCTTTATCTTTTGTTTTAAATCTAAGTTCTCTGAACTCCCTGTGAAGCTCGTCAAGATTAGTACCAAGCTCATATGCAAGGGTAAAAGCTCTCATTACAAGCTCATCTAACTTTTTTCTCTCTTCTGGTGTCATCTAAACCTCCTTGACGCTATTCATAAAACTAATTACGATTTATCATAAAATAATAAAAATTGTAAAACAACAGTTGGATATTCCAATATACATGGATAAAATAACCTTAACCTTAAACATACAAATAAGCAAAAAATCAGCAGT
>CAZOTZ010000004.1:0-32024 GCA_964582875.1 uncultured Aquificales bacterium | reverse complement strand
CTTTTGCTTTATCCATAATACTTTCTAATGAGTCATCTATAACATTTACATAACAGTTATGAGCAGCAACTAAGTTTGCACAAAAACTGTGGTCTCCTTTTACCTCAAAGTCATATACTGTTCCATCAAAAGGTTTTTTTTCTACTTTATCTATTTTGTAGAAAACATAATCTTTGTATCTAAATCTATAGCTGTTTATTTTTTTCTTATCTGGTTTTGCAGTAATTTTGTGTAAATCTTTTCCTATTTGTTTAATTAAGTCTGAGCTATCGTTTATTGAAATATGAACAGAATAAGGTTCTTCTGTTGCTAAGTGATTTTTTGTTGCTTTGGAAATCCTTGGAAGACTTCCTATTCTAAGGAGTATATGGAATATTTGATAAGCTAAAACTTTATTTGATATTGTAAGTCTATATCCGTCAGATACTGCTGTTGCATCTCCTCTAAATAATCCTACAATTAAACCCTTTTGTATCTCTGGATTTGCTAAAAGTATCTCAGGTGGTAAAACCTTTTTATTAAATCCTGTTCCAACTAGATTTTTTATAAATTCTCCCACATAAGTACTATTTATAGTTATTCTCACTGAGTTATCTTTATTTTCTGAGATATTTGGTTTAACGGCAAAAAGTTTTTCTGATAATTTTATAACATCATCAATATAACCTTTTTCATTCCTGTTAAAAGTAAACACTACCGAGTATTTTCCATTAGATTTGTTGATATACCCTTCTGCAAGGTAATATCCTAAAAATCTCATAAAATCATAATCTAAAGGAACTTTCGCTTTTATCTCGTTAATTTGATGATTAAATTCTGGAGTTCTTTTTTGTTTATCATGGTTTAACTTCTTTATAAATCCTTCCTTTTCTACCAAATAAGGGTTATTTACATAGTCTAAAATTGATAAATACTCTATACTATGTACTTCTTTAGGATAAGGAATAGCTATAAAATCTCCTTTTTCTAACTCTTTCGCTTCTACCCACTTAACATCATTTAATAAATCTACCTGAGTTTTTACACAGGTTGTTGCATACTCATCTTTTACAGGTTGGCAATTCTGTGTTCCCTGATAAGGTGGGCATACTTTATAAAACTTTCTGTAGCATTCTACATCCTCTTTTTTTAGCACTAAAAACTTATGGTCATCTGTAGCTTTTACTGTTTCATTTTCTCCCCATAATCCCCAAACTTTTATTTTATATAAATCTCGCTGATATTTTCTGTTAAATAGCCCGGATACTACTTTAAAGTTTCCTTCTGCAGTTAAAACAACATCTCCGATTTTAATATCCTCTATATTTTTTATACCTTCTTTAGTTATAACAGGTGTGCCTGCTGGAAAACATGAGCTATACTGGTGGGTTGTTGTTCCTGAGTTATAAAGGGTAGGTGTTGAATGGAGGTACTCAAGTTTTGATATTTTATCGTATATCTTTATTACTTCATCTTCATTATTTCCTATTCCCATAGCAACTCTCATAAAAAACCACTGGGGCTTTTCTATGATGTTTCCTTCTCTGTCCCTTGTAAAGTATCTATCCCTAAGTGTAGTAAGACCAAAATAATCAAGATTTCTATCCCTCTGGTAAACTATTGCGTCCTCAAGTTTTTGAAGGTCAAACTTCAGTAATTCTTCTTTGTATAGACCTTCTTTTACTCCAAACTCAACAGCTTCTTTAAAAGAAGAAAATCTTTTATCTATTTCTCTATTTATAAGTTTTAAGAGCTGTCTTGCTGCAAGGGTATCATAGATATAGTGTTTTGGGATAAGCTGTTCTATAGCTTTTAAAACAAGGGTATCAAGTTCCTGTGTTGTAACCTTTTCTGGGATTTTTAAATCAAGCTCTTTAGCTATCCTAAAAACTATCTCATAATCATCAGGGATATCCATCCCTTCAAGGAGGGCAAATATAGCATTTATCAGCTTCTTCATCTGGAACTTTTCTTCTGTTCCGTCTCTTTTTATAACAATCCTCTGCATTTAAAACCTCCTAAAATGTTTTTGTATATAAGGCGTGACCAACTCCATAAACTTTTTGATATTTTAATTTTTCTGTGTATTCTTTTTCGTTTTCACCTGTTTTTGACTTCATAAATAGTTCCCTTGGTAAAAGATTTATAAAATCTTTTGTATAGTAATAATCTGGTTTAGTTATTCTAATTTTTTTAAAACCTAACTTTTCAAAACTTTTACCATCAAAAACTCTTAAATCAACATAAGAATGTAGAGTACTAATTCTGAGTTTTTTAGATACGTACTTAATAAGTTTTCCAAGTCCACCAACCACATTAACATAGTTTTTTGATGCAAATCTGTATATTTCATATCCTTCAAGTCCAAATCGTGCTTTACCAACTGTGATAGCTGAAACCAGTTCACCTTGAAAAATTAAACCAAAGGTTTTTCCAACTACGACTCTATCAGACAGGTGGTTTTCTATAAAAAACTTAAAAGCTGTCTTTTCATCTAACTCTTCTATATGACATTCTCTTGCATAAATCCTTTTATTAATTCCTACAAAAGAGCCTATAATGGAAAATACAGTTTCTTTTTTCCTTATTACTTCGCTATCCCAGAACTGTACAAGGTGTATTCCCTTTTCTTTTGATAAAAGCCATTTCAATCTGTGATAGTTTTTTGCCTGTTTTTCAGATAACTTTCTTTCCTGTAGTAGTTTCTCATAAGTGTGAAAATATATGCCATTTACATCTATTCCTAATTTTACATGTGGTACATATATGTCTATTTCAAAAGGTTTTATAACTGTTCTGTTATTACTATCAAATGTGATACCTTTATCTTTTAAGAAAGAAATAATAATCTGCTCAGGATTTGATACATTTTTGAAACAGTTAGGGCACACAGGTATGTTTCCATTATCAAGGTGGTCTAAAAAGTTTGTTCCACATTTTTTACACAGGAATAAATATCTTTTTCTATCCTTTACAGATACTTTTTTAAATGTATCAAAATCAAAAAGTGGTTCTATATTATTCTTTTCAAGTTTTATAAGAAGCCTTTCCCATACCTTTTCTTTATAGTTTTGTAAAACCTTTTCTTTCACATGTTCAATATGCATAGGTGAAGAAACACCATACCTTTCTAAGAGAGTTCTCTTTACTTTTTGATGTATTTCTTCTCTTTTGTCTTTAAGAGATGATTTTAGCTTTTCTTTTATTTGCTGGGATTTCATAGGATGAGGTACACCGTATTTTTTTAGTGAAGTCTGAACTCTCTTTTGTTGGTATTCTTTGGTTTTCGTATAGTTATCTACTCCGTACTTTTCTAAGGTTGTTTTTTTTGCTTTTTCTCTTGTTATTTTGCCTACATTATCAACACCATACTTTTCTAAAACTGTTTTTTTTCTTTTTTCCTTAACTTTTTCAGACTTTAAATGATGCTTAACACCGTATTTTTTTAAAAATTTTTCCTCATCAAGCTGGGCACATCTTTTTGAACAGTAGGTTCTAAATTTTCCTGTTGAGTAAGCAGGTAAGTTCCCGCAAACAGGACACTTAGGGAGTTTATCCTCTGAAAAAATACCATTCTTTATGCACCATATTCTCAAAGACTGGGGGGCATCCTCAGGGAGAAAAGAAGTTAATCTGTAAAGCTCATCTTTTAATGAGGGGTTTTTGGCAATCTTAACCCCCAGTCCCCTGGGGGTTAGCGTTTCTGAAAGCTTTAGAAGATTTTCTTTTTTCATTCAGGTACCAAACTTCTTTGAAGTATTTAGAAATTAGTATACTCAGTACTTGAAACCTCAAAGAAATTAGTTAGTTTCTTAACGTCCTCTTTCTGTAAAAACTTAAGTGGGTTCTGGTCTATCTTAAACTGAGGGTCAAAACCAAGCTCCTCAAGTCTCCTATCAGCTATATATTTCATATATTTTTCAAGCTCTTTGTAAGATACGCCAAATATAGTTGTTCCACCAAACTTTGTTTTTAGATAGTTCAGTTCAAGTTCAACAGCATCAATAATAGTTTCTCTGATATTCTCAACAAACGGTTCATCATCAACAATCTCTGGATTTTCTTCTACTATTGTAAGTATTGCTTCTATTCCATTCTGTAAGTGAAGTGATTCATCTATTAAAACAAGCTCAACACCAGAAACAACATTTTTCATTTTTCCTGTGTCTTTCATAGCAAAAAAGTGTGCGAATGCAGAGTAAAAGAACATACCTTCTTGAATAATATTGTTTAAGAGTATTGCAGTAAGTATCTGTTTTTTTCCTTCTAAAGTATCAGGGTCAGCTTTTCCATATGTTATTCTATCAACAGCTCTTATAATAAGCTCCTGCTTTTCTTTCAGAAGTTTGTCTTCAAGGGTTATGTTATAAACTCTTCTCCTGTCCATCTCAAAGCTGTTTAGAATAATCTCAAAAAAGTCAGAATGTATGTTCTCCATAAACATCTGTGTTGAAAAACTCATTTTTGCGTAAGGGTCTGTTAAAACTGGGAAAAAACCATTTCCTAAAACGTTTTGAACAAGAAGTTCAGATGATGCAAAGTACCCTACCGCACTATCAAAAAGGTCTTTTTCTGTTGGGGTTAAAGATTTGTAATCAAGAACATCTTGTTGTATATTTAACTCCTCTGGAAACCAGACTGCTTTTTTTTGCTTTGTGTATATTTCTTTAAACACCGGGTACCTTGGGTTTTCAGAGAGTCTTATGTTATCCCTTACAGAAGTTTTTCCTATAAAACCTAAATTCTTCATGGTAAAGCCCTCCAGATTAAACACAATATATTGTGGTTCATAAATTTAAAACACTACATATTGTGGTGTCAAATCAGGAAAGTGGTTGATATACCTTGTATTTTTTTAGACATGTTCTTGAAAAACATTGAAATAAAAGGACAAAAAATTTTAAGGTTAGCATACACTTTCCACTGCCTAAACTTGGTGCATTAAAAAGATAAAACCTTAGAAAAATTTGCAATTTTAGTAAGAAATAAGTCAAAATATAAAGTTAATAAGCGCTCACTTAGAGGTTTTTATGGAGAAAAAAGTAGTTTGTATATACCATGGAAACTGTACTGATGGAACAACAGCTGCAGCTGTTTTGTTAACAAAATTCCCTGATTGTATACTATTTCCCCTTGAGCACGGTTATAAAGAAGAAGACTTTCAAAATGTTTTAGAAAAAGTAGATAAAAACACCGACGTTTATATAGTTGATTTTTCTTTAAGGAAAGAACACCTTGAAACTCTTGCAAACATAGCTAATCAGATTGTCATAATTGACCATCATATTGGAGTAAAAGAACTTTTAGAAGAAATGTCTAAAAAATACAAAAATGTAAAATACATCTTTGATAATAACCGTTCCGGTGCTTCTCTAACATGGGTTTACTTTTATGGAGAAAAAGATATCCCTCCTATTATCCAGTATGTGGAAGATAAAGATATATGGACATGGAAATTTGGAGATATAACCAAGTACGTCAATGCATACCTTGTTCTCTTTACAAATCAGCCAGATAAAATAAAAGAGCTTATTTTTTCAGATATCACTGGTGTTATAGAAAAAGGAAAGCTTCTTGCCCAGTATTCAGACTATCTGATAAATAGATACGTTGAAAAAGCTAAAGAGGTTCATCTAAAAATAGGTGATTACATTGTAAAAGCTTACAATACAAATCTTTTTCAGTCAGAGATAGGAAATATTCTTTCTAAGGAACACAATCAAGCTGTAGCACTGTTTAATATAAATGGAGAGTTTGTAAAACTAAGTTTTAGAAGCTGTGATGGGCAAAATCCATCTGCTCTTGAACTTGCAAAGATATTAGGTGGAGGAGGACATAAAAACGCCGCTGGGGCACTCGTCCTGCTAAAAGATTTCTGCCAAAAGCTTTTATTAATGGAGGAACAGATATGAAAGGGGATGACTTCTCAAACTTACCAACAAGGGAAAAAATAATAAGAATTGGTGCTGAAATAATAGTAAAAGAAGGTTTAAGGAGATTTACTGCTAAAAATATAGCTGATAGATTGGGAATAACAGACGCTGCTATTTTTAAGCATTTCAAGTCTATGGACGATATCATCCTTGAGATTATAAACAAGTACGTATCCAGATGTTCTAAAAGTGCAGACGAGGCTATTAAAAAAGGAAAAAAAGCAAAAGATATTCTTGAAATACTACTTAGGGAACATATAAAAGTGTTAGAGGAGACAAAAGGAGCTGTTCCTATCCTCTGTTTTGAGTTGTCCCGTTCAGAAAACAAACAGTTTCAGAGTATACTTAGAAACTTTATAGAAAACTATACAGACAAAATATCAAAAATTATAGAAAAAGGACAAAAAGAGGGTTGTATAAGAAAAGACATTGACCCTGTGGAAACATCACTGTTTTTTATAGGCTCTATCCAATCAAAAGTGTTTTCTTACACAATTTTAGAAAAAGAAGGTCCTATTGTAAAAGAACCAGAGCTGTTTATATCACAGATTTTCTACGGTATATTCATAGACAAATAATCTGTTAAAATCTTGTTAAATTCTCATTTTTTTATAAAATGTAGAGTACAGTTTAAGGTCTTTTAGGAGTATCTTATATTGAAAGATAAAATCTGTCCTAAATGTAATGGTCTTGGATGGGTACAAACAAGAAAAGGTGTAAAAAAATGCTCGTGTAAATTTTCAAATATAACTGAGTCTGTATACAGGCGAATGAACCTTCCTAAAAGATACCATGGAAAAGATTTTGAAAATTTTATAGCAAATAAAAAGTACGGACATCATATCGTTATAAAAAAGCTTAAGGACTATGTCCTCCTTGAAGAGTACAAAAGAGGAAAAGGTTTTTTTCTTGTAGGGAAACCTGGTGTTGGAAAAACACATCTTGCTGTTTCCTTACTTAAAGAGCTTTTTCTTAAAAAGAACATTGTAGGTCTTTTTTACGATACAAGGTCTCTGCTTTTCAAACTGAAGGCATCCTTTGATGGTTCTGAATCATCAAGAGAAATATTAGAAGAAGTTATAAGTACGCCTATTCTCGTTCTTGATGATTTAGGTGCAGAAAGATTATCCGATTGGGCAAGGGATATACTACATTACATAATAATAAACAGGTATAATGATTTAAAACCTATTATAATTACTTCAAATGTTGAGTTAAAAACAAAAGATGAAGAAGAGTTAGAAGAAAGCTTAGAAAGTAGAATGGGAAGTGCTATAGCTTCAAGACTTTCTGAGATTTGTGAAGTTCTTCCTGTTAAAGGGAAAGATATGCGAGGTTCCAAACTTTTAGAACTTCAGGAGAAGTAAGATATGAGAAAAGCTACAGTAAAAAGGGAAACAAGGGAAACACAGATAGAACTCAGTATAAATCTTGACGGAACTGGAAAGTACAGTGTAGATACACCTGTTGGTTTTTTAACCCATATGCTTGAAACATTTTCAAAACATTCACTTATAGACCTTCAAGTTATGGCTTCTGGAGACGTCCATGTTAGCCATCACCATACAGTAGAAGATGTAGGGATTGTTCTTGGAATGGCTGTTAAGGAAGCTTTAGGAGATAAAAAAGGCATCAAAAGATTTGGGCATGCAATAGTTCCTATGGACGAAGCCCTTGCTATGTGTGCTATAGATTTATCAGGAAGACCTCTTCTTTTTTACGATGACCTTGGATTTAGAGGGAAAATCACAGAGTTTGATTTTGAACTAATGGAAGAGTTTTTCAAAGGGTTTACCCTATCTGCAGGGATAACCATGCATCTGAAAGCTTTAGCAGGGAGAAATCTTCATCATATAGCTGAAGCTCTAACAAAAGCTCTGGCAGTTGCCTTAAAAGAAGCAGTTAGTATAGACCCAAGGAGAAAAGACACTCCTTCAACAAAAGGTAGTCTTTAAGGGGAAAAAAATGAAAAGGAGAGAAAAAATCTTAGAAATTCTGAAAGAAAAACAGGAGATAACGGTAAAAGAGCTTAGTAATATATTTAATGTTTCTGAGATGACAATTTACAGAGAGATAAAAGAACTTGAAAAAGAAGGACATATAAAAAGAAAACACGGTTCTATTCTTCTTAACACAGAAAAAAATAAAGAGACTATCAGTGTATCAAACTGCCCAATATGTTCAAAACCAATAACAAGAGCACATCCGTACAAAATAACCGTTGAAGATACAGAGATAGAAACATGTTGTGAACACTGTGGTTTAATGATGCACAAAAAACTTGAAGACAAAAAAGTATCTGCATTAACTTATGATTTCATAACAGAAAATCCTGTAAGTGCTTTAAATGCTTACTATGTTGTAGGGAGCGAAGCTATACCATGCTGTAGCCCAAGTGTTATTCCTTTCGCCTCAAAAAGCGATGCTGAGAAGTTTGCAAAAGGATTTGGTGGAAAGGTTATGACTTTTATTGAAGCCTACAATGAAATTGTCAATAACATGCATATAGATATGAAAAGCTGTTGTTTACCTGCTGAAAGAATAACATTCACTATAAGTGATATACAAAACAAGGAGTAAGTATGCTTGGTATAGAGAAACTATTAGAAAAAATCCTCCACAGACAAAATACACCTAAAGACCAGAGAGAAGAGTTTGATATAGATATAAAAACAAAGTACGTACATGGACTTTTATTTTACAACTCTTACTTTGACAAAATAGTACCAGCTTTAGGAAAAAATACAATCTGTTTCATAGTTGGAGGATGGATTAGGGATAGACTCTTAAACAGACCTATAAAAAACAAAGTAGATGTTGATTTTTTAGTTACCTCAGACCCCTTTGAGATTGTGAAAAACATAAAAAAAACCCTTGGAAAAGGTAGTATATTTCAGTTTGAAAAGGAAAAACAGGTAGCATCTATAGTTTTTGAAGAAAAAAATGTTAGATACAGGTTTGACTTTTCGTATCTTGATATAACAGACATAATGAACAACAAAGATTTAGATTTTTACGATAAAGAAAGAGAAATAATAAAAAGGTTAGAGGAAGATTTACTTACAAGGGATTTCACAATAAATGCGATGGCTATTGTGTTTGATGATGCTATCGGATTAGGTGCATCTGAAACAGTGCTTTTTGACCCTTCAGGTGGACTTGAAGACCTGCAGGAAGGAGTTGTAAGACCTGTTTCCTACGAAAATATACAGAATGACCCTGTAAGAATACTTAGAGGGTATAGAATAGCCCAATCAATTGATTTTGAAATTGATAAAGATTTCCAAAAATGGGTAAAGAAAAATACAGCTCTTTTGAAAAAATCCCCTACAGAAAGACTGAGAGATGAAATCTTAAAGATATTTGATAATGAGAATACTGACAGTACTGTAGAAAAACTTATAAAAGCTGGAGTATTTCAGGAAATCATCCCAGAAATAAAAGAGATGGCAAAAATAAAAAACACAGGAAATTTTCATAAGTATACCCTTTTGGGACATTCCTTAAAAACTGTTGAGAATATAGAGACATTTTTAAAAAAAAAGAAATTCTAAAAAGCACTCTTAAAAAAGAGCTTTTAAAAGATTTTGGTAAAAAAGTATTCCTGACAGAGTTTTCAGATATCACTCTTTTTAAATTTGCAGGTTTTTTTCACGATATTGGGAAGATAAACACACATAAAAACTCTTTTAAAGGGCATGAGATAACAGGAGCTGAAATTTTCAAAAAGTTAGGGGACAAACTATCTTTAGGAAAGGAAGCTACAGCTTTTGTTTCAACAATTATAAAACATCACCTTGATGTTTTCAGGCTTTTAGAGATTAAAGAAGCTGGGGACTTATCAAAAAAAGAACTTAACTTTTTTTGGTTTGAAAATAAAAATATATCTGTTTATCTTTTTATCCTCTCTTTAGCAGATGCTTACGCTACAAGTGAAGATAAAGCCTATTTTGAAAAAGTCAGGGAGTTTATTATATATCTACAGGTATATTATTTTGATGTTTATAAAAAAGAAATAATAGAAAAGCCTCTTTTATCTGGGAAAGAAATAATAGAAATCCTTGGAATTGAACCATCTCCATTGGTAGGAAAGATAAAGAAAGCACTTTTAGAAAAACAGATAGAAGGGGTTATAAGAACAAAAGAACAGGCTTTAGAGTTTGTAAGGAACCTCTAAAGACCGTTTTTTATTTCCTTGAGGAGTTCATCTACCATCTCCTCCTCTGAAACCCTTTTTACCGGCTGTCCCTTTTTAAAAAGGATGGCAGACTTATTTCCACATGCAAGACCTATGTCGGCTTCCCTTGCTTCTCCTATGGCATTGACAACGCACCCCATTATAGCCACTTTTATAGGCTCTTTTACTTCCTTCAGTTTGTCCTCAACCTGTTTTACGATTTCTGGAAGGTTTACTTCTATCCTCCCACATGTTGGACAGGAAATAATCTCAACACCTCTTCTCCTTAAGCCTAAAGACTGGAGTATCTGATATGCAACTTCCACTTCCTCTTCAGGGTCTCCTGTAAGGGAAACCCTGACTGTATCTCCTATTCCCATATATAGAAGAATTCCAAGACCAACAGCAGATTTTACAGAGCCTCTACCAGAAGGACCTGCTTCAGTTATACCTATATGAAGTGGTATATCTGTTTTCTCAGCAAAAATCCTGTTTGCTTCAACATTCTGAAGAACGTCAGAACCTTTTATGGAGACTTTAAAGTTTGTAAATCCTACGCTTTCAAAAAACTCCGACCAGTAAAGAGCACTCTCAGCAAGGGCTTCACCAGAAGGAAAACCGTACTTTTCTAAAAGTCTCTCTTCAAGGGAACCTGAATTAACACCTAATCTGACAGCTATATTTTTTTTCTTACATTCCTCAAGAATTTCTTTTATTTTTCCTTTGTCATTTATATTTCCAGGATTTAACCTTATTCCGTGAATTCCACTTTCAAGGGCAATAAAAGCTATCCTTGGGGAAAAATGTATATCAGCAATTACTGGAATAGGTGAGTTTTTAACTATTTCCTTCAAAGCAAGGGCATCTTTTTCTGTTGGGGCTGCAACCCTTATTATTTCACAACCAGCTTTTGCAAGTCTGTTTATCTGGTTTAATGTTGATTCAACATCGTGGGTTTTTGTATCTGTCATAGATTGAACAACAACTGGTGCTCCATCTCCAATCTTTACATTCCCAACATAAACAGCTCTTGTTTTCCTTCTTTTTATACTACTGTATGTCATATCTATAAGCTACCTTCTTCTTTGGTATTTTTAAAACCTGTCCTGCTTTTATTTGATTTCCTTTTATATTATTTATTCTTCTTATTTCTTCAACAGGAATGTTGTATTTTTTAGAAATTCTGTATAGAGTTTCTCCCTTTTTTACAATGTGTTTTATATAAGAAATCCTGTAGCTAACTTTAACTACTGGTGGAGAAGAGCTTACAGGTAAGTAAACATTGTACCCTCTCAGAACCACACCTTTTCTGAAGTGGGCGTTGTACAGTTTTAGAAGGTCATAATCTATATCGTAGATATAACTGAGTTTCCTCAAAGAGATACTGTTCTTTGCTGTTTTTTTTCTAATGTGAACAGTTCTTTTTTTAGGATATATCCCGTACTTTCCTGGATTTTTTGCTATCATAAGAACTGCAAGAAACCTTGGGAAATACTCCCTTGTTTGTTGTGGTAATCTGTACTTTATATCCCAGAAATTTTCCCTGCTGTCTTTTATCTTACTTAGAATACAGCCTTCCCCACAGTTATAAGCAGAGATTGCCAAATCCCACCTTCCAAACATTTTATACAGATGTTTTAAATATCTTGCTGCTGCTACAGTTGATTTATATATATCTCTTCTTTCATCTACATATCTGTTTATTTTAAGACCAAACCTTTCTCCTGTTCCTTTTAGGAACTGCCATAATCCAGCAGCCCCTGACGAAGATGTAGCATAAGGGTTAAACCCACTTTCAATAAAAGGAAGTAAAGCAAGCTCTTCAGGAAGCCCTTCTTCTCTAAAAACCTTTTTTATCAAAGGCAAGTAAAGATAAGCTCTTTCAAAAACCTTTTGTGTGTATTTTTTATGGGTAACTGCATAAAAATAAATAAATCTCCTTATATCCCTGTCTTTATCTATACGAACGTTCAGCTTTCTTGATTCTCTGTTTAAGTAGTTTTTTTCTTCAGGGGTGATTACTACTATTTTTTCCCTGTCTGGGTACTCTCTTTTTATCTTTACTTTAGGTGGAAGGGCTCTGTAATCAGAGTAAACATAACTTTTTGAAGCACAGGAAAAAAATAAGGCTGGAAAAACAAAAACTAAAACATATATCCAGCCTTTTTTTACCATTGGTTAATCCTTTACAAATTTTTTATTATTTTCAGCTATACTTTTTACATATTCGTCAAAAACGCTGGTTATTTTATGGTCTTTTATGTTGTTGTTTTCATCCATAAGTACAAGATTTACTTTGAAGTTTTTTAGTTCCTCTTCTTCAACGTCTGCCCATGATACTATTATTATAAGGTCTCCAGGGTGTCCAAGCCTTGCAGCAGCTCCGTTAAGTATACATTCACCACTGTACCTTGCACCAGGTATTACATAGGTAGAAAATCTATGCCCGTTGTTAACGTTATAAACCTCTATTTTTTCAAAAGGTACAAGATTAGCAGCTTCCATTACCGCTTCATCAAGGGTTAATGAACCTTCATAATGGAGGTCAGCACCGGTAATTGTTATTCTGTGGATTTTTGATTTTAAAACAGTTCTTCTCATTAAAAGTCCCTCTCTACAATGTATTTTGCAAGGTTCTCCAACTGATTAAGATATTCATTTCCTGGAAAGTTATCAAGCTCATTCACAGCTTCTTCAACAAGCTCTTTAGCTTTTTCAAAAGTTCTTTCAAAACCTCCTTTTTCTTTTACCAGATTTCTTACCTGTTCTATATGCTTTTTGTCAGGGTTTATATCTCTGATAACAGATTTCACAAACTCTTTTTCTTCCTGGGTCATTTCAGAAAGAACAGATAGCAGTGGATATGTAACTTTTCCTTCTCTCAGGTCATTACACACAGGTTTTCCAAGTTTCTTTTCATCTGCTTTGTAGTCAAGAAGGTCATCAATAAGCTGAAAGGCAAGCCCAATGTTAAGTCCGTACCTGTAAGCACTTTCTTTTTGTTCCTGCGAGCCTTTTCCTAAAGCTGCTCCAACATAACAACAGCTACCAAACAAAACTGCAGTTTTACCTTCAAGTATCTGAAAGTACTCTTCAAAAGACATATCTATATCACCTATTTTTTTTAACTCAAGGAGCTGTCCTTCTGACATCTTTTTTACTGTATCAGACACGTTTTTAATCATATCTATATCACCATAAACAGAAAACAGATATAGGGCATTGGCATACATATAATCCCCTGTTAAGACAGTGGTATCGTTCCCAAAAACCCTATTGGCTGCTACCTTTCCCCTTCTTGTTTCTGCACCATCAACCACATCATCGTGGAGTAATGAAGCAGTGTGAAGGTACTCCATAGCAGCAGCAATTGGATAGTCCCTTTCTTCATTTTCTCCTTTGAGAAGTTTTGAAAAAGTAAGAACAAGTAAAGGTCTTATCCTTTTTCCACCACTTGATAGAATATAATTCCCAACTTTTAAAATCCATTCAACGTAGCTGTCTAAATGTTTAACAAGTTCACTTTCTATTCTGTCTAACTGGGTTTTTTCTACCATACTTTCCTCAAAACTCCTTTTGATAACGTTTCAATTTTATCAATATAACTGATAGGAAAACAATCTCAATAAGATAGGTTAAAACATTTGTTTTAAAATATTTCTGTCAAAAAAATGGAAGGAGAGGTAGATGATAAAACGTTATACCCTTGAGAGAATGGGAAAAGTATGGTCTGAAGTAAACAAATTCCAAAAATGGTTAGATGTGGAAATAGCAATATGTAGAGCGTGGAATAAACTTGGAAAGATACCTGATGAAGCATTGAGGGATATAGAAGAAAAAACACATATAGATGAAGCTGTCGTAGAGAGGATTCATGAACTTGATAGGATTTACAACCATGATGTTCTTGCTTTTGTTACAGCTGTTGCTGAGCAGGTTGGAGAAAATGGAAGATATATACATTTAGGTGTTACATCTTCAGATGTTATAGACACAGCTTTGGGACTTTTGATGAGGGAAGCTTTAGATATTCTCATTAAAGATGTAGAAGAGCTTTTACCTGTGTTAGAGGAAAATGCATTTAAATACAAAGATACTGTTATGATGGGAAGAACCCACGGCGTCCATGCTGAACCTATGGTATTTGGTCTTAAATTTGCTCTGTGGTATGAAGAGATGAAAAGGAATAAAGAAAGACTGGAGCATGCAAAGGAAACTGTTTCTGTTGGAGCAATATCAGGGGCAGTAGGTACCTATTCAAATATTGACCCGATGGTGGAAAAATACGCCCTTGAAGAACTTGGTTTAAAACCTGAACCTGTATCAAATCAGGTTGTACAGAGGGATAGGCACGCAGAGTTTATGGCAGCAATGGCTATAACAGCATCTTCCCTTGAAAAGATAGCTGTAGAAATAAGACATCTACAGAGGACAGAAGTTTTAGAAGCCCAGGAACCTTTCAAAAAAGGGCAGAGAGGTTCTTCTGCAATGCCCCACAAGAAAAATCCAATAACATGTGAAAGGATTACAGGTCTTGCGAGGGTGATTAGAGCAAATGCTATTCCAGCTATGGAAAATATAGCCCTGTGGCACGAAAGAGATATTTCCCATTCATCTGTTGAAAGGGTAATAATGCCAGATAGTGCAATAGCCCTTGATTACATATTAGAATTAACAAAGAACGTATTATCTGGTCTTGTTGTCTATCCTGAAAGAATGAGAAAAAATATGGATTTATCAAAAGGTCTTTACTGCTCATCAAAGGTTCTTGTAGCCCTTGTTGAGAAAGGTCTTTCAAGGGATGAAGCTTATGATATAGTTCAGAGAAACGCCATGAAAGCATGGGATACAGAAGGACTTATGTTCAAAGATGCCCTTTTACAGGATGAAGAAGTAAAATCAAGATTGTCAAAAGAGGAAATAGACAAAATATTTGATGTAAATGCATTCCTTAGAAATGTACCTTACATATACGAAAGGGTATTTGGTAGATATTAGAGGTAGACAATGAAAAGGCATTGCTTAACAGCTCTGGCAGTGTTCTTCACTGCTGGAGTTTCATCTTCTGAAGTTTTAGAACCAGTACCAGAAAAGGTTGATATCTATACAAACACCTCTTTTATAACAGAAACTGTTCCTGTAGAAAAAGGAAGAAAAAACATTTTAGTAGTTATTCCTTCTTTTGCCCCTGTCAATCAGATAAACGTGTCTTCAAAAGCAGGACTTTGTAGTGTCTTTTCAATAGAAGAGACAAACCTGAACAGAAAAGCAGTTCAAAGTATTGAAAGACAGATAGAAGAGTATAAAAACAGATTGAAGGTTGTTGATAAAACAATCTTTTTAATAGAAAAAAACAGTGTAAACCTGTCAGAAAAAGAAATAAAAAGATTTAAAGAGTTATATAAGAAAGAGCTTGATGAAAAAGCTTATATTTTGAGAGCTATAGAAAATTTGAAAAAGAAACTTGAAGAAGAGAAATCAAAAAAATTTTTGAGTGTTAATTTAAGATGTGAAGGTGATGATAACCTTGTTTTTGTCTTTCCTGCAAATATTTCTTCATACCAGTACTACACTGTAAAAGGTTTTACAGAAGAAGGAAAAATAAGTATAGATAGCTATTTGAATATAAAAAATGAAGGACGAGATTTAAAGAATGTTGATTTGGTTTTCCACTCGTTTTTTAAAACATCTTTAATAGAACCACCATCTTTTGAAAGCCCTATCTATCCAGTAAAAAAATCATTAAGACTAATGGAAAACAAACCTGTAAGGAAGTATATAGAAACACAAACGAAAGCTTACTTTTTAGTAAAAAACATAGATATACCTTCAAAAACCCAGGAGACTGTTCTCATATCAAAAAACATATACAATGCTAATTTTGATATTTTTATAGACGGCTATGCTACAGTCACTCCATTTTTAAGGGCTGAGTTTAAACCAGATAAAACATTTTTCCCTTCATCTGCTAAGTACTACATAGATGGGGTATTTGTAGGAACAGGGAGATTAAGACCCCTAAAAGCAAATGAGAAAAATAACCTCTTTTTTGGAGAAGACCTTTTTGTTGATGTTGTAAAAAATAACGTTGAAGATTTCTGGGAAAAAAACTTTTTTGGGAAAAAGGTTCATACAGTAAAGTGGTTTTATTCTTTAAAAAACAGGCATAAAAAAGCAGTAAGAATCACTCTTGTTGATAAAATTCCTGTATCCCATTCTGAAAATATAAAAGTTGAGCCTTTTTCAACATTTAAATGGGAAAAAATAGAAAAAAACGGTAAAGTTATATGGATTTTTTCCTTAAAACCAGGGGAGAAAAAAGAGTTTTTCTTTGGTTATAAAGAAGAAATAAAAAAATAAAACCTTCTGTAATGAAAATCATCAAAATTGATGATTAAATTATTAATAATATATTGTCTTCTAAAAAAGCAGTAAGAGGTGGAAAATTGAAAAAATACTATATAAGAACTTTTGGCTGTCAGATGAACGTTAATGATTCACAAAAGATGGCTGGGATACTTAAAAGTCTTGGTTATGAACCTGCAAGAGACTGGAAAGAGGCTGATGTTATACTTGTTAACACATGTTCTGTAAGGGAAAAACCAGACCAGAAAGTTTTATCTGCTTTAGGAGAATATAAAAAGATAAAAAAAGAAAACCCAGATGCCATAATAGGTGTATGTGGGTGTTTAGCCCAGAGAGCTGGATATGAAATTCTACAAAAAGCCCCATTTGTTGATATGGTATTTGGAACAACAAACATACACCATCTACCACAGCTTTTAGAGGAAGCCCAGAGAGGAAATAAAGCAGTTGAAATAATTGAAGAGATAGATGAGTCCGAGGCAGAACTTGATAAGTATCCAACAGTAAGGGAAAACAAGTATACAGCTTATGTAACTGTTATAAGGGGATGTGATAAAAAGTGTACTTACTGTATAGTTCCAACAACAAGGGGAAAGGAAAGAAGTAGAAGACTCGGTGATATCATAAGGGAAGTACAGTGGCTTGTTGAAGATGGTGTAAAAGAAATACATCTTATAGGTCAAAATGTAACAGCATACGGAAAAGATTTTGGAGATGTAAAGTTTTGGGAACTTTTATACGCTGTAGCTAACGTAGATGGAGTAGAAAGGATAAGGTTTACAACAGGACATCCCCGGGATTTAGATGAAGAAACAATAAAAGCAATGGCAGATATCCCTCAGGTGTGTGAATACCTCCACTTACCTATACAGGCAGGTTCAGACAGAATATTAAAAGCTATGGATAGAGGATACACACAGAAAGAGTATCTGAAGAAAATAGAGCTACTGAAAAAATACATACCTGATATTGCCTTATCTACAGATATAATTGTTGGTTTTCCTGGAGAAACATATGAAGATTATTTAGAAACTGTTAAAGTTGTTAAAGAAGTTGAGTATGACCAGATATTTGCATTTAAATATTCCCCGAGACCTGGTACACCGGCAGCTGATATGCCTTTAACTGAAGAATATCAGAAAGCTGGACAGTGGTTAAGTGAACTTATAAACATACAGAAAGAAATTGCATTTAGAAAAAATCTTGCATACGAAGGAAAAACAGTTGAAGTGCTTGTAGAAGAAGAAAAAGACAGTAAATTAATAGGTAGAACAAGGACAAACAAACTTGTTCATTTTTCAGGTAGGGATAAGTTATTAGGTAGTATAGTTAACATAAAAATTACAAAAGCAAACAGGTTTAGCTTAGAAGGAGAGTTAGCTGAACAATTTGTTTAATGAGGAGGCTTTGTGATGATTGAGATGAATGTTCAGGGAATAACGTTAGACCCTGTAACAAATATGCCGATTGTTGTTCTTAAAGGAAAAGATTCTAACGATGTTCTTCCTATCTGGATAGGAGTGTTTGAGGCTAATGCCATAGCAATGCAACTTGAAGGTGTAAGTAGACCAAGACCAATGACCCATGACCTTATCACAAATCTGATTAAAGAAATGTCTGGAAGAGTTGAGTATATCCATATCCATGACTTAAGGGATAATACTTATTATGCTGAGATTTCAATAATAAAAGATGGAGAAGTACTGAAGATAGACGCAAGGCCAAGTGATGCTATTAATATAGCTTTGAGAACAGGAGCACCTATTTTTGTATCCCCTGAAGTACTCAAAGAAGCAAGTGTTGAAGAGAAAGAAGAAATTCATGAAGAGGATTTAAAAGAATGGCTTGAATCTATAAAACCTGAGGACTTTGGGAAAACAGTTTAAAACTTCAGTACTATTGAGCCCCAGGTTAAGCCTCCGCCAAAGGCTGTAAGGAGAATGTAATCTCCTTTTGATATCTTTTTTTCTTTCCATGCTTCGTACATCGCTATAGGTATTGAAGCAGCACTTGTATTACCGTACTTGTGGATATTACTAAAAACTTTCTCTTCAGGAAGATTTAACCTTTCAGCTAAAGCTTTTATTATTCTTATATTTGCCTGATGGGGAATAACAAGTTTTATATCATCCAAGGTTAAGTTTGCCTTTTCCAGTACTTTTTTTGAAGCTGTTTCCATTGATTTTATAGCAAGTTTAAAGGTTTCTCTTCCTCTCATTTTTAATTTTTCACCAACAGGACAGAATAAAGAACCCCAATGGGAACCATCAGATTTCATTTTTGCTGCAAGGATATCACTTTCCCCTTCTGACTTAGATACAACAACAGCTCCTGCACCATCTCCAAATATAACAGCTGTAGACCTGTCGTTCCAGTCTATTATTTTTGAGAAAACTTCAGCTCCAACAACAAGAATATTTTCAAACTGACCTGATTTTATAAAAGAGTTTGCTATAGTCAAAGCATAAATGAAACCGCTACACGCAGCTGATATATCAAAAGCCATTGGTTTTGGACATCCAAGTTTATCAGAAAGGAAACATGCAGTTGAAGGAAAAGTCATATCAGGGGTTGATGTTGCCACAATAACACAATCAATATCTTTTGGGGTTAAACCTGCATTTTCTATAGCTTCTTTTGCAGCAGGAAATGCTAAATCACTTGCTTTTTCCCATTCATCGGCAATTCTTCTCTCTTTTATCCCTGTTCTCGTTGTTATCCACTCATCTGAAGTGTCAAGGATTTTTTCAAGGTCATGGTTTGTTATAACACGAGGGGGAACATACATTCCCAAGCCTTTTATCTCAGCTTTCATGCAACCTTCCCATTCAATAATATTTGTTCAGGTAGTAAATTCTTTATGTTTTCTTTTAGCTTATCGTTAAAATGGGTTTTTTCAAACTCTGAAGCCACTTTGAGAGCATTTTTTATAGCTTTTGCATCTGCTCTACCGTGGGTGATAATACATGTTCCTTTAGTTCCAAGAAGAGGGGCTCCTCCATACTCTGCAAAATCTGCTTTCTTTTTAAATCTTTTTAAAGCTGGAAGCATTAAGAGAGCACCTATCTTTGTTATTAAGCTTTTTTTCACTTCCTCTTTAATCATCTCAACTATTATAGTTCCTAAACTCTCACTTGTCTTGAGTACTACATTTCCTACGAAACCATCGCAAACTATAACATCAAAATCCCCTGTAAAGATATCCCTTCCTTCAGCATTTCCAACAAAGTTAAGATTAGTTCCTTTCAGGAGTGGATATGTGTCCTTTACAAGTTCGTTCCCTTTTCCTTCTTCTTCTCCGATACTGAGGATACCAATTTTAGGATTGTCTGTTATCTTGAGTATCTCTTTTATGTAAGTGTGACCCATTACAGCAAAATAAACAAGGTGCTTAGGTTTACAGTCTACGTTTGCTCCTACATCTATCAGAACTGTAGGTTTTCCTTTTTTTGTTGGAAAGGCTACTGCTATCCCGGGTCTTTCTATACCCTCAGCAGCTCCTACAACAAACTTTGAGACTGCCATAGCAGCTCCAGTATTCCCAGCTGAAACAAAAGCCTGAGCCTTTCCTTCTCTTACAAGTTTTGCTGCTATATACATAGAAGAGTTTCTTTTTTTACGGACAGCTATAGACGGTGGTTCGTCCATACCTATTATCTCTGGGGCATGGACTATCTCAATAGGTAAACCTTCTCCACCGGCTTTTTTTAGTTCTTCTCTGAGAATATTCTCATCACCTACAAGATAAACTCCTGTTTTATACTCCTTTGCAAATAAAACAGCTCCCTCAACATTGCTTTGAGGGGCGTTATCTCCCCCCATAGCATCAAGTGCTATAAACACTTAAACTACCTCTACAACCTCTTTATCTTTGTAATATCCACAGTGTGGGCATACTCTATGGGGTGCTTTAGGCTGGCCACATTCAGGGCATAACGATAGACCTGGTATGTTTAACTTTTTATACCACTGGGCTTTTCTCATTGCTGTTTTTGCTTTAGATTTTTTTCTTTTTGGTGCTGCCATATATCTTTACCTCCTTATTATTTACTACATCTAACAAAGTAGCTATTTTAACAAATTAATACTAATTTTTCATCTGTGATTTAATCAAAAAAATAGAACAATCAGATATTTGAAAGATTTTTACTGCTGTTAGGAACACCCGTTAAAATTCTTAAAATCTTATCATAGAAGAGAGAAAAAGAAAAAAAATTTTTCCCTTAAAAAAATGTACCTGTAGTTTTATAATTTTTACCTTCAAAATTTTCTGGAGTTTAGTAAGCTTGGATGTATGGTCAGGTATTCTTTCCCTTATAGCTAATAAGGTTGATAAGTCAACACTCAAACTGCTAAAAGGTGTTGAAGGGGCAGAATATAGAAATGGGAAACTATACATCTCAACACCAGACCCTGTTTACAAGGATTGGCTTGAGGGAAACCTTTTAGATGAAATAAAGGAATCAGCTACTAAACTCCTTGGAAAAAATTTATCTATCAGTATAGTTTCTAAGGAAAAAGAAGAGGTAGAGCTGGTAGATACAGAGGAAAAAGTTGAAACTATAGATGAAAAACCTTATAACCTTACAAATCTCAATCCTAAATATACTTTTGAAAATCTTGTTATTGGAAACTGTAATAAGGTTGCCTATACTGCATGTAAAGCTGTAGCTGAACACCTTGGTAGTATATATAATCCACTTTTCATTTACGGGGAATCTGGCTTAGGAAAAACACACCTTCTCCATGCTACAGCCCATGAAGTTTTGAAGAGAAATCCAAAAGCAAATGTTCTTTATACAACAGCTGATGCATTTATGTCTGAACTTATATATTACATGCAAAAAGGCTCTATACTTGCCTTTAGAAAGAGATATAGAAATGTAGACCTTCTTCTCATTGATGATGTTCAGTTTTTACAGGGCAAAGAAAGAACACAGATAGAGTTTTACCATATATTCAATGCTCTTCACCTGATAGGTAAACAGGTAATTCTTTCCTCTGATATACCTCCTAAAGATATGTCAGGTCTTCAGGAAAGATTAAAAAACAGGTTTTCAAGTGGTCTTGTTGTTGAAGTAAAAAAACCTGATATAGATACTAAGATATCAATAATAAGAAAAAAGTCCAAAGAGATAGATATAAAACTTCCCCACGATGTAGTTCTTTTAATTGCAAAAACTATAACCTCCAATGTTAGAGAGTTAGAAGGTTCTTTAAACAGACTTAAAGCTTACAGTGAAATAATGGGAAGACCAGTAAACCTTGAATTTGCAAGGGACATTTTAAAGGATATACTTGAAATTCAGGAAACAGAGGAACTTTCTATAGAAAAGATACAAAAAGAAGTAGCCAACTACTTTGGAGTAAAGCTCAGTGAGATGTTAGGAAATTCCAGAAGAAAAAAGGTACTTATGGCAAGACAGATAGCAATGTACCTTGCAAGGTACTTAACAGATAAATCTTTAAACGAAATATCAAAAGCTTTTAAGAAAAAAGACCATACAACTGTATTAAATGCCATAGAAAAAGTTGAAAAAAATATGGAAAAAGACAGAAAGTACAAACTTACAGTAGAATTTCTGAGAGATAGACTTTTAACCTTATAGTTATCCTACAAATCTGTTCAAAACCCCTGCAAGATTTAAATCAAAAATTCTGTATATCTCATTAACAAGCTCTATCTTTTCCTGCTTTGAAAATTCATCATCCTTTAAAACAAAATTTATGAT
This sequence comes from uncultured Aquificales bacterium, assembly GCA_964582875.1. GTDB lineage: Bacteria > Aquificota > Aquificia > Aquificales > Hydrogenothermaceae > JAADDV01. Next base: position 9,837 of record CAZOTZ010000004.1, on the reverse strand, counting down.
GCTTTTTTTCAAAGCAGAACATATAAGGAAAACATCTCCTACAGAAACTTTTTTTTCTTCTAAAAACTCTAAAAACTTTTCTATATATGGACAGTTCCCTATTTCTGCTTTTTCTGAAAGAACTAAAATAAAGTAGTCCAGTATTTTTAATCCAAAGTAGCTTATAAAGTAGTTCTTATCTAACTCTATTTTTTCAAAGATACTGTTTACTGTATCCTCAGATAACCATTTTTTCATTATGGTAGATATAACTTCTGGATTATCTATCTTTTGTATAAATTTTTTTGTTAATGGCATTCCACTCACCCCCTAAATCCTAAGCTCTTTTAATATTTGGAACTGTTTTGTCATCACAAAGTCAGATATTATGTTTTCTGTTTTAATATCTGGAAAAAGCTGAACTCCAACCATAAAGCCTTTCCCTGACTTTTCTATATGTTTAATCTCTCCTTTTATATTCAATTCTTTTCCAGATAGATTAAAGGAAAACTCACCTTTTGAACCAGCAGAAATACTGTCAATATCACCTGTAAAAAACTTTATTCCCCCTGCTGATATATCAACTATTAATCCTAACAGTTTTTTACCGTTTATCCTGAATGACACTTTAATAGGTTCGTCTAATACTACTCTTATATGCTTTCTTTTTTCAGCTGGTATATCTGAAAAATGGGGTTTTTCAAGAACAACAATATTTTTTTGAAAATTAACAGACGTTATATAAGCTTTCACAGGTTCAGTAAAGAGTTTAGTTTTTAAATAAATCGTTTTGTTCAGTTTTGAGATATTAATAGAAACTTTTGATATATCAAGGATAATGTATTTGTCTGTAACTTTTTTCAGTTTAAGTTTAAAGATTACAGGTATTTCCTTGTAATAGCTGATAGCTGTGAAATCTACACCTATATTTTCACTTAAAATGTCAAGTATAAACTTTTCTTCCTGTTTCTTTCTTTCTTCCTCAGAAGAAACATTTTCACTTTTTTTGTTTAGCTTTTGATAATCAAGGTAAGCTTTATCTATTACTTTTAGGTACTCGTTTAGTAGTTTTACGAGGACTTCAATTTCATCTAAAGAAGGTTTTTCTTTTAAAAGGTATTCAGAGTATTTTTTTACAGTGAAAACAAAAACAGGTTCCAGTATACCCCTGAGGTAAACATCGTCTTTCAATAGAGCAAAAGAAAAACTGTAAAACTCATCTCTTGTATCTTTTGGGGTCTCAAATATCTTTGAGAAAACTTTTTCTCTAATAGCTTCTATTTTTCTTTTTATCTCATCTGAAAAAGAGTACTGGTTTAAAGTCTGTGTATAGAAAGAATAAAACTCTTCTTTAAAAGATGTAAAAAAATCCTGTCTTTTTCTTATAGATTTTTTCAGCTCTTTTATGTCTAACAAAATAAATTTCCTTAATAAAACTGATTATTATTCTATTATCGCATGCAAGTCATAAAACCTTAGCATACATTAAAATATAATGTTTCTTAAAATAAAAAAAGGAGGTAATGGATGGAAAAGTACGATGTAATCATAATAGGAGGAGGTCCTGCTGGTTTAACATGTGCTTTAACACTTGCTTCTGCAAATGGAAAGTTTCCTTTTGTTGAAGGAAAAAAATATCTTGTTTTATATGATGAATACTCAGACCTTGATAAAGCATTTTTAAAAAATGTCCCTGGTATACAGCCTGTTGAAGGAAAAGTTTTACTTGAAAAAATAAGACAACAGGTTTCGTCTTATGAGAATGTAAAGCTTTTAAAAGAAAAAGTAATAAAAGCAGAAGGAGAAAAAGGAAACTTTAAGGTTGAAACTGAAAAGGGAAGTGTCTTTGAAGGAGATTATCTTGTTATAGCAACAGGTTTTCACAGGTTTGATATTGAAGGTTTAGGAGTTGAAATTGTTCCCCATAGAAAATCACCAAGACCAGGGAAAATTATGATTAAAAATGAAGATGGTAAAGTTAGGGAAGGTCTTTTTGTAGCTGGTCTTGTCGCAGGTGCCCCAACAATGTTTGCATCAGCTTCAGGTTCAGGAGCAGAGGTTGCATGTGATATCCTTTCAGAATGGGCTGGTAAGACAGTTGTCGTCCATGATGTACCAGATACCCAGTAGTTGCTAAAAAAACAAATAAAACTTATTATTTAAGAATAAGGAAAGAGAGAGAGGAAAGTATGGAGCAGGATATAGAGAAGCTTTTAAAACTTCAGGAGATAGACCTTGAGATTGATAAACTTGAGAAATTAATAAAGTCTTTACCTGAAGAGATAGAAAAGCTTGAGAAAGAAAAAGAGAACCTTATTCTTAGATTTGAGAAAATAAACCACGATATTAAACAGGCTGAAGCAAGAAAAAAAGAGAAAGAACTTGATATACAGAGTTATGAAGATAGAATACTAAAAATAGAAGAGGCTCTAAACAGGGTTAAAACAAATGAGGAATATAAAGCTCTTTTAAGGGAAAAAGCACAGATAGAAGAAACTATCATGGAAGTTGAAGACGAGATACTCTCAATAATGGAAGAGATAGAAGCTCTAAAAAAAGAGAAAAAAGAGCTTGAAGCAAAAATAGAAGCTGAAAAAGAAAAGATAAACAGGCAAATAGAGGAGAAGAAAGCTTTATTAGAAGAAGCAAAGGTTAAACTTGAAAGTCTTAAAAAGGAAAGGGAAGAAGTTCTAAAACAGATACAACCACAGCTTGTATCAAGGTATGAGATGATAAAGAAAAAAAGAGGTAGTAAAGTAATAGCTGTAGTTGAAGATGAAACATGTACTGGTTGTTATATGATTATTCCCCCTAAAGTTTTCAGTAGTTTAGTGAAAGGTGAAAAACTTCTAACCTGCCCCCATTGTGGCAGGTTTCTTTTCTATAAAGGTTCCTGAGAAAATATTTCTACAAGCTTGTTTATCTCTTCTTTTTTAAAGAATATCTCAATACTACTTTCTTTTATCTTTTTTATATCCATTGATTTCAGTATCCTGTTTATTAAATCAGGTTCAGGTGGGTTTTCTTTATCAAAATAAAGTATAGAAACAGGCTCCTTTAACTCTACCTTTTCTATTCCCTTTCCTGTAAGAGCTTTCTTTAGTTTTGAAATTTCAAGGAAAAGATTAAATGCAGAAGGGATAAAATCATAAAACTCTTTAAGATAGTTTTGTAATTGTTCCACTTCTTCAGAAGTTTTTAGTTTTGACACAGCCATATATATATTCATTCTTTCTGTTGGGTCTGGCATAAAATCTTCCGGTATATAACTTTCAAAATCAACAAGAATAACAGGTTCTTTTTCTGTTTTTCCTGTTTCTTCATTTACAGCTTCCTGTAAAAGTTTGATGTACATTTCATATCCAACAGATTTTATATGTCCACTCTGTTCAACACCTAATATATTTCCTGCTCCTCTTATCTGCATGTCCTCAATAGAAATTTTTAAACCTGAACCAGGTCTCGTGAGCCTTTTTATCACATCTAACCTTTTTTTGGCATCATCGGTTATTTGATTTTCTGGCGGTACAAGAAGGTAACAGTAAGCCTGTATATTTCCCCTTCCAACTCTTCCTCTAAGATGATAAAGCTGTGCAAGACCAAAAAGGTCAGCTCTTTCAACAATAAGTGTGTTTGCTGTAGGAATATCTATGCCTGTTTCAACAATAGAAGTAGAAACAAGAATATCTATTTCTTTTTGAATAAAAGCTAATATTATTTTTTCTATCTCTTTTGGCTTCATTTTTCCATGGACTACACCTACTTTTTTTGAAGGGAAAAGCTCCTTTATCCACTCTGCTTTCTGATTTATAGTTTCTATTCTGTTATGTATGTAAAAAACCTGACCATTTCTGTTTAGTTCTTTTTCTATGGCTTTTTTAACAGTTTCCTCTGAATAAGGAAGAACGTAAGTTTTTGTTTCTACTCTTCCTTCAGGGGGAGTATTTATAACGGAAAGTTCTTTTAGTCCAGATAAAGCCATATTTAAAGTTCTTGGTATAGGTGTAGCTGTCATATACAGTGTATCAACGTCTTTTTTTATCTGTCTTATTTTTTCTTTTGCCCTTACTCCAAATCTGTGTTCCTCATCTATAACGAGAAGTCCAAGGTCTTTAAATTTAACATCATTTTTCAGGGCTCTGTGGGTTGCTACTAAAACATCTATCTTTCCTTCTTGCAACTCACTGATTACTTTTTCTGTTTCTTTTTTTGTTTTCAGTCTTGACAAGTTTTCTACTTTAATACCAAATGGTTCTAATCTTTCTTTAAAGTTCTTGTAATGCTGGTATGATAGGACAGTTGTAGGAGTTAAAACTAAAGCCTGTTTACCATTTACAACATTTATAAAAACAGCTCTCATAGCAACTTCTGTTTTTCCAAAGCCAACATCTCCACAAACAATCCTTTCCATTGGTCTGTTAGAAGATAGGTCTTTTTTTACATCTTTTATCGCTTTCATCTGGTCTGGTGTTTCAACGAATGGGAAACTGTCTTCAAACTGGGATATTAATTCATTTGAGACTTCAAGGGGATTTCTTTTAATCTGTTGTCTTTCTGAGTAGAGTTTTATAAGCTGTTTTGCAACTTTTTTTAGCGAGTTTTTTACCTTTCTTTTGAGGTTTCTCCACGATGTTCCGCCTATACTGTCAAGTTTAACAATGCCATTTGCTTTATACCTGAAAATTTTGTCAAAATGCAGATATGAAACATAAATTTTCTCGTTATTTGCGTACTCAAGTATCATAAAATCATAGGTCTTACCTTTTATATTCCTTGTTTCTATTCCCCTGTATATACCTATCCCGTAATCTTCATGAATTATATAATCACCCTCTTTTAAAGGCTGTACTTCTATGTCTAAATGTTTTTCTTCAGGTATAAATGCTGTTCCAGAGGAAAGATAAAGAGGAGAAGTTATTGGAAGTTTCACTTTCTTATTGAATATTTTTGTTCTTGATATCTCAGGATTTTCTCCCTGGGATATAAAATACAGGTATCCTTTACCTAAGGGTTCATTAAAAATATCTACATATATAACAGGAAAATCTTTTAATAAGCTTTTTATAGTTTTACTCCCTGAGGTAGTTAAAACTATAGGGAAAATGTCAATTTTTTCTACTTTTTTCCTTGTTCCAAGCTTTGAGCGTAAAAATATGTTTTCTACGTAATCTCCAAAAAAATCTATATCTACAATACCTTTAAAAGGAATATTTACAGAAACAAAATTTCCTTTTACTGAAAACTCCCCTTCATTCTCTACATTTTCTTCTCTTATGTATCCAATCTCTACAAGTTTTTTTATTAACTGTTCTCTGCTTATTTCTGTTCCTGTTTCCAGTGATATTAAGTTTTTCTGGTATTCATTTAAATCAGGAACCGGAATGTTTATTTCATCTAAAGTCAGCAGGTATATAGATTTTTTCTTTCTTGATAAAGATAAAAGAGTAAGACTGAGTTTAATCTGCCCTTCAATGTTTGCAGGTTCTATATCTGAAGGTATTTCTACAACGGAGATGTCCTTGCCAAAAAAACTTAGAAAAGCTTTAAGATTTTTTGAGAAGCTCTTTTTTCTTTTTTCATCAGGGAGTATTACTACCGCACTTGAGTCAATAACCTCTGCGGTTTTGTATTCAGGAAATACCGAGATACTACCGTAAAATTTTTCCATAAGGAAAATTTATGAACTTTTTTTGATTTTCAATACTCTACGGGGTTTTACTTCCTTGGGCTTATGCTTAAGCTCAAACTTTTCTTCGGATACAAAGATATACTTAGGTATATAGTACATAAGTCCGAGAACAGCGAGGATAACACTTACACCAAAGTAATCGGTCATCTTAAAGTGGGGAGCTTTTATTATAACTTCCCTGAGGATAGCTATCAGTGTGGTTTTTACAATTAAAGAGGTGTCTATTCTCCTTTCTTTTAGATAAACTATCATAAGTCTGAAAAGCTCTGTCAGGATGAATATATAAAGGAATTTTGGTATAAGGTCATAAAATTTTATTTTTTCTCTGAATAAAGCAAGGGCTATATCGTAAAGAGCAAAAATACTGAGGATAAACAGAAGAATAGTCAGAATAAAAATAACTATATCTTCTAAAAACTCTAAGCTACTTCCAAGTTTTGTATGTATCTTATGGGGTTCTAAAAGGGATTTTATCCTTTCTCTCATCCTTTTCTTTTAATCCTTATCACTTTAAGTTTTTGTCCTACAAATATTTTATTTGATTTTAAGTTATTTATTCTTTTTAACTGTTTTACAGATATACCGTACTTTTTGGCTATTTTTATAAGTGATTCACCTTCCCTGACTATATGATACACATATCTCCTTTTAACTCTTTTCTTAAGGAGCTTTCTCAGATAATCAACATTTATAGGAGCGAGGGACTGGCTTCTTTTAAGTCTGACCTTTTTGTAAATAACAAGTCTTTGATTTGGATATATATATTTTTTTATTTTGTTCCACTTCTTCAATGCTTTTACAGATACGTGGAATTTTTTTGCTATTGTTGTAAGTGAGTCCCCTGGTTTTACTTTATAAATAATACCTTTTGATGTGTATATAATATCCTGTGTTAAATCTATTATACCTGTAGCGTATCCTGGGTAAGCTTTTATAGTAGCTGGAACTTTTAGAACCATCCCTGGGAACAATGTTTTGTTCTTTAGATGGTTTATTGCTATAAGGTCTTCAACAACAACCCCAAACTTATCTGATATATCTTCAAGGGTGTCTTCTTTCTGTACTGTGTACTCTTTCCATGCCCTATATTCTTCAAGGGGAATTCTTTCAAGGGCTGTTTTGACTGTTTCTTTATAACCTTTTGGCAGGTATATGTTATAAACGCCAGGGACTGGTGGTGTTTTACCTTTTTTTAGATGGGGGTTCATCTTTTTCAGTGTTTCATAAGGTATACCTGTTATCTCAGATATAAAGAAGAGAGATACAGGTTTATCAACTTTGAGGATATCAAAACTTACTGTTTCATAATCAAAATGTTCTTCTTTTAATAGGTCTTTAACAACAGCTACCGAAGCTAAAAAGTTTGGAACGTAGTTTCTTGTTTCTTTTGACAGATATTCATTTATGTCCCAGAAGTTAGTTCCACCATACTTTCTTATTCTTCTTATAATTGCTCCTTCTCCGCTGTTGTAAGATGCTAATGCAAGCATCCAGTCTTCAAAAATTGAATAAAGGTCTCTAAGATACTTTGCTGCTGCCTGTGTTGATTTTTCTACATCGTATCTTTCATCTATCCATTTATTTATCCTCAAACCGTAAGTCCTTCCTGTCTGGGGCATAAACTGCCATAAACCAGCTGCCCCAGCTGGAGATTTGGCTGTTATTTTAAATTTGCTTTCTACAAGTGGAAGAAAAATAAGCTCATCTGGAATTCCATTTTCTTCAAAAATCTTTTTAATAAGTGGAATGTAGATTTTTCCCCTGTCTATATAGTACTTAAGATTTGCAAGACCTTTTCTTTTTAAAATTCTTATTCTTTCCTGAACATCCGCCTTTTCCATAAAATCTACATCAAGGGATAGATGAATTCTGGTTCTTAAGCTTTCAAGCTCACTTATAGCAGGAGAGTTATCAACAACAACGGAAACTATTATACCTATATCTTCCGGGTTAATCCCTTCATCTAAAGTCTCAGCTTTCAAACTGTAAAAAAGTAATACAAAGCCTGAAAAGAAAATAATAAAGACCCTCAACGTAAACCTCTTAGTCTTATTTTAATAACTTTAAGAAAGTAGACTCTAACGATTTATTATAATACAATCAAAAAACTGGAAAAAATTTTATTAACGTATTGTTAAGAAAGCTATAGATAAAGCTTTAGTGGGGATTTTTTTTCATAAACTCTTCCCAGGAGATATTAAATCTGTGGTAAAGCCATTCAGCTACAGCCTCTTTATCTGCATCACTCATTGTTTTACCTATAGGAGGCATTGTACCAAAAATTTTAAAAGCCATTGGTAAACAAACCCCTTTTTCCTTTGAAGGATTTGTTATGTAGTCTTTAACAAACGAAACAAACTCTCTCTCCGAAGGATAAAACTTTTTTACCCGTGCTGATACTTCTGCCATTGGAGGAGCGTTAAAGGGAGGTCTTCCTCCTGCCATTACAGTTTTTTTGATATTTTTTATCTGCTCAGGTGAAACAGTCTCCCAATGACATTTGGAGCATATATTGTTAAAAACAACTTTCCCCTTTTCTATCTGGGAGACTTTTTTTGTCTGTGCTGTTTTGGTTTCACAAGAAAAAAGAACTGCTCCAGCTAAGCCGAATGCAAATAAAACCTTTTTCATCTAAACCTCCTTAATCTTTTTTAATAAAACTATAACTTCTGCATAACCTGCCTTTCCTTTTCCTATTTCTCCTAACTTTTCAAATGTTTTCCCTTTTAAAAAAATTCTATCTCTTTCTATACCAAGTATTTTAGCAGTATTTTCAATTATTTTTTCCCTGTAAGGTAGTATCTTGGGTTTTTGAAGGACAATATATCCATCTATGTTTTGAACTACGTATCCTTTTTTCTTTACTATCTGATAAGCCTCTCTAACAAAGATTGAGCTGTCTGCGTCTTTCCATATGTCTTTATTATCTGGAAAAAGCTCTCCTATATCACCATAACCAATAGCTCCTAATAAGGCATCTGTTAATGCATGAAAAAAAATATCACCGTCAGAATGGGCTTTCCATCCTTTTTCAAATGGAATTTCAACACCACCTATAATAAGTTTTCTTCCTTCTTCTAATGAATGGATGTCAAATCCTATTCCAACTCTGTAATCCATCATTTCCAACCAAGCTTGTCCCTCAGAATATCAAAGTAGTTTTTGTCAGGTGTCCTTACAAGATAGGTGTAATAAGGTGACTGTTTAACAACAATTTTGTCTCCATACTGGAGCTGGGTTCCTTCCTGTCCATCAAGTGTAAGCCATGCATCTTTTTCTTTTGCAACCATTTCTATGGTAATAGGTTCGTAAGGGGGAAGCATCAGAGGTCTATCTGTTAGTGTGTGGGGACATATAGGAACTATTAAAAAGTTTTCCATCATCGGATAAACAATAGGTCCACCTGCTGAAAGAGCATAACCAGTAGAACCTGTAGGGGTAGATACTATTATTCCATCTCCATTGTAAGTAGTTATATATCTGTCCCCTACATAAACAGCAACATCAACAATCCTCGCAAGAATAGCTTTGTTTACAACAACGTCATTTAAAACATCTGCTTTCAGTATTTCTTTACCGTCTCTTATTAAAGTCGCCCTTAACATCATTCTACGGGATATACATAAAGGCTTTGAGAGTATATGTGCAAGCATATCAAAAGCTTCTTCTTCGTTTACTTCTGTTAAAAAACCAAGTCTGCCAAGGTTTATACCAAGGATTGGAATTCCATATTTAGCAACTCTTCTCGCTGTTATAAGTAAAGACCCATCTCCTCCAACAACAAGAAGAAGGTCTGTATCTTTTATATTCTCTTCATGTTCAAGGTCTATTAAATTTTCGTATATTTCAGATTTTATAGCGTAGCTGTTTAACCAGTTTTTTAATCTCTGTGAAAAAGCTCTTGCCTCTTCACTTGCTTTAGTAAATATGTTTACTGTTTTAAACAGAGGATATAGTTCAGATAGCATACCAGTATCACCTTAATGAATATTAATAACTTAAAGATTATATTATCAAAATGAAAAAACTGTAATACCTGAATTTAACAGGATACTCCTATCTAAAAGTAGCCAAAATCAGTAGGGATATTTGTAAAGCTGAAAACTATAGCCAGTGCATATCTTAATGCATTTATATTCTTGCTATATCCTTTTGTTTTTCTCTTTAGT
>CAZOTZ010000003.1:0-52180 GCA_964582875.1 uncultured Aquificales bacterium | reverse complement strand
TTACTGGGAGCCAGATGATTGGACAAAAGGTATTTTGTATTCTGTTGAAAGGATATCAACAGCAAGAACTATACTGCTGAAAGTTTTTCCTGATTCAACATTGTAATCTTCAACATACTTTATACTGAAACTCCAGCAACCCCTATCGTATGTGAGTTTTAATCTTTTTTGCTGGGTGTATCCATGTTTTATATTGTTTAGTATAGAGGCTTCAAGTAAAAAATCTTTGTATTTGGCTTTTAAACTCTGATAAATCTGATTTAGACTCTCTTCCTTTTTTCCTTTGTCAAAAGAGTGGGTAAAAGTATAAGTTATACTGTCTGTTAGAGGTATAGAAAAAGAAGTGATTGACCTGGTTATGTATCCAAGGAGAAAATCATAAAAAAGAAGCTGTTCCCCTTTAAATCCATAAATATCAAACAAAAGACTGTTTTTCAAAGGTTTCCAGTATCCTCTGTAAGCGTTATCAGAAACAAAATAAACCCCTTTCCTCGCATAACCTGTTGAAAGCTCCCATCTCAGGAAAGAATCATTTTTAAAATCAAGTATGTTAAATAAAGATATATTTATATCACTTTTCTCTTTAAGTCTATCTTCTTTATCAAAAAAGGGAAGTTTTCCCTGGTTAGAAGCTGGTACGTTGTTTATCTCTACTTGTGGAATTGTTGAAAGAGAAAAATACTTGAATGTCCTATGGGAAAAATACCTTAGTGTATCCTTTAGCTGGATAAGACTTCTATATCTGCTGTTTTTTAAGTTCCCATTTATAAAAAAGTAAGCTGTATACCTTGGGAGTACCTCTAAATCGTTATAAAATTTACCAAAAGGGGTGTAAAGTCCAAATCCAAGTATATTGTCTGACCTTATAGCTTTTTCCCCCTCTTCTCTGTAAAAATTTGTGTTCACAGAAAGAAAATCAAAATAAAGGGGAAATCTATCAAACAATTTTCTTTTTTTATAGTAAAACCTGATTTCAGGAAGTCTTTGAAGGGTTTTCCTGTTATTAGGACTGCTTAAATCGTATATGTAGTTAAAGTTAACTTCAAGGGTGTATTTTTTTGTATTTTTTGTAGCTAAAATCTGGGACTTTGTATATGAAAGGTATCTCAGGTCTGAAGCATTGTAAAAATCTTCATAAAAAAACTGGTCACTTGGTAAATCTACATTTGCATTTATATCAAAATCTTTCCATTTAAACTTTCCTGTCCCTTTTATCCTCCATCTATTTTCTAAAGGAGATGTATTCCTTCCTGTCCACCAGCTTCCTTTTCCTCTATCTCTAAAGTAAAAAAAGTTTCCTTTGAAACTTGAGTTTTTACTTAGTTTAGTTCTATACTCTAAATCAAGCCCTTCCCCCTGTTTATCCCTATAATCAACTGTTGCTGTTATATCAGAGTAATCATTTATTATGTAAAAGTAAGGCAGTTTTACAAACATATTATTGTAAGAATCACTTCCAACTTCTGGAACTAAAAAACCTGTTTTCCTCTGGGATGTAGGGTATGTAAAGTAAGGGGAGTAAAAAACCGGGATATTAAAAAAGTTAAACGTTAAATTGTAAGCTCGGATTTTGTCATTTACTTTTATATCACCTTTATGGGCTTTTACATACCAGTCCCTTTTTTCTATTCTACACTGGGAAAACTCACCTTTTTTAAAATAAAATCTGTCCTTTTTCTTGTATATCTCTTTAGCTTTTATAAAATATCTGTTTTCCACTGTTATAACTACGTCTTTAAATCTTCCAGTTTCATCTTTAATATTAACCCAGCCCTCTTTTGCTTTTATAAGTACTTTTTTTCCTGTTAAGGTTATATGTCCTTTAAGGAAGATTTCCTGTTTTTTTGTGTTGTATTTAACATTATCAGCTTTTAAAACAAAATCTCTGTATTTAACAACAACATTTCCTTTAGCTTCAATAACGTTATTTATTTCATTTACAGAGTTTGCCTCAAGAACTACTTTATCTCCACTTGCATAAGAAAAGGAAAAACAAACGTATACAGATGTTAAAATAGATAGGAATTTTTTTCCCAAGCTCTTCTCCGGAAAGATATATGGAAAGACTATTATAAATCATTGGAGCTTAGTTATGGAAAAACCAAGGGAATGGCTTAGAGAAAAGAGTATAGCAAAAAAGGTGTTAAGGAACGCAAATGTTATCTTTGAAGTTATAGATGCCCGGGTACCAGATGAAACAAGGAACTCTGTTGTTGAAAATCTTGCTAAAGAAATGGGGAAAGAGCTTTACATAATAATGAATAAAATAGACTTAGTTCCGAAAGATTTTGTCCAAAAAGCAAAAAAAGAGATTGAAAAGGAGTATCCAGTTATTCTTTTTTCAGCTCATAAAAATATTGGAAGAAGAGAAATTGAAAATCTTATTAAAAAACTATCAAAAAAAGGAAAGATAATAAAAATCGGTGTTTTAGGATATCCAAATGTTGGTAAATCATCTGTTATAAACACATTAAAAAAGAAAAAAGTAGCTACAACATCTCCTAAACCAGGGATGACAAGAGGGGAAATGCTTGTGAAACTTGCGAACAACGTATTCCTGATAGATACCCCGGGAATAATTACCCTTGAATACCAGGATGATTTAGCTATTAAAGGTTCGTGGCTCCCTGAAAAACTTGAACAGCCTGTTGATGTTGCTGTAAAACTACTTGAAAAAATAATAAACCATAGACCACAGGCTATAAAAGAAACCTACAAAGTAGAAGCTTCAGAAGATGCTTTTGAAACACTAAAAAAAATAGGAGAGAAACTAAACTACAGGGTTTCAGGAGGAGAAATAGACCTTGATAGAACAGCAAAAAAAGTTCTCTGGGACTGGATAAAAGGAAATATAAAAGCCTACTGGCTCTGAAATGATTGAAATTATGGAAATTTTTTACCAAATATTTATATTAATTGCATTAAAATAGTTTAAAATCAGCTTTCAGGAGTTTAGTTTGGCTTACGAGTCTTTTGCAAGGAAATACAGACCTAAAACTTTTGATGAGATTGTTGGACAGGAAGCTATTGTAAGGACTCTAAAAAATGCTATTGAAATGGATAGATTTGCCCATGCGTATATATTTTCAGGTTCACGGGGTCTTGGGAAGACAACGACAGCAAGGATTTTAACAAAATGTCTTAACTGTGAAAAAGGGATAACATCTTCCCCATGTGGAAAGTGTGAAAACTGTATTGAGATAACAAAAGGTTCTTTCCCTGATATGTATGAGATTGACGCAGCTTCAAACAGGGGAATAGACGATATTAGGGCTTTAAGGGAAAATGTTACATACGCACCAATAAAAGGAAGATACAAAGTTTACATAATAGATGAAGCCCACATGTTAACAAGGGAAGCTTTTAATGCTCTTTTAAAAACCCTTGAAGAACCACCTCCCCACAATGTATTTATACTCGCAACAACTGAACTCCATAAAATACCAGATACAATAAAATCAAGATGCCAGACTTTTATATTCAAACCACCAACAAAAAAACAGGTAGAAAACTACCTTAAAAGAATACTTGAAAACGAAGGCATACAGTACGAGGAAAAAGGTCTTTCACTTCTTGCTGAAGCAAGTGCAGGAGGTTTGAGGGATGCAGCAAGCCTTTTAGACCAGGCTGTAACTTTTGGAGGTGGGAAAATAACACTAAAATCTGTAGAAGAACTCCTTGGTTTTATACCTGAAAAAATAATTGAGAGATTTTTAACACTTTTAAAGGAAAAAGATATAAAAACACTTATAAAAGGTATTGAAAAACTTGATGAAGAAGGATATGACCTTAACGTTTTCTGGAAACAGGTACTTGATAGAGTTCATCAAGAGATGATGTTGTTGGCAACAGAAGGAAAAGGGGATATCTTTTCTGAAGAAGATATGGAAAATCTTATATACATACAGACTATTTTTAACAAAGCTTTTATTGAGTCTAAATCCTTTCCAAACCCAAAACATGTTTATGAACTTGCTATTTTAAAACTCAAGTACATTAAAAATCTTGTTTCTATTAAAGAGCTTTTAGAAAAAGGCGTATCTATTGAAACATCTTCCAAAAAAGTAGAAGAAAAAACAGATAAAGAGCAAAAAGAGAGCTTTAGCATACAGAGTGCAATCTTAAAAGCAGGGAAAGAGGCAGGAGGAATAGTAGCAGCTGCTTTAAAAAAATCCAGTATAAAAGAAACAGAAGAAGAGTTTGTTATACTTGTTGATAAAAGTCTTGTTGATGTTATAAATCAAAAGTTAGATGTTATATCAAAATTCTTCCCAAAGCCTGTTAGAGTTGAAGGGATTCAAACGAAAAAAGAAACAAAAACTAAAAAGAGAGATGAAGCTGTTGATAAAGTTTTAGATTTATTTAAAGGAAAAATAATCACCTACAAGGAGGAGTAGATGTTTAACTTTGGAAACTTAGGGGAAATGATGAAACAGCTTAAAACTATGCAGGAAAATATGGAAAAGGCAAAAGAAGAGCTGAGGAATGAAAAGATTGTTGTAGAAGTTGGTGGTGGAATGGTAAAGCTTATAACAAATGGAATAGGAGAAGTAATAGATTTAGAAATAGACAAAAGTATGTTAAATGAAGAAAATTATCCTGTTTTAAAAGAGCTTCTTATCTCGGCTATGAATGAAGCGAATTCAAGAACAAAAGAAGTTTTAGCTGAAAAAATGGCAAAGGCTACAGGACTACCATCAAATATTCCAGGATTAGGGAATTTATTCTAATGAAAGTAGATATAATACCTGAACTTCTTGAAGAAGCTGTTGAGCAGATTTCCCAATTTCCAGGTTATGGGGAAAAATCTGCTAAAAACCTTATACTCAACCTGTTAAATATGCCAAGGGGAGAGGCTTTCAATGTTTTAAAAACTATATATGATGTTCTTGATAAAATTCATCCTTGTAAAGAATGTGGTCTTTACACAGATAAAGAGGTATGTGATGTCTGTTCTTCAGAAGAAAGGGATAGGTCAGTTATATGCGTTGTTGAAGAAAGCTTTGATGCTTATGCAATTGAGAATACAGGGAAGTACAAAGGTCTTTACCATGTTTTAGGGGGACGATTATCCCCCCTTGAAGGAATAACACCAGATAAACTTAATATAGACTCCCTTCTAAAAAGAATAGAAAAAGAGCCTGTTAAAGAGGTTTTACTTGCTACAAACCCAACTGTAGAAGGGGAAGCTACAGTATCTTACATTTACAATCTTTTAAAAGACAAAGATGTTATCCTTACAAGGATAGCTTATGGACTTCCTTTTGGGGCTTCTTTAGAAAATGCAGATGATTTCACAATATCTAAAGCCCTTGAACATAAAACAAGGATTTAAGTTTCTCCCTGTTGTTTATAGATTTTTGCAAGGATTTTCGCCACTGCAACATAAAGACTTTCTGGAATAAAGTCTCCTATGTCACAACTTGAATAAAGACTCCTTGCAAGGGGAGGGTCTTCCACAACAGGAATACTGTTTTTTTCAGCTATCTCTTTTATTTTTAGTGCAATGTTATCTTTACCTTTTGCTATCACTTTAGGTGCTGCCATCTCTCCCCTTTTATACTGGAGAGCAACTGCGTAGTGTTCAGGGTTAGTTATAACAACATCAGCCTTTGGTACTTCAGACATCATTCTTCTCATTGCAAGTTCCCTTTGTTTCTTCCTTAAAGCAGCTTTTATCTGTGGATTCCCTTCGTAAAGTTTTCTTTCCTCTTTTATCTCCTCTTTACTCATTTTTATATTTTCTTCATACTCCCATCTTCTATACAAAAAATCTATAACTGCTACAGGAACAGAAATAAGAACAAAAGCAAGTAAAAGGGTCATTATGTACTTAAAAAGAAAGTAAACTTCATCTCCGAAAGGAATAAAGGACATAGAAAAAATATCATCTGACATATGTTTCACAATAAAATAAGCAACAGCAGAGGCAAAAGAGAGTTTAAGAAGGTTTCTTACAAGTTCAAATACTGTTTTTAAAGAGAAAAGTCTTCCAAGTCCGGAAATAACATTTAATCTGTTTAGTTTAGGGATAAGGGGTTTTAGGGTAAGTAAAAAACCAAACTGGGCAACATTTGAAGCTATACCTGCTGTAAGTAAAAAAACAAAAATAGGGGCTATAAGTATAAGAAATATCTTTACAGTTTCATAAATAAAAACTGAGTTTAGTTCAGGAAGGTTGTGAAAAAGGTCTGAAAATGTAAAAGTAAAATACTGGTACAGGTATTTATAAGCGAAAGGAATGTAAAAGAACATAATAAGGAAAGTTATAAGAAGTGTAGTAGCAATGGGAATATCCATGCTCCTTGGAACCTGCCCCTCTTCCCTTGCCTTCTGCCTACGCCGGGGTGTTGCCTTTTCTGTTTTACTTGGGTCTTTAGCCATCTTTTTCCTTTAGAGTTTCTTTTTTAATAAAAGCATAGGGTCGACTTTTACGTCGTTTATATAAACCCCAAAGTGTAAATGTGGAGCTGTTGAACGACCTGTTGAGCCAACTTTTCCAATAATCTGTCCAGCTTTAACAAACTGTCCTTCTTTTACATTTATCTTAGACATATGTGCGTATAAAGTATAAAGTCCAAGTCCATGGTTTATCACAACTGTGTTTCCTGTGTAATAAAGATTCCTCGCAAGTACAACTCTACCTGACAGGGATGCAAAAATAGGCTCTCCAAGCCTGCCTTTAAAATCTGTTCCCCAATGGATAGAACGTTTTTTATTATTTATTATTCTTCTTGCCCCAAACGGTGTTGTTATAACAAGTTTTTTAAGGGGCTTCTTCATGTATTTTTCCCTAAAAAGCTTTTTTGTGTATACTTTGAATATTCTTCTTAAAAGTTTATTTTCTCTTCTTATCCTTTTAATAAGCTCTTTTGTAAGTTTTCTTTCTTTTACTGTAATACGGGAAATAGGGTACTTTTTCCTTTTTATAAAAATCGTTTTTGCAAAAACTACTTTATTATCCTTTTTTATATAAAGTTTTGCTTTTTTACCAGCAAAAACTGGTATTCCAAAGTAGCCAACTTTAGAAACTACAGGAAAAACTAACCTTATCTTTTTATCTTTTATAACTATCTGGTACCTGTGTTTTCCCTGGAAGTTTTTTATAAATACTTTTCCTATATCCCCTGTATAAAAGGTTGTCCTGTTTATAGATATTTCAGCTCCAAAAGAAGTATACACAAAAAAAGCTAAAAAAAGTAAAATCAACCTCATTTTTCCTGTCCTAAATACTTTTTTATGTTCTGGGCTACGTTGTAAGGGATACCAAGTTTTCTTAACTGTTCAATATCAGCTTTAGCTATATTCTCTACTGTTTTAAATGTTCTGTAAAGTATCTCTTTTCTTTTTTTACCTACACCTTCTATGTTATCTAAAACCTCTTTTAATCCTTCCTTTTCCCTTAGTTTTCTGTTATAAGAAACTGCAAATCTGTGGGCTTCATCTCTTATTTTAGTAAAAAGTTTTAAAAGTGGATGATAATCAAAAAGTTTTACCTCTTTACCGTCATCTGTATAAATAATCTCTTCTTTTTTTGCTATTGAGAAAATCCTTAGATTTTCAAGCCCAAGGGCATCTTTTACAATTAATCCCTGTTTAAGCTGTCCTTTGCCCCCATCTATAAGAACAAGGGGATTTATTCCTTCCTCTTTGTATCTTTTAAATCTTCTAAAAAGAACTTCCCTTAAAGACGCGTAATCATCTACACCTTTTACTGTTTTTACTTTATACTTTCTGTATTCTCTTTTTTCCATTTTTCCGTTTATCCATACAACACAGGAACCTACATTAAAGTTTCCCTGAAGTGTTGATATATCAAAACCTTCTATCCTCTCTGGGAGTTCAAAACCAAAAACCTTTTTGAAAACAGATGAAACTTCTTTTAAATCTTCACCTTCAAAACTTATATTTCTATTTATAAAATCTAATATCTGCTGTGGTATCTCTTTATCTACTTTTACATCCCCACCTTTTCTCTTTGAAAGCCATTTTTCCAAAAACTGTTTTTCCTTTATATTGGCATTTGTAAAAATCTTCTCTGGGATGTAGTTTCCTTTCATGTAATATCCAGTTATGATATCTTTCTGATATTCACCAATGAAATCAGAAGAGTATAGTTTTAGATTCTCTTTACCTGCTATTCTGTATCCCCTTACGACAATAAGATAAACGTCTTTTTCTTTAAAAAAGAAAATATCAGCCTCTTCAACAGGTAAACCTACAATTCCTTGTTTTTGAAGTATATTTTCCAGTGCTTTTATCTGGTCTCTTACAACTGCTGCTTTTTCAAACATCATTTTTTCAGTGTATTCGTTAATCCGGTCGTAGAGCTGGTATATAACATTCTTGACATTCCCAGATAGAAAAGCTTTTGCTGCCTTAACGTCAAGGGTATACTCCTTTTTTGATATCCTGCCAACACAAGGAGCTGAACATAGTCCTAAGTGGTAATCAAAACATACAATATCTCTTTTTGGTAGAGGGTCACATGTTCTTAGTTTAAAAAGTCTGTGGATCAGGTCTTTCATTGCTCTTGCTGTTTTTGCAGGGATAAAAGGTCCAAAGTACTCCCCTTTTATCTCACCGTATGTCCTACTGATTTTAACAGTTGGAAAATCCTCATCTGTTATAACAAGCATTGGATAACCTGAACCTGATTTAAGTCTAACGTTGTACTTAGGCTTGTACTGTTTTATAAGCTCATTTTCAAGAACAAAAGCTTCATACTCAGATTTTGTTATAATCCATTCTACAGTTTGACTTTCTTCAAATATTTTCTTTTCCTTAGGGTCTACTTTTTCCTGATTTAGATGTCCTTTTAATCTTTTTTTTATATTCTTTGCTTTTCCTATATATACATACTTCCCATTTGAACCTTTAAAAAGGTAAACTCCACTTTCTTCTGGTGCTTTTTCTATTATCTCTTTCCAGTTCATTTTTAAAGGGCACAGCAACCTTCATCTTCAGAAAAGGATATAATTCCCATAATTTCATCAAAAGAAGGAATTTTTTTACTTACATACTGGATTATCCCGTATCTATCAGCGATTATGATAAACTCTTCATCCTCTTTTAATCCAAACTTTTCTAAAAAGTCTTTAGTAGTTATCTGCACAGCATCTATAAGCTTTACGTTTGCTCTTTCAAACTCTGTTTCTTTTTCCTCTAAAAAATCTTCTTGTGTGTTATATATGACAATGTGGAATTTTTGCTTAAGGTCGTAAAGATTCTTACCTTTTATCCCATCTAAAAACTCAAAATATGGAATTTGATTTCCTACTTTTACTTCCATAAGTACCCCTTTTTATGTTTTGAACTTTCTTAATATATATTTTGATAAAATTTTTATCAACAAATTGCGATAAAAATTATAAATGTGCCTGAAACAAAGGGGGGAGTGATGTCTTTAAGAAAGAAAATCCTTCTTAGAACTGGTATTTCAATTTTATCCCTTATCGTTATCGCTGGAATAATAACTGCCTTGAAGCTCAGGGAATACGGTCTAAAAACTGCAGAAAATAATGCTGAGATTGTAGCCCAGCTTGTTAAAGATGGTTTAACTGCCCATATGATAACAGGAACAATGAACATGAGAGATTATTTTTTAAATCAGATTAGAAATACAGAAAAAATAAAAGAGTTAAGGATAATAAGGGGGCAAAAAGTTGACGAGCTTTTTGGAAAAGGGAAAAGAGAGGAAAAACCTTTAGATGACCTTGATATAAAAGCCCTTGAGACAGGGAAAAAACAGACAAAACTTGAAGAAAGTTTAGATGAAGTCATTTTCAGAATAACAATACCCTACACAGCAACTTCAAAAGGAAATCCAAACTGCTTATCCTGTCATACAAACGCAAAAGAAGGAGATGTACTTGGAGCTATAACAATAAAGACAGATTTGAGCTCTATAAGAACAGCTTCTATAGAAACACTCAGGGAAATCGGATTTATTTCTATTTTTCTATTTCTGGTAATAGGAGCTTATATGACTGTTTTTTTAGGAAAATACATAAATATTTTTGAAAAGTTAAAAGAAGGTATGAAAAAAGCTTTAAAAGGAGACTTTTCAACAAAAATAGATAGTAATCTTAAAGATGAGGCAGGTGAAACGGCAAGGGAGTTTAACCAGTTCCTTGATGAACTTAGTCAAAACTTTACAGAAATAAAAACAGTTATGGAGCATTTATCAAAGGGGGATTTAACTAAAAGAATTGAGAAAAATATGGAAGGGGAGTTTAAGTCCCTATCAAACAATATAAACAGAAGTATATCTTCCCTTGAAAATCTTTTTTCCTCTTTGAAAAAAGACTTTGAGAGTATTCTAAAAGAGATTGAAGATATATACCATAAAATAATTGAGGTTTCCAATAATATACAGGAGCAAAATCAGAGTACCCATGATATTAACGATGCATTAGATTTACTTGCAAAAAAGATATCTTCTATAAACAACAACATTAATAAAGTTCAGTATGTGGGTGTAGAGGTAAAAGAAAGTATTGAAGAAGAAGATAAGTATATGAAAAGGATTTTCCAGTCTGTTCAGGAGCTTAAAAAATCAGGAGAAAAAATCAGTTATTTAACAAACCAGATAATATCAATATCATCACAGACAAATCTTCTTGCTTTAAATGCTTCAATAGAGGCAGCAAGGGCCGGAGAATACGGAAATGGTTTTGCTGTTGTTGCAGATGAGATAAGAAAACTTGCTGAGATAACAGCTAATTTTGCAAAGAATGTACAAAACTCTGTTGAAGATATTATGAACGTTGTAAAAGAAGCAGAAAAAATCGTGAACCATGCTAACGATGGGTATCTAAAGGTAAGTAATCTTTATACTGAACTTAAAGACCTTTTAGATTCAGTTGTTGAAGATTTAAACCATCAGACAAAAACCCTTAAAGATATATCAAAACATATGACAAGCATTGCAGAATTATCAGAAGAAAATAAAGCAAAGAACAAAGAAGTTGTAAAAAAAGCAAAAGAGAGTGTTAAACTTGCAAAGAATGTGGAGAACAAGATTGGTATATTTAAACTGTCAAAAGGTATTGAAGAGTAGGGGCATAAAGCCCCTTAAATCTTAATCTTCAGTTTTTACATTTAAAAACTCTGGATTTTGTGATACAGCTTCCTGAACTCCCTGGGATATTCTATAAGCACAGAAAGAAGGTCCACACATAGAACAGAATTTTGCTGATTTATAACCTTCCTGAGGAAGTGTTTCGTCGTGGTATTTTCTTGCTGTTTCAGGGTCAATAGCAAGCTCAAACTGTTTTTCCCAGTCAAATTCATATCTTGCTTTTGACATTGCATCATCCCACTCTTTAGCACCAGGTCTGTGTCTTGCAAGGTCAGCAGCGTGGGCTGCTATTTTATACGCTATAAGTCCCTGTTTTACGTCTTCTGCATTTGGGAGACCTAAATGTTCTTTTGGGGTAACATAACAGAGCATTGATGCTCCGTACCATCCAGCCATAGCTGCACCAATTGCAGATGCAATATGGTCATAACCAGGGGCTATATCTGTAACTAACGGTCCTAAAACATAGAACGGAGCTTCATGGCATAGTTCCATCTCTTTTTTAATGTTCATCTCTATCTGGTCCATTGGAACGTGACCTGGTCCTTCTATCATAACCTGAACGCCATGCTTCCATGCTATTTTAGTCAGTTCTCCTAAAACTTTAAGTTCTGCAAACTGGGCTTCGTCTGAAGCATCATTTATACAACCTGGTCTTAAACCATCTCCTAATGAAAATGTAACATCGTATTTCTTCATTATTTCACATATCTTTTCAAAGTTTGTGTAAAGTGGGTTTTGCTTTCCGTGTACTGTCATCCATTCTGCCATTATAGAACCACCACGGGAAACAATTCCCATAAGTCTGTGGTTTACAAGGGGCAGAAACTCCCTTAAGACCCCTGCGTGGATTGTCATATAATCAACGCCCTGTTGAGCTTGATGTTCAATCATATCAAGAATATCCTGCTCTGTAAGCTTTTCTATAGAACGAACTTCCTGCAGTGCCTGGTATATAGGAACTGTTCCTACTGGTACAGGAGAGTTTTCTATAATCGCTTCCCTGATTTCATCAATATTTCCACCTGTAGATAAATCCATAACAGTATCAGCACCGTACTTGAGAGCTACCCTTAACTTTTCTAACTCTCCTTCAATATCAGAAACAACAGCAGAGTTTCCTATATTTGCGTTAACTTTACATTTGGCTGCAATACCTATAGCCATTGGTTCAAGTCTGTAATGATTTATGTTAGCAGGAATAACCATCCTTCCCCTTGCGACTTCATCTCTGATAAGCTCAGCAGGAAGCTGTTCCCTTTTAGCTACATACTCCATCTCAGGAGTTATGATACCTTCCCTTGCATAATCCATCTGTGTTTTACCGTAAACGGTACTTCTTTTTACAGCATATCTACCCATATTAAAAACCTCCATAGTTTGTCTTTATATTAAAAAAGCCACCTTCCTGCGGTTAACGTAGAAAGGTGGCTTTAATATTTCAAAGCCCGCTTCCCTACGTCGGTATTAACCGCATCAGGTTCAAAGGGTATAATCTCAAGTCCTTTAAAAAGGACTACCCCCGCGGGATAAACATATTCTGTTAAATCTTAATATACTTAGCCCCTTTTGGGGATAATATGCTTTGTATCACATTAACCTGTACCTTTGCCTGCTGTCCAAAAACTTTATGTTCAAATTTTTTCATTTTTACCATAAAATCCTCAAAGTGAACATGTTTAGGTCTTTTTAATGTTATATGGGGTATAAATGGTTTAATGTCCTTCTGATAACCTATTAAAGAAAGTTTTTCCTGAATATAACTGTTTATTTCCCCAAGTTTACCATTTTCATCATCAACTTTTAAATAAAACACTTTAGGATTTTTCAGATTTGGGAAAACACCAAATCCTTTAAAAATAATATTAACTTCTGTTTCCACATCAAGGATTTTTTGCAAGGATTCTTTTATTAAAGATATCTGACTGTCTTCTACATTTCCAATAAACTTATAAGTGATATGGAGATTTTCAAAAGGAGTCCATCTCCCTTTTAACGAACCACCAAACTCTTTTTTTATAAAGGGATAGTTCCTCTTGAGTGTTTTTGAAGTTATGAAACTTCCGATAAAAATCCTTTTCATCTTAACCTCTTAGCTACTTTTCATACAAATCCTACTGACAGAATCTACACCTTTAACTCTTCTAAGGTTTGAGATTATTTTGTTCAGATGGTCTATATCTTTCACATGCACTTTAAAATCATTTACAGCTTTTCCATCTCTTCTTGTTCTTATTTTAGCACTTGATATGTTTGTTTTAGTACTTGCAATAGCAGCAGACATTTCAGCTAAAAGACCTGGCCTATCTTCAGAAATAACCCTAACGTAAGCTGGAAAAACAGGTTTCAAGTTTGATTTGTTCCAGACAGCTGTTATTGTTCTTTCCGGTTCTTCTTCCACTATACTTTTTATGTTAGGACAGTTTTTTGCGTGTATTGAAATACCTTTACCTTTCAGTATTACCCCTACAATATCATCTCCAGGTATAGGACAACAGCACTTTGCGATACTTGTGAGTATATTTGAAATTCCATCAACTTCAACAACAGCTTCTGTATCTAAAGACTTTGTTTCAGATTTTTCTGATTTTGCTTTTTCAGTTTTTCTCTTTAAAGTTGATAGTATCTTCTGAGGGGAAATTCTTCCTTCACCTACTGCAAGGATAAAATCTTCAAAGGTTTTATAGTTAAACCTCTCTAAAAGTTTACCCTTTTCTTCTTCTGTTAAAGATGAAACTGTTTTGTCTATTTTTCTTAAAAATTTATTAAGAAGCTTTTCTCCAAATTTAATAAGTCTGTTTCTTTCCTGTTTCGCTATGTACTGTTTTATATGTGTTTTTGCTTTTGTAGTTACAACAAACTTAAGCCAGTCTCTACTTGGCTTATTAACCTTCGCAGTTATAATTTCTACAACATCACCGTTTTTCAATTTTGTATCAAGGGGAACTATCCTACCATTTACCTTTGCTCCAGCTGTTTTATGACCTACCTGTGTATGGATGTAATAGGCAAAATCAACAGGTGTAGCTCCAACAGGGAGCTTAATAAGGTCTCCTTTTGGGGTAAAAACAAATATCTCATCACTTGCAATATCGTTTTTTATAGATGAGATTACTTCTTTTGATTTCTCTTCTTTCAAAGACTCAAGAACATTTCTTAGCCATGTAAAAGACTGTAAATCCTTTTCAGATAAGTATTTTCCTCCTTTATACCTCCAGTGAGCTGCTATACCTTCTTCTGCTATTTTGTGCATCTCAAATGTTTTTATCTGTATTTCAACAAATTTACCTTTTTCTGTTATTACAGTTGTGTGAAGTGCCTGGTACATATTGGATTTAGGTAGTGATATGTAATCTTTAAACCTTCCAGGAACAGGCGGCCATAAGGAATGGATTATTCCAAGGGTCAGATAACAGTCTTTTATATCATGAACAAGTATTCTTATCCCGTAAATATCGTATATATCACTAAGTCCTATATTTTTCCTTATTGTTTTTTCATAAATACTGTATATATGTTTTGTCCTGTACTGGATTTGGGCTTCTATACCGTGTTTTTCTAAGGCTTCTTTTATCTTTGGTACAACTTCTTCCCTTAAAAACCTTTCCTGAGCTGTTTTTGATTGGGCTACGTATGTTGTTATTCTTTTATACTCTTCTGGATTAAAAAATTTAAAAGATGTATCTTCAAGTTCACTTTTAATCTTCCACAAACCAAGCCTTGCAGCTAAAGGTGCGTAAATGTCAAGGGTCTCTTTTGCTATCCTTTTTTGTTTATGCTCAGGAAGATACTGCAGGGTTCTTACATTATGGAGTCTGTCAGCGAGTTTAACAAGGATAACTCTAATATCTTTAGCCATAGAAACAAGCATCTTTCTGAAATTTTCAGCTTCTGCTTCTTCTTTACTTGTAAACTTGTACTTGCTTATCTTTGTGACACCATCAACTATAAGAGCTACATCTTCTCCAAACTTTTCTGATATTTCATCAAGGGTTGTATCTGTATCCTCAACAACATCATGCAAAAGAGCTGATACTATTGTAGTCCTATCAAGCTTTAAATCTGCAAGGATTTTTGCTGCCTCTATTGGGTGGATGTAATAAGGTTCCCCTGACTTTCTGAACTGACCTTCATGTTTTTTAACTATATACTCAGCAGCTTCCTTTATTTTCTTTCTGTCTTCTTCTGAAAGGTATGAGACTTTTTCTATAAGCTCATCTATTACTGAATTTTCAATTGTTTTAGCCATTTTTATAACTCACAATATCTTTTGTTGATAAAAATAGACAGTTTATTTTTTATTGCAATGTTAAATAACAGCTTCTAACCATTCATCTCCAAGGTCTTTTATGATTTCAAGGGATGGGTCGTAGTTTTTCTTGATATCTTCAAGTATAAGGTAAAGCTGGTCTACACAGTCAGGGGAAGTTAAAAAATCAAGGATACCTTTTTTTCCACTTCGTGTTCTTGGAAGGGCAATTCTACCATGACCATCTACAACCATAGATATAAAGTTCAGCTTCTTTGGGTCAACCTTTACCACAAGGTTTACACTTTTTCCTGGTGGATTAGAAAGTTTGTCTATTAGCTCTTCAGACAACATTAGAAGTTTGCCCCGATAAGATTTACTTTCGCTGAAGTTGAGTTTGTGTAGTTTAACTTTTCTACTTCTATCTGGGGCATAGCAACTTTGATTTTTCCGTTTTCTATCTGAACGAATGCACCCTGAGATTCATATACACCTATAACTGTTCCCCCAATAAGCCCTATCAGTACACCTATTCCCACTTTAGCTCCAAAATCATTACTATCAACAAGATAAAGAGCACCACCAGCTAAACCACCTATTCCTGCACCATAAAGGGCATCTTTAAAGATAATCTCCCCATCTAAACCAAAAGATTTAGGAGCAAATAGTACTGCTGCAGCTAAAGTAGATATAACAACTTTCTTCATCTTTTCCTCCGTTGATTGCATTTATTTATATATTTCGGAGTGAGTTTATTATATCAGTAAATATTTTTTTGGCTTCCTTTTTATTGTCAAATATACCTGGAAGAGTCCTTATTTTTTTCCTGACTTCTTTTAAAATATCTCTATTTTCAGATGAAGACACATAGTATGCTTTATTAATAGCAATAAGAGCAGAATCTACATACTTCAATGAAATAATCTGGTCATAATCGTAAGTCATATATGCTTTGTATATATACTCTTTTACAAGGGCAACATAAAGGGTTTCCTTTGTTGATAACTTAATAAGTGGTTCTAAGGCAAGCTCCAGAGATTTTTTAACTTTTGAAAAACGGGATTTATTAAGGTACTCTTCAGCTATTCCTATAAGGTTTTGGGCTTCTAAAATAGGAGAATCTATAAGTTTTATGTCAAGTTTTTCCATAAGAATATCTATCTGGTCTTTTACATCAGAATTGGCTCTTATTTTTGCTTTCTCAAGGATTTTCTGGTAAAGAGTTTTTATATCTTCATAATTATCAAGGTTTCCTGCAATTTCTTGAATATAAATATAAATACTTTTAAGGTCTTCTGAGTAATCTTCATCTGGATAGAGTTTTATTCTCTTCTGTATAGATTCTAACTGTCTCTTTATAAGGTAGGATGGAGAGTACTGCTTTGCTTCATTTAAAAAGAACATTGCTGCATCAAGATACCTCCGGGTATCCATCCTGTATATAACTTTTCTATTTAAAGAAGAATAGGCATCTAATATAAGATTTAAAGCCCTTGCTGAGTATATTTTTATGTTTATAACCTGATTTTGGGTCAAACCTTCATTTAGATAAAGAGGATTTACCTCAAGTTCTACAGCTTTAACATTTTTCAACACTAAAAACACTAAAAGGAAATACAAAAGAAGTTTCCTTAAGAACATCTTATCTCCAGTTTTTTTCTTTATTATACATTGGAAGGGAGGTTTTGATATGAAAAAAGAAAAGGTGACCGTTAAGGTCACCTTAACGGATTATATATTTAGGAGTTTTAAAACTTTTAATGTAACAGCTCCTGGTGTTATAGGTATGTCATGGTCTTGTTGGAATTTAACAACAGCTTCCTGTGTTAAAGGTCCATAAATACCATCTACTTTTCCAACATAATATCCTTTTTCTTTTAACGCTTTTTGGAGTCTTACGATTGTATCTCTTGTCATGTTTGTTTTACAGAGAACTTTAACCCATACGTATTTTGCATCTCTTACTTTTATCCTCTTGGTTACATAATCATATTTTGGAGGGATTTCAATTCTTTTCTCTCTTGCTGGTTCAACGAGCTCTTTAACCTGTACAGTTTTATAAACAGGAGGAATTTTAACAACTTTTGTTGTTGCCGGCTTAACAAGCACTTTTTTGGTTACTGTTCTGTACTGGGCAGGTATTATAACTTTTTTGGTAACAGGTGGTTCTACCATCACTTTTTTTCTGATGTATTTGTATTTTGGAGGAACTTCTACAAGACATAAGATATCTCCTGTTTGAGGGTCCCATCTTTTAGCTATAGCATCTTTTAAGAAAGATGCTCCTCTTTTCCATACTTTCTTAGCTGGCTCAACAAGTATCTTTTCTGTAACCCATTTGTACTTCGCAGGTCTAACAACAACTATTTTTTCTGTTTCAGGTTTAACTAAAACTTTTTCTGTAACTGTTTTGTACACAGGAGGGATACATATAAGCTTTTCTCCTGCCTCTCTTACTAAAACTTTTTTCGTAACTGTTCTATATTTTGGAGGAATCGTTATAACCTTTTCTCCTCCTGCATCAACTAAAACTTTAACCTTTTGATACTCATACTTAGGAGGAAGATATCCTATAGCATAACACTCCCCAGGTTTAGCGTTTGGTGGTACAAGGGGAATTCCATTTTCAAGGTCAAGATTACATAGCTCTTCAGCTTTTACGTTTTGGAGCTCTTTCATTTTCTTTTGCTGAAGAGCTTTCATTGCTTCAAGTTCTCTTTCTTTTTTCTCTAACTCTCTGGCCTTTTCCTCTAAAGCCTTCTTTTGAGCTTCTAACGCAGCCTTCTCCTTTTCTATCTCAAGGTTCCCTTCCTCCTTATTCACAACAGGTGTTTCAGCTTTTTTCTCCTTTAAATCTGGATGTGTTGAAACACTGATATCCTGCATGACACCTTGAGATGTTTGAGTTTTCTGGGCACAAGAACCCAGTAGTACAAGGGATAACAACATAAACGATGCTAAAATTTTACGGCCAAGCATCCTAATACCTCCTTTGAATTATTATTAATATTATAAAACTTTTTTGACACATATGAAGACAAACTCAAGATATGTGTTATTAACATAAATTTTTATTTTAGATTTGTCAAATTTTCGTTGATTTTTTTTGCGTTTGAGGTCAGTTGAAGATGAAAGACATCAATGACTTATAATGCGGATAATATCTAATTTGCGTTTATTTTTCTATATATACAAAGTTTTCTTTATACCATCCCCAAACCGTTGGAAATACGTTTTTGAGATTGTTTCTCACTGCAAGGAGTTCTTCTGGGGCACAGATGAAAATCATAGGTTGTTCTTCTCCAATAATCCTGAATGCTTCTTTGTATAGCTTATCCCTTTTTTCTGGGTCAAGTTCTACAGCTGCTTTTTCAAAAAGTTTATCTATTTTCTCTTCCCATTTAGTAGCTGGTTTTTTCTGGTTTGGATACCACATATGCAGGTGTCCAGAAGAAAGCCATACATTCTGCCCAAAGTAAGGGTCAATACTTCCTGTCAGTCCTATAATTACAGCTTCCCAATCGTAGTTAGACATAAGCCGTGTTACAAGGTTATTAAAGTCTATTGCCTGAAAGTTTACATCTATTCCTATTTTTTTCAGGTCATCTTTCAGTATATTTCCAATTGTTTCCCTTTCTTTGTTCCCTGAATTAGTTATAAGTGTGAACTCAAGTTTATGCCCTTCTTTGTCGTAAAGAAAGCCATCTTTTCCTTCCCTGAAACCTATCTCTAACAGTAGTTTTTTAGCTTTTTTCAGGTTAAAAGGATATTTAGGATAATAACTTTCATCAAAAAGTCTTCTGTTAGCAGGTGTTACAGCTGTGTAAATTGGGTAAGCAAGCCCATTATAAGCTATATTTATAATTCCCTGTCTATCAACAGCATAGGATATTGCCTGTCTAAACTTTCTATTCTTAAACCATTTTAGTTTGTATTTAGGGATAGGGGATTTAGGGTTCTGGTTAAAAACAACAAATAAAGTTGAAGGGGTTGCACCAAGATTGTATATAGTAAATCCTTTTTTCTTTGCTTTTGGAACAAGCTCAGCTAAATCTGAAGCTCTAACACCGTAATAATCAATCTCCCCTGTTTCAAACTTTATAAGTCTTACATCTGGGTCTCCTATTATCTGGGCTTTTATCTTCTCAATGTAGGGGATTTTCTGTCCCTTTTTATCCTTCTCCCAATAGTAAGGGTTCCTCTCATAAACAGCATACTGACCTATTACATACTTTTTTAGCCTGTATGGACCTGTTCCTATAAGTTTTTCAGGAGGAGTATTTATACCCCATGTTGATGTAAATGTTTTTTCCTTTACAGATTTTTCAAGTATATGTTCAGGAAGTATAGGCTGTCCTACAGCCTGTAAGAAAGGGGCAAAAGGTTTTGGAATATCAAACTCCACTGTGTACTTATCAATTTTTTTTACGATAAACTTTTTCCCTGCAACAGTCAGGATATCTTTTGATGAAGAAGGTATGTCAGGATTGTAATAAATCTGGTTGTATGTAAAAACTACATCATCAGCAGTCACAGGTTTTCCGTCAAACCATCTTGCATCCTTCCTGAGATGGAAAACCCATTTAGTCCCTGTCTTATCTACTTCCCAGCTTTCGGCTAAATCTGGTTCTGGTAGAAGGGTTTTCACATTTGTTTTTGTAAGCCCATTGAATAAGACACCTATTACGGCTGTTGATGATGTTTCCTGTGCCATAACAGGATTAAACGTTTTTGCATCCCCTGCAAGAGCCCTTCTCAGTATTCCTCCTTCCTTTCCAATAACAACCTTAAAATTATCTGGATTTACCCTTTTTATAACTGAGTTATCAACCTCTTTCTCTGGTGGAGCAATAAGGTAAATAGGGACAAACAGTACAACAACAAACAAGAATGCTTTAAAAAAACTTATAAATTCTTTTAACACTCTAACTTTCATCTGAAAGCTTATTCACCTCTTCTTCTGATATTTTTACAGCATCTTCAAGTAAAAAATCAGGGATATCATCAACTACAGGGAATTTAAGCAGACAGTTTTTACATATGAAACAGTTTTCCTTTTCTATATAGAGAATATCCTCTTTACAAGCTGGACAGGCAAGAACTTCCAAAAACTCTTTATTTATCATTTTATCTCTCCAGCATATACTATTATGATTTATAATAAAACAAATTAAGGTTCTGTGTAATGTGGAAAAAAGCATTCGTTCTGTTTCTGTATTTTAGTATTGTAGCCTTTGGAATTACAGATAAAGAAAAAAACACACTTTTAAAAATAATACAGGGTGCATATGAAGATAGGCTCTACAGTATCTCACTGAAAAAAGGAGAAGAGTATCTAAAAAAAACATCCAGGGATGATAAATACAGAGCCGAAGTACTAAAAGTTGTTTTATTTTCAGCCTATTATCTGAAAAACAAAAATGAATTCCTTAAATGGCTAAATGTTTTGGAAAAAGAAAAAGTTAAAGGTTTAGATAGATTTTACAGACTTGCCCTTGAGCTGTTCAAAGATGAGCCTGATAAATTTCTACAGTTTTACAAAAAACTTGAGAAATATCTGACAGATGAAGAAAAAAAGAGATATATAAAAATTGTAGCGATTTTACTTGCAAAAAAAGGAAACTGGAAGGATATACTATCCCTTCCAAAGGACAAAAGCATAAACCTGTACAGGGTAATTGCCTTTTATAAAACAGGAAAATACAGACAGGTCATAAAAGAAACAGATAAGCTATCAGAATTTCCTCCAGATACAAAGGATACAGTTCTTTACTTTAGAGGTCTTGCATTTTACAAACTTGGAAATGAAAAAAAAGCCGTAGATACAATAGAAGCTATAACTTTTAAAACCCCTGAGATGATAAAATTTCTAACTAACTACTACTTAAAAAAGAAAAAGTATATTTATGCAGAAAGGTATCTGAAAGTACTTTCCCTTGAAAAAGAATACCAGGATTACGCATTTTATTACCTTGGGGTGCTTGAGGATTTATCAAAAAACTACAAAAAAGCTATCCATTACTACAAAAAAGCATCTGTTTTTAACACAAAATACGGGAAGTTAGCAAAAAAAAGATTACAGATTTTAGAAAAAGCATTAAAGAACAAAAAACTATTCTCAGTAAGAATAATTCTCCTGTCAAAGAAAAGCAAAGCTGTTGATTTTATAAAAAAGAACAATCTAAAAGACTGTTTTGTAAAGAAATACAAAAATCTATACGGAGTTTACTGTGGAAGTTTTGAAACAAAAAAAGAAGCTATTGAGTACAGTAAAAAACTAAAGGATAAAGGCTTTGATACAGTTATCTCAAAAATATAACTTAAATCATTTATAAAAGTTCTATCTGGGTAATAGAATATTTTGAAAACCAAACAACGGAGGTAGAAAATGGCTTCAGATTTCAAACATGTTTTTATCTGCTTACAGAGAAAACCACCTGGTATGCCATCCTGTGGAGCTAATGGCTCTGAGCAGATTTTTCAAAAGTTTCAGGAAGAGTTAATGATGAAAAACCTATTTGATAAAATGGCTGTTACACCAACAGGATGTATGGGACCATGTATGATGGGACCTACTGTTGTTGTTTACCCTGATGCTGTATGGTATGGAAATGTAAAACCTGAAGATGTTCCTGAAATTATTGAAAAACACATCTTAGGTGGTGAACCTGTTGAAAGATTAGTTACATCCAAAGGAAAACCACCAGGCATGTTCTAAAAACAGAAAAGGGGCTTTAAAGCCCCTTTTTTATGTAGTAGCTTCTGCTTCTTCTTTTCCGTATTCCCATTTTCCAGTCATTAAATACTCATGTATAGCAACAGCTGCCTTTTTTGCGTGGGAAATAGCTCTTACAACAGTATCTCCACCGTTCACAACATCACCACCGGCAAAAACACCTTCAATGTTTGTTCTGAAATTGTCATCAACAGTAGATAAGTTATTCCACTTGTCTATCTTTAGTCCTTTTACATCTTTGTAAGCTGTAGGGTTATCTCCCTGTCCAACAGCCATTATAACGTAATCACATTCTATTACATGCTCAGACCCTTCTACTGGTTTAGGTCTTGGTCTTCCTCCTTTTTCATCAGGAACAAGCTCCATTTTTATACATTTAAGACCTACAACTTCTCCTTTTTCATTTCCTAACACTTCTACAGGCTGGGTTAACCAGTGGAGTATAGCCCCTTCTTCTGCCACGTGGTCCCATTCTTCATCTCTTGCTGAAGATGTTTCCCTTGTTCTTCTGTATATCAGATGAACTTCGTTTCCAAGTCTCAAAGCTGTGATAATACAGTCAACAGCTGTAAATCCTCCACCTATAACAGCAACCCTTTTTCCCCTTGGAAGTTCCACTTCCGTTTCAGGGGCAAGCATTGGGTCTACATAATCTGTATTCACTTTCATAAGATACGCTATTGCTGTATAAACTCCCTTTAAATCCTCGCCTGGTATTCCCATTTTCTTTCCACGACCAGAACCTACAGCTATGAAAACTGCATCATGTTTTTTTCTTATCTCATCAAAAGGAATATCAACCCCAACTTTAACACCTGTTTTAATTTCAACACCGAGTTTTTCTATAAGACCTATCTCAAAATCAAGGGCCCTTCTATCTAACCTTGCTGCTGGAATTCCGTATCTCATAACACCACCTGTGAAAGGAAGAGCTTCATAAACTGTTACAGAATGACCTTTTCTTGCGAGGAAATAAGCAGCTGCAAGACCTGCAGGACCTGCTCCTATAATTCCTACACTTTTACCTGTATCAGGTTCTTTTTCATCTATCCATTCAAGACCTGTCATCCTTATTGAATCACCGACAAATCTTTCAAGACCACCAATACCAACAGATTGTCCATTATCCTTAAATGTTAAAACACATGTACTTTCACAAAGTCTTTCCTGAGGACATACCCTTCCACAAACAGAGCTGAATGGGTTATTTTTCCTTAAAATTTTGTAAGCTTCCCATACATTTTGTTTCTGGATTTCACCTATCCATTTTTCCATTTCAGAGTTAACAGGGCAAGAAGGTGTACATGGAGGTTTTTTACAGAGTATACACCTATCAGCCTCATCTAAAGCTACTGTATGACCATAACCAAGGGCATACTCTTTATCAAGGTATTTCTTCCTTACTTCTGGTGGAAGTAAAGGCATTTCATTTCTGTCATGCCTTCTGTATACAACTTTTTTTCTCTTTTTTTCAGCCATACTTACCTCCTTAAAGATTTTTGAATAGGAAACTCATCAAAGATTTTTGTGCATGTAGCCTGTTTTCCGCCTGCTGGAAAATTACATCTGAAAATCTCTCAAAAACTTCTTCAGTTATTTCTTCACCTTTATGAGCAGGAAGACAGTGCATCACAACTGCATTTTCATCTGCCACTTTTAAAAGATTTTCATCAATTGTGAAACCATGGAATAGGTTAACCTTTTCTTTTTCCCTTTCCTGTCCCATACTAACCCACACGTCTGTGTATAGTATATTAGCTCCTCTAACTGCCTCTTCAGGACTGTTTGTTATTTCAACTTTAGCTCCTGTTGATTTTGCAAATCTTAAAGCCTCACTTACAGCTTTACCATTTGGTTCATAACCTTCAGGAGAGGCTATAGATACGTCTAATCCCATCATGGCACATCCTATAAGGAGAGTATTTGCCATGTTATTTCCATCACCAACATAAGCAAGTTTAAGACCTTCTAACCTTCCAAATATCTCGTATATTGTTTGAAAATCTGCAAGTACCTGACATGGATGGGAATAATCTGTAAGGGCATTTATAACAGGAAAATCAGAGTATTTAGCAAGCTCCTCAACTTCAGAATGGGAGTAAGTTCTTATAACAAGACCGTCAAGGTATCTTGATAATACCCTTGCTGTATCTTTTATATCTTCACCTCTGCTCATCTGTGTGGAAGAACCCTGTATGTATATAGGCTGTCCTCCCATCTGATATACGCCAACTTCAAAAGAAATTCTTGTTCTTGTAGAAGGTTTCATAAAAACAAGTCCAATAGATTTATTCTGAAGTGTTTTATCTAAAAATTTGTCTTTTTTTAGTTTTAAAGCGTAGTCTATAATCCCCTCTATTTCCCCTTTTGTTAAGTCTGAGATGTTTAAAAAATCCCTTTTCAACTAATATCCTCCTCCTTATTTTGTAAAGAAAAAATATAACATTGTTTGATTTCTTAATCAAATATGAAAATTGCGATTTATAAAGGATTTATATTAATGGTAAGTAAAAAAAAATAGAGATTTTGCCTCAACTTACTGTAAAATCTTGATATGATATTACTCATTGAGTAAAAAGTTAGTGAAATATAAATTAGGCAGTACAAAACAGCCTAAGGAGGTTATTAAGATGTTTGAATACACAGAAAAAGTAATGGACCACTTCATGAACCCAAGAAACCTTGGGGAAATACCTAATCCAGATGGATATGGACAGTGTGGAAACCCATCTTGTGGAGATGCAATGCTTTTTACTATAAAAGTAAACAAAGAAAACGATGTTATAGAGGACGTTAAGTTTAAAACATTTGGTTGTGGTTCTGCAATTGCAGTTTCTTCTGTACTGACAGAAATGGTAAAAGGAAAACCTATAGATTACGCTTTAAATCTCACATACAAAGAGATTTTTGAGGAACTTGGAGGACTTCCCCCACAAAAAATACACTGTACTAACCTTGGTCTGGAAACACTACACGTTGCTATAAAAGACTACCTATTAAAACAAGGAAGAGTTGAAGAAGCTAATAAAATACCTGACTGTATAGAAGAAGAGGAAGAAGAAGGTCTTGATTTAGAACATGTAGGATAAAAAAGAAAGGGCTTTTAAAGCCCTTTCTTTATCTTAATAAAAACAGAAGCGAAGGTCAGATGAAAAAAATAAAAGCTGTAGCTTTATATTCTGGAGGTCTTGATAGTACATTAGCTATTAAGCTTGTACAGAATCAAGGAATAGATGTACTTGCAGTTCATTTTTATACAGGTTTCTGTATAACAGAAACAAAAAGAAGACGCGGCGAAAAAAAACCTGATGGAACCCATTACATGAACCCTGCTTTAAAATACGCAGCTAAATACGGTTTTAAACTTGAAATTGTTGATATATCAGATGAGTACTTTGATATTATTCAAAATCCTAAATACGGATACGGTGCTAACATAAATCCATGTATAGACTGTAGAGCTTTTATGTATAAGAAAGCAAAAGAGATAATGGAAAGGGAAGGAGCCCATTTTATAGTTTCCGGTGAAGTACTTAATCAAAGACCTATGAGTCAGCACCTAAAAGCTATGAAAATAATAGAAAGGGAAGCCGGTGTTGAAGGTCTCGTTGTTAAACCTTTATCTGCCAAGGTTTTACCTCCAACAATTCCTGAAGAAAAGGGCTGGATAGACAGGAACAAACTTGAAGGAATAGTTGGTAGGAGCAGAAAAAGACAACTCCAGCTTGCAAAAGAACTTGGAATAGATGAGTTTGAACAGCCTGCTGGTGGATGCTGTTATCTAACAGACGAAAATTTTGCAAGAAAATATAAAGAAGCTGTATCAATACAGGGATTTATAACAAGAGATGACCTTTATCTTTTGACGGTAGGAAGACACTTCAGGCTTGATACTGGAACAAAAGTTATTGTTTCAAGGAATGAAGGAGAAGGTAATTTTATAAAAGGACTTAGGAAAAACTACTGGTATTTTGAGCCTATAGGAAAAGGAGCTGTAGCAATAGCAAAACCTATTGAAGATAGACCTTTAACAGAAGAAGAGATAAAACAGATAGCAAACATTGTGGCAAGGTACTGTAAAACAGATGAAGAAGGTAAAATAAATATAAAGTACACCTCTCCTGAGACAGATTTACTAACTGAAAGTAAAGAAGGTATAATTTTAGGGAAAAAACCAGAAGAAACATTACTTGAAAACTGGAGGATATGATGGCAGTAGATTTAAATAACATAAAACCAGATATAACACATGATGCAACAGGTACATTCTGTCCTATACCTATAACAGAACTTGCTAAAGTAATGAAACAGGCAAAAAAAGGACAGGTTGTTGAACTGCTTGCAGACGATGAAGGTGCAATACAGGATGTTCCTGCATGGTGCGAAACCACAGGGAATGAATTTTTAGGATACAAAGAAGAAGATGGGGTTCTTGTATTTTACGTAAAAAAAACTCAGGATTAGGGTAAGATGCTCAAAATAAACGAGGAAACAAAAGTTTTCCATCTTTTAGAGGAACTTCCAGAAAGTGAAGCAGTTGTAAAAAAATACTTTAGTTATTTCTATGAAAACAGGATAGAAGATATAGCTTTGCAGAGACTTACAATAAAAGGTGCTTTCACAGTTTTAGAAATCCCAGAAGAAAAAAGAAAAGAGTTCTTTGAAGAGCTAAAAAAACTTGTAGAAGAAAAGAATATTTATAATGTAAATATCTCATAAAGAGGTTTATTATGGTGGAAAATATCAGGTCTAAAGAACATGAAGTTGAGGAAGTCTTGGAGAAAATCAGACCTGCTTTAGCAGCAGATAAAGGGGATATAAAGCTTGTAGCGGTTAAAGATAACGATGTTTATTTAGAACTCCTTGGTGAGTGCAGTACATGTCCGGTACCAGACATAACAATGAAAGATGTTATTATTGTTATGATTAAACAGATGCTTCCATGGGTTAAAACAGTGTACATAGGACAG
Organism: uncultured Aquificales bacterium; assembly: GCA_964582875.1. Classification (GTDB taxonomy): domain Bacteria; phylum Aquificota; class Aquificia; order Aquificales; family Hydrogenothermaceae; genus JAADDV01. Next base: position 25,142 of record CAZOTZ010000003.1, on the reverse strand, counting down.
AAAAAATTTGAACTCCACCCAAGTATAACAGGATAAGATGCTACTAAACGGAGAAACACAGGTATACGGTATTATTGGTTATCCTGTAAAACACTCAAAATCCCCTACATTTCAAACAGAAGCTTTTAAATCCCTTGGAATAAATGCTGTCTATGTTCCCTTTCATGTTAAACCTGAAGATTTAAAGAAAGCAGTAGAAGGAATAAAAGCTTTATCTATAAAAGGTGTTAATATAACTGTTCCCCATAAAGAAGAAGTTATTAAATACGTTAATGAGATTTCAGAGGAAGTTAAATACATAGGTGCTGCAAACACTATAAAAAATATAGATGGTTATCTAATTGCATATAATACTGATTCTTACGGTTTTATAACCGGATTAAAAGAGCTTCTCTCAAAAGCAAAACAAGAAATCTCTGAACTTAGATTTCTTGTTATTGGAGCAGGGGGAGCTTCAAGGGCAGTGCTTTATGGACTACTAAAAGAAGGAGCAAAAAAAGTCTTCATTGCAAACAGAACCTTAGAGAGGGTTTATAAAATAATAGAAGATTTCAGCTCTTTAAACAGATTAATAGAAGACTTTTTTATACCTATACCTCTATCAGATATTGAGAAAAATCTTAAAAATGTAGACGTTATAGTAAATACAACATCTGTAGGTCTGAAAGAAGAAGACCCTCCATTATTTGATTATGAAAAAATTATGAAAAAACACATAATTGTTGATATAATATACAGGAAGACACCTTTGTTAAAAAAGGCTGAGGAGAAAGGCTGCCTCTGGCAAGACGGGCTCCCAATGCTTCTTTATCAGGGAGCTAAAGCCTTTGAGATATGGACAGGTAAAGATGCACCTGTAGAAGTTATGAAAGAAATACTACAAAAATAAAAAGGCTCCCAAAAAGGGAGCAGAAAAGGGGAGGAGGTTTTAGGAGAAAACATTGGCGCTGCTCGGGAACGTTTTCACCTTTTTAAGTCAGGATATAGTCTAAGTTTATCTATGTGAAATTTTTGTGAAGGCTTAATACCTTAGTATCTTAAAAACAGTTAAAAATCCAAAAATTATAGAGAGAAGTAAAGAGATGTCTTTTGCTGTGTCCATATTTGTGTATTTAAATAAAGGTGTTGAAATAACGAAACCAATAAAAAGAATAGCGTAGACTACTTTATGAATTTGATTTTTAAAATGCTCCTGAAGTTCTTCTATGTCTTTAAGGACTATCTGAAATGTTATCCTTTCCCTTACAAGAAGTCTATAAGCGTTTTCCAGTTTAAAAATTGAGTAAAATGCAAGTTCTAAAGAGTCTCTTACCTCACCTAACTTCTCTACAATATAATCTTTAGTGGATAAAGTAACAAATTTCTTCAAACGCTGGGTAGGATTAAAAGACGGGTCTAAATTTCTAACTGTTCCTTCAAGGTTTATTGCAGCTTTCCCTAAATAAGCTACATCTGTAGGAAGCTTAAGTCTATTTGTTCTAACAAACTCTATAATGTCAAGTATCATTTCCTTAAGGTCTATCTCTTCAAGTTTTTTATTGTGGTACTTTTCTAAGAAAAACTGAAGGTCAGATTCAAAATTTGAAAAATCTGTGTAAGGGGTAAACATGTTAAATCCTTCATAAAATTGAAGGGCAAGATTTATATCAAGTGTTGTGACAGCAACTATATAATCAAAGAAGTACCTTTTTTTTGTTTTAGAAAGATAACCTACCATCCCATAATCAACTGCACATATCTTGCCATCTTCCATAATAAAAAGATTTCCTGGATGTGGGTCAGCGTGATAAATTCCATCTTTGAAAACCATTTTGAAGTAAGCATCTGTTAGTTTTTCTGCAAGAACCTTAAGGTTAAAACCTTTTTCTTTTAATGTATCAATATCTGATATTTTTGTCCCTTCAATAAATTCTGTTATCAGTACTTCGCTACTTGAAATCTCTTCATAACATTTTGGGACATAAAAGTCAGGGTAGTCCTTAAAGTTCTCCCTGAATATTTTTATATTTTGGGCTTCTATCTCAAAATCAGCTTCGTTTAAAGTTGTTCTTTTGAACTGGTAAATAACACCTTTTATATTGAACTCTTTAACTGTTTTTGAATGTCTCTCAAGAAAACTAACAATTGAAAGCATAAGTTCAGCGTCAAGCTCTATCATTTCCCTTAGATTTGGTCTTCTAACTTTAACTGCAACCTTTTCTCCAGTTGATAAATAACCAATATGAACCTGTGATATAGACGCAGAAGCTAAAGGCTTTGGGTCAATGTAGGAAAAAATCTCGTAAAGTTTATTCCCATAGTTTTTCTTCAGGATATCTTCAACAATCTCAAACTCCACAGGAGCTACCCTGTCCTGGAGTTTTATAAGCTCCTGAATAACACTCTGGGGAACAAGGTCGGGTCTTGTACTTAAAACCTGTCCAAGTTTTATAAAGGAAGGTCCAAGCTTTTCTAAGGCTTCCCTTATTTTTTGGGGTTTTTTTGATTCGTCTATCTCAATACCAAATAGAGCCTTAAAGTACTCATAGGCATTGTAAAATCCAAGCCCAGATAAAGTAGTACTTATCTCTTTAAATCTTTTTATCAGTTTTATTTTTCTTTTTAACATTACTTTAGAAAATTCCTTCTTTTTCAAGGAGATTTTTCATCTGGTTAGCTACATTCCTGATTTCCCACTGGGCATGACTGTCTGTTCTTTTCTTTATAAAGTCTTTTATCCATGTAAGTGTACCAGATACCACAATTGTTGTTTTCCTACCGTGGGGGAGTATAAATCTTGCATCCTCCCTTTTTACCTTACAGCAGTAAACTGAGTAATCATAAACAGCTTCAGCTACCTGGTCTACATAAAGGAATATATCTTTTAGATTTGTTTTTAAAGGAGCAGTTTCAATGAAACCCCTTATTCTCTGTAGAGCTTTACTTTTTAGGTTTTCTTTAGCATCTGATTCTTCTATAAGAGTGTACATTGTATTTAAAATCTCTTTAAATCCTCTAACCATAGGTTCGGAAAGTATTTCACATGAAGCCCCATCTACAGAAGGAGGAATAATAAGAAGGTTTTCATCTTCTTTAACGTACCTCTGACTCCTCTGGGAGTAATTTAAGGCTGTGTGTCTTACAAGTTGATGGGTCATAGTTCTTGAAACGTTATCTATATAAAATACAGCATACCCATCGTACTCTTTCAAAAGACCAATTAACGTAGTATTCCCTTCTTTTCCTAACGGTTTTACTGGAACATCATAATCAGCCATTTTTTCAAATGTTTTAAAGTACTCTTCCTCATCTTTCTCAAGGAGTTTCTCAAGGTAGTGTCTTAAAGAAATACCAATAACTGTTGGATATTCAGGATTATAGTGAGATTTAAAATGTGTAGATGCTATCTTCATAGCAAGGATTTTTGCTTTTTCTTTTTTATCTAAAGTATGAAAAGAAACATCTAAATGTTTATTTAGCTTTTCTTCATCTTCCTTTGATAAGTCTTTATAAGCAAAAGAATGCCCAAAAACACTGAAATGTTTATAGTTTCCAAGCTTTGATAAAAATTTTGCTCTGTCCTCTTTGCTTACAACCCTTGGGTCATTCAGAAGATATTCAAGGTCTCCTGAAGAGTAACAGGTTCTTGCCCCTATCGCCGTAAACGGTATTGATTCCTTAAAATCCTCAAGGGAAAAAAAATCAAGTATTTCCATATCTAAACCGCCGTTATGAAAATTTTAGACATAACATTATAATTTTATAAAAAGAAAAACTGAATAAGGAAAGATGGAGACAGTAAGAATAAATAACGCAAAGCTTGTTTTAAAAATAGGTGATATAACAGAAGAAGATACAGAAGCTATTGTTAACGCTGCTAATTCTTCTTTAATGGGAGGTGGAGGTGTAGATGGTGCAATCCACTCAAAGGGAGGACCTGAGATACTCAAAGAGTGTAAAGAAATAAGAAAAAATATGTATCCAAATGGACTACCTACAGGAGAAGCTGTTATCACCACAGGAGGAAATCTCAAAGCCAAATACGTCATACATACAGTTGGACCAATATGCTATGAAAAAAAGCTAACAGAAGAAAAAAAAGAGCTCTTAAAAAAAGCTTATACAAACAGCCTGAGAATTGCTAAAGAAAAAAATATAAAAACAGTTGCTTTTCCATCTATAAGCACTGGTGCTTATGGATGCCCTGTATATAAGTCAGCAAAAGCAGCACTGAAGGCAGTTATAGATTTCCTAAATAAGGAAAATCATATTAAGGAAGTGAGATTTGTTTTATTTACAGAAGACACATATAAAGAGTACAAAAAAGCCCTTCAGGAGCTGCTAAATGAACTTTGATATTGTAGATATAGCTTTAGTTTCAATAATCTTTTCAATAGTAGGATATTACGCCTATTTGAGATATAAGGAAGAAAAGCATAAAAAAGAAAAACAGCTTATACCTATGCTTGAGGCTTATAGGGAAAAGTTTAAAAAGGAAAAACAGGAGTACAAAGAAAAAGCTGAGCATTTTAAAAAGCTGATGGAAGAGGCTGAGAAAGAATGGCATGAAATAAAAAAGAACATAAAAAATTACGTATGGACAGAAGAAGATAAAAAATTTTTGAAAGAGCTTAAAGGAACAGATTTTGAAAGAACATTTACAGTAATGTTCCATATATTAGGTTTCAAAACAGATGAGCCTCCTATTTTTAAAGACCATAACATTGACCTTCTGATACAGACTGATACAAAAAAGATATGCGTTGATTTTATTGATTATACCCAGATAAAAAAAATTGATGAAAAATACTTGAAATCCCTTGAAAAAGGAAAAGACAAATATAGATGTAATAGTATCTGGATTATATCAAACTCAGATTTAACACCAGAGGAGGAAAAACTCATATACAGATACGATATAAACTTTTTTGGGTTTAAGCAGATAGTAAGGTTTTTCCCATCTTACAGGATAGTTGACGATTACGACAGAAATAGAACAAAATTTCATAATTTTGAGCTTTTACATAAAGAAACCCAGGATGAAGTAATAAGGAGAGATTACTGGATAAAAGAAGTAGAAGAAAAACTTAAAGAAGCTAAAGAAAAAAAGGTACAAAAATCATACAAAAAAAGTTATCAGGAGGTAAAATGAAAAAATTAGTTAGTTTAATATTATCAATTCTGGGGGCGGTTATGATAACAAACGCTGAAGTCCTTGTAGATAAGGAAAATCTGTACATAGAAAAGCTAAAAAATGGTGCAACAGTTATAGTTAAGGAAAGAGATGATACAGAAGCTGTAGCCCTTCAGGTGTGGTTCAGTGTAGGCTCTGTCTATGAGAACGATAAAGAGAGGGGGATTTCCCACTTCCTTGAACATATGCTCTTTAATGGTACAAAGTACACAGCACCAGGCGAAATTGAAGCAGAAATAGAGAAAAAAGGCGGAAGTATAAACGCAGCTACAAGTTTTGACTTTACCTACTACCATATAGAAATAGCTTCTCCATTCTGGAAAGAAGCCCTGAAATATCTGTACTATATGACAACTGCTCCTACCCTATCAAAAGAAATGATAGAAAAAGAAAAACCAATAGTCCTTGAAGAGTTAAATAGAGCCCTTGATAACCCAAGAAGAATTCTGTGGTACACATATAACAAACTTGCCTACAAAAAAAGCAACTACAAACATCCTGTTATAGGTTATAGGGAAACTATAGAAAAGTTTGATGAAAAACTCGTAAAAGATTACTTTTATTCCCACTATGTCCCCTCAAACATGTACATAGTAGTTGATGGAAACGTAAAAAAAGATGATGTTGTTTCTTTTGTTAAAGAAACATTTGGTAATGTAAAAGGAAAACCGTATCAACCTCCAGAAACTCCCCTTGAAAACCCCCAAACAGATATAAGAAAAAAGGAGATAAAAAATCCTCAGGTTACAAGGGCTTATGTTGCAATAGGATGGCAGGCTCCCCCTGTATCATCAGAAGAAACCTTCCCTGCAAATGTACTTGAGGAGATACTTTTTGGTGGAAGAACCTCTGTTATGTATCAGGAATTAAGGGAAAAAGGGTTAGTCCAATCTATATACGGAGGCTATTCAGGATATAAAGGAACAAGTCAGTTTGTTATCTACTACATAACAGATGTAGATAAAAAAGATAAAGCCAAAGAAAAAATATTTGAAATACTCAAAGAATACATAGACAAAGGAGTACCTGAAAATCTTGTTGAAAACGCAAAAGAAAGACTTGTTAACGGAGAAATTTTCTCAAGGGAAGAAGTAACCCATGATGCTGAGTCAATAGGATACGCAGCATCTGTGGTAAAAAACATAGACTATGACCTTAAGTATATCCAAAAGATAGAACAGGTATCAAAAAAAGATGTTGATAACTTTTTGAGAAAGTATATACACCTGAACGCATACACCCAGGTAGAACTCCTCCCTGAAAAATAATCCCCTGCGAAAGGGCTTCTTAAGCCCTTTTTCACGATTTTTATATAAATCTTCTACTCCTTTTTAAAAGGAGAACTATAGCTAAACTCTTGCAAAATTCAATTATTAATTCTATATTTATTTATATAAACTAACTTAAAAAATCTTATAGAGATATACTAATATTTTAAAACGTAAAAAGGAGGAAAAAGATGTTCAGTGAAAACCTATTAGACAACCGGTCTAAAAATTACTTAGAAGAAGCAAAACAGATAGCACAGAGAAGAGGTGATAGGCTTGTAGATACAGACCATCTTTTACTTGCATTAATAAGCAAAAAAGACAGCCCAATTGTTAAAGTATTAGAAAAAAGAGGGATAGATACTAAAGATTTAGTTCAAAAAATAAATGAGTATCTTAATGACCTTTATTCCCAGATAGATAAATCAATAAAAGAGTATACAGATTACCTTAGAAATCTTCAAAATCAATTAACACAAGTAAAAGGGAACGTACAGAAGATACAATCCCAGTTAAAAGAGGTTTTAAGGGCAAAAAAACAACTGGAGCAGGAACTCAGATACGAAGAAAGCTCATTCTGGGGAGGATTTGGAAGTTCTTCAAGACTTGAGTATGAAAGACTTTCAAGGTATGAGAACCAGCTTAAAAGCCAATTGTCCCAAATAAAAAACTCTTTACTACAGGTTCTTGATGAGGAAACAGCCAACAGATTTTTAAATGGAGAAATCAGCCTTTCTGCTGTTTTATACAAAATAATAGAAAATTCCGATTTTGTTAAACAAGTATCAGATTTAGGATTATCTCCAGATAGAGTTGTTGTTAGAATTGCCGAAGAAGTACTTGGAACAAAAAGTGGAAAAGTTTACGCTTCAAAACTTGTAAAAGTTTTAGAAGAAGCTGAAAAAAAAGCTTTACAGAAAGGAGAAGCTTTAGTAAAACCTTTATACATAGCTTCTGCACTTATTGAGGCTAAAGACTCAATAGCCGGAAAAATTTTAGAACAAATACTAACAGGAGGAAAAGAAAAGATGAATGGAGAAAATATCCAGCAAGAAATGGCTGAAGAAGAAAAATCAGCCTTAGAAAGGTTTACAGTTGACTTAACAGAACTTGCAAAAGAAGGAAAGTTAGACCCTGTTATAGGAAGAGAAAAAGAGATACAACAGGTGATAGAAGTTCTTCTCAGAAGAACAAAAAACAACCCTGTTTTAGTTGGTGAAGCAGGTGTTGGTAAAACTGCTATTGTAGAAGGGCTTGCCCAAAAAATAGTGAACAAAGAAGTTCCTGAAGAACTATTTGATAAAAGAATTTTAGCTTTAGATATGGGAGCTTTACTTGCTGGAACAAAGTACAGAGGAGAGTTTGAAGAGAGATTAAAAAATCTCATAGATGAAGTAAAAAAAGATGGAAACATTATTCTGTTCATTGATGAAATCCACACAATAGTTGGAGCTGGAGCCACTGAAGGTTCAACAGATGCAGGAAACCTACTAAAACCAGCATTAGCAAGGGGAGAGCTTAGGGTAATAGGAGCAACAACTATTGATGAGTATAGAAAGTATATTGAAAAAGACCCAGCTTTAGAAAGAAGATTCCAGCCTGTTTATGTTGAGGAACCAGACGTTGAAACTACTATTGAGATACTAAAAGCTTTAAAACCAAGACTTGAAAAGCACCACGGGGTAAAAATAGATGAATCAGCCCTTGTAGCAGCAGCTAAACTAACAGACAGATATGTAACAGACAGAAAACTACCTGATAAGGCTATAGACGCTTTAGACCAGGCATGTGCAAGGAAAAAACTTAAACTCGTATACTCTCCACCTGAAGTTATTGAGCTTGAAAGAAAAATAAAAATGCTTGAAGAACAGATAATACAGGCTTCATTAGATGGAGATTATGAGAAAGAAGCTCAGTTAAAAATAGAAAAAGCTAAACTTGAAAAAGAACTAAAAGAGTTAAAAGAAAAATCAGACAGTGAACATGTAAAAATTGAAGCCTTAAGAAAAAAACTTGAAGATATTGAAACCCAGATAGAAAAAGCAGCAGAAGAAGGAGACTACGAAAAAGAAGCTCAGCTAAAAATAGAAAAAGCTAAACTTGAAAAAGAAATTAAAGAACTTGAGCATAAGATTGCAGAAAAAACAGTAGTAACTGAAGATGACGTTGCTGAAGTTATTTCAGACTGGACAGGTATACCAATATCAAAACTTAAAGAAGAAGAAATGCAAAGACTTTTAAGACTTGAAGAAGAACTGCACAAAAGAGTTGTTGACCAGGAACACGTGATAAAAACTGTAGCAGAAGCTATAAGAAGAGCAAGAGCAGGACTTTCAGACCCAAGGAAACCACAGGCTTCATTTATGTTCCTTGGACCAACAGGGGTTGGTAAAACAGAAACAGCAAAGGCATTAGCTGAAGTACTATTTGGAGATGAAGATGCACTGATAAGACTTGATATGTCAGAGTTTAAAGAAGAACATTCAGTAGCTAAACTTATAGGTGCACCTCCAGGATACGTTGGATACGAAGAAGGAGGAAAACTAACAGAAGCGGTAAGAAGAAAACCTTACTCTGTTATACTCCTTGACGAAATAGAAAAAGCTCATCCAAGGGTATTTGACCTTTTCCTACAGGTTTTAGACGATGGAAGATTAACAGACAGTAAGGGAAGAACTGTTAACTTCAGAAACACAATCATAATTATGACCTCAAATATCGGAAGTCAGTATCTAACAGTAATACCGTTTGATGCCCCTGAAGATGTTGTTGAAAAAGAGTTTGAAATGGCAAAAGAAAAAGTTTTAGAAGAAGTTAAACACTACTTCAGACCTGAATTCTTAAATAGGTTAGATGATATACTTGTATTTAAACCACTTCTAAAGAAAGAACTACTTCAGATTGTAGACCTTATGCTTAAAAACCTAAACAAAAGACTCATTGAAAGGGAAATACACCTTGAAGCCACAGATACTGCGAAAGAACATATTGCTAAACTTGGTTATGACCCTGTTTATGGTGCGAGACCATTAAGAAGAGCTATACAGAAATACGTAGAAACTCCCCTTTCTGAAAAAATCCTTGCAGGAGAGATTAAACCAGGAGACACTGTTGTTCTTGACGTTGAAAACGGAGAACTTGTATTCAGAGTAAAAGAAAAAACTGAAGAGGTTAGTACATAAAAGAAGGGGCAGGTAGCCCCTTCCTTTTTACATTCCCCATCCTTTTTCAACAATTTCCCTTGCTGTTCTGTAAGGGTATTTTCTAACAAGCTCTTTAACAGAGAGTTTCTGGTCACCTTCCCTCATAAAGTGGATTAAAACTACAGAAGCCCAGTAATCGTCCTCATACTCAGTTCCAACCAGTTGAACAGGTACTCCTTTCTCGTTAACTGTATGACATGCAGCACATGTTACAGGTCCATCGTACTTACCATCAGGAGAGTACTGTAGAGCCTGTTCATGGGTAGTTAAATCTACTGTTCTCTCTGGACCTTCATACCTTACAGGATAAAGACCATGGATTGATTCATGGCAGGATTGACATGCAATAACACCATGGGCTTTTGAGTATCTATAAAGTGCGTACTTGTTTGGCTGGTCTATTGGGAAGTATTTACCACCTTCACTTTCAACAAAAGGTGCTATATGACAGTTTGCACAATGTGGCTCAGCAGGAGCTAACCACCAGTCTTTACCGGCAGAAGCGGCTTCATAAGGAACAGGTTTTCCTTTGTCAGCATTCCAAGGAAGTAGCTTTAAAACACCGTTTTCTGTTGTTGCTTTCACAAGAGTAGCACTTTTATGTTTTGCGTAAAACTCATATATAGGATTATCCCCATCTTTTATCCTTGGGTCAGCCATCCTTTTGAACTTTTTAATATCACCATCTGCAAGAATTTCTATTACCTCAGCTATTGTTTTGTTTCTCAGGGTTTTTCCTTCCTGCGTTACAACATTTTTCAGGTCATCATAGTTATAAAGAGCCTGTGTTAGTGGATTATGACAGTTTGTACATGTGAGTCCTCTAATCTCATTAATAGGTCTGTCTTTTTCATCAACCATACTTACGTTTTTTAGATACCACTTTCCTATTTCATTTAAGAAAAACGGAGGCTTAACATCAGGATTAGTGTGTGCATCCCTCCTGAGATAACAACCTCCTCCTGCTATCCTGTGGTCTGCATTAGAAAATCTTGGGTTTCCTTCATCATCAATAATCTGGAATGGATTTGTGGCAAAATCATTCATTTCCTCAGCCTGCCAGTGGGTTGGGTGGCAAGCCTGACAGTTTTGAGTTCTTCCTGCTTTATCAGGCATAGGAACAAGCTGGGCATGTTTTGCATGTATAGCTTCTGTTAAAGTTTTCGCTTTTTTCAGTTTATAACCTGTGGCACCAGGTCTTGGGGATTGGAGGTTTCCTGATATATTGTCCCCATGACAATCTGCACAGTTAACAGAACCTACAGAACCAAGTCTATTTGTTGGAGCATTCGGGTTATACTCCTTTAAGAAATTTGTTCCGTGGTGTTTGTCATGGAGTTCTAAGATATTTATAGAACCTTGAGCAAGTCTTGCCATATAGTCTGTTATATCAGGGTAGTTTTTCTTCCAGTACTCATACTCTTTATCAAACAGTTTTAACCCTTCCTGTCTTGCAAGTCTCGCAGCCTGACCTTCCCCAGAATGACAGGCATAACAGTTTGGTATATCAACAGGATTTGTTCCAAAAAATTCCACTACCTTTCCATTAACGGTAATAGGTTTACCATCATCCCTGTGTAACTGAACCATAGAGTACTGGTAAGGCTGGAAATCTTTGTTAGAAATAGTCCTTATGGTTCCTCTCCTCTTACTATCGTTAAAAGCTGTTAACGGAAGCCCAAGGGCATCCCATATATAAGAAGCAGTCAGAATAAGAGGGACATTTTTCACAGCAGGAACCATTGAATCTGTGAAAACAACATTACTACCATCAGCTCCAGCATAATCCATATATCCACCAGCTAAAGGCTTTCCTGAAGGTCCTGCATCAATGGGAACCTGTATCTCTTTACCTATATGTAGCCTGTCTTTAAAACTCCACTTTTTAGGAATAGTTCCTTCTAAATCCTGATAAATGAAGAGGTGAGTCCAGACGTAGTTTGCCATGTTGTCCCCAGGGTCATTCATATCCCCATCGCCATTGGCATCTTTTGGAACAGACCAGTACTTCATTTTGTTTCCTTCAGAATAGCTGTTGTCCTTTACATAGTAGAAAAGTTTGACTTTGTCATCAGGTGAAAGGAGCTGTGGAAGCTTTCCATCTCTTCCAGACTTAACTGCCTGAGCCTGAATACTGTTATAAGGAGGGATAACACAACAGTAGGTAATATCAAATCCTACACAGTGCATCCCAAGCTCATAATTAATGAAAATGTTATAAGGGTTCTTTGGCTGGTAAGCATTAACCCTTTTACCGAAAAAACCACCTACTTTTACAACAGTAGGTTCAAGTAAACTTAAACTAAAAGGAGGATTTTTCTTTTCATCCTCCTCCCCTTTAGCTATCTCTACAGGTAGGAACATACTACCTGCAAGAGCAAAGGTGATAAGTCCGTTCCGTAGCCGCTGCTGCCTAAACATAACCTTCCTCCTTATATAGAAATATATTTTTTATACTTATATATCTAAAATATAGTAATCATATTTCAATATGACAATAATCATTGAAAATCTGAAACAAAAGATTTCACAGGGATTTAATTTTTTAAGATTTATCCTGTTGTATAATAGATTTTCTGTAAGTTATATAAAAAGAAAAAGGGGATTGGTGTTGAAAAACGACATAAAACTTAAACTCCTGCTGGTTTTTGCTATTTTAGTTGCCTCCCTCTACATAATCTTTGAAAAACCTGTAAAACTTGGTCTTGATTTACAGGGAGGAATGAGTATAGTCCTTGAAGTTGATGTTGACCATGTAATAAAAACCCAGTACAAACAAACAGCAAAAGAGATAGAAAATCTTCTAAAGAAAAATGGTATAGAAGTTTTAAATGTTCAGATTGATACAAAAAAAGGTATAACCCTTTCTTTACTTGACCCAACAAAAATAAACCTTGCATACAAACTGATAAAAGATAAATATCCACAACTGATAATAAAAACAAAATCTGCCACATTAGAACTGACATTTCACCCAAAAGAGCTTGAGAGAATAAAAAAACTGACAATAGAACAGGCTGTAGAAACCTTAAGAAACAGGATTGACCAGTTTGGAACCCTAAACGCAAATATAGCAAGAATGGGAGAAAAAAGAGTTCTTGTTGAACTCCCAGGTGTTATAGACCCGGAAAGGGCTAAAAATATAATTGGAAAAACTGCACAGCTTGAGCTTTTAGAGGTTGTGGATTCTGCATTTAGTAAGAAGGAACTTCTCTCAAGGTATCCTGATGGTCTTCCAAAGGGAACAAAAATACTTGAAGGTGTTCCAAAAGTTATAAACGGAAAACAAGTGAAAGAGTACTTTTTAGTTAAGGATACACCTATTATTACTGGAGCAATGCTAAAAGATGCAAGAACAACAGTAGACCAGGCAGGAAATCCAGCAGTTAACTTTGAACTTACAGATGAAGGGGCACAGATATTTGGGGAAGCAACAACAAAACTTATTGGGAAAAGGCTTGCGATAGTTCTTGACAACAAAGTTATATCCGCACCTGTAATACGTTCAAGAATATCAAAAAGCGGACAGATTACAGGGAACTTCACACCAGAAGAAGCAGCCGACCTTGCAATAGTGTTAAGAGCTGGAGCTTTACCTGCACCTGTTAAGATACTTGAGGAAAGGGTTATAGGACCAACCTTAGGAAAAGATTCTATTGATAAAACTTTAAAGGCAGGTATAACAGCTCTTATTCTTGTTGGACTTTTTATGATTTGGAGATACGCTATATCCGGTTTTATATCAATAATTGCACTCCTGTTCAACGGTCTACTTCTATGGGCTGCAATGGTATTTTTAGATGTAACCTTAACCCTCCCAGGTATAGCTGGTATTATTCTAAACATCGGTATGGCTGTTGACGCTAACGTTATCATCTTTGAAAGAATAAAAGAAGAACTTAAAAGAGGAAAAACATTACGTGTTGCTTTAGAAGAAGGGTTTAAAAGAGCCTGGGATGCTATCATAGACGCCCAGATTACAACATTAATAGCAGCATTCGTTTTATTCCAGTTTGGAACAGGACCTTTAAAAGGTTTTGCAGCTACTTTATCAATAGGTACTGTAATATCAATTTTCACAGCAATTTTCGTTACAAAACTTTTCCTTGATATTGTTTTAGGTGGGAAAAAATCTTTAAAATACGCTTTTTAGAGGGGATTAGATGAGAAATTTTTTAAGTGAGCCACCAAATATAGACTTTTTAAAGCTAAAAAAAATAGGATATGGGACCTCTCTTGCTTTAGTGATATTAAGTATAGCTGTTATTTTTATAAAAGGTTTCAACCTTGGATTAGATTTCACAGGTGGTACTGCTATACAGGTTAAGTTTAAACAGAAAGTAAATCCTGGAGAAATAAGGTCTGCTTTAAAAATCGTCCATCTTGAAGACTCTATGATACAGGCTGTAGGTACAGAAGGAAACGAGTACGAGATAAGAGTTTCCCTAAAAAAAGGCTCTTCAACGGTAGTGGTTAAAAAAGTCAAAAAAGCTTTAACAGAGAAATTTGGGAATAATTACGAAATAAGAAGAATAGATTACATAGGTTCTGTTGTTGGTGAAGAGCTAAGAAAAGCAAGCGTTTACTCTATAGTAGCAGTACTGATAGCAATACTTATTTATGTTGGGTATAGGTTTGAGCCTATATTTGCCATAGGAGCAGTAGTTCCTCTTTTCCACGACGCAATTATAACAATGGGCGTTTTCTCATTGTTTGGTATAGAAGTAGACCTTTCAGTTATAGCAGCTATCCTTACTGTACTTGGATATTCTTTAAACGATACAATCATAATATTTGACAGAATAAGGGAAAACATAAAAATAAGAGGAAAGAAAAATTTACTACAGCTTGTTAATACAAGCATAAATGAGAACCTCGCAAGAACATTGATAACATCTGGAACAACACTTTTTTCAGTGCTTGCTTTGTATCTTTTTGGAGGAGAATCCCTTAAAAACTTCTCCCTTGCATTACTGATAGGTATAATTTTTGGAACCTACTCATCTATATACGTAGCATCTCCTATAGTTGTTGATTTAGAAAACTTTTTAAGAAAAAGAAGTCAAACAAAAAAAGAAAAACCAGTAGGAGCATAAGATTATGCTTCTTGAAAACCTTTCCTATGTAGAAGTAGAAGGTTATTTGTCAGAAAAGGATATAATCCTTATACCTGTTGGTTCTGTGGAGCAACACAGCCCATACGGTTTGATAGGAACCGATTTTATAACAGCTGAAGAAATAGCAAAAGAAATCGGTAAAAGAATGGACATACTTGTTGCCCCTACTATTCCTTATGGTATGTCCCAGCATCATATGGCTTTTCCAGGAACAATAACCCTTTCACCAGAAACATTTATAAGTTTTATAAAAGATATAGTTAACTCTTTGCTATCCCATGGGTTTAAAAAGATAGTTTTTATAAACGGACATGGTGGAAATATAAATCCTGTAAATACAGCCTTTGAACAGCTCAAGTATGAAGGAAAACCAGGAATTTTTAGGATAATTTCATGGTTTTTACTGCCTGAAGTTCAGGAAGTAGAAAAAACACTTTTTGGAGAAGAAAACGGTTTTCATGCTACACCAAGTGAAGTATCTATCACAAAATATTTCAGACCAGAAGCTTTTAAAACAAAACCTTCTAACAAAAAAGAAAACGAAAAAATAAATACATACTGGCCTTTAAACAAAGAAGAGTTTAAAAAAGCTTATCCAGATGGAAGGATGTCCTCATCACCATGGTTAGCAACCCAAAAATACGGAAAACTTATCTTTGAAGAGGCTGTAAAGGTGATAGAAGAAGAAATAAGAAAAATTATGAAAACAGACCCTATCCTGTAGTCCTCATAGACTTTGAACTAAATCAATATCTTATGATAAGATAATTAAGATTAATATTATAAGGAGGTTGCTGTGGAAGGACTACACATTGGCGTTATCCCAGATATAACCCTTTTTGTTCAAGTAATTATTTTCTTAATCTTTACAGCAATAATGAAAAAAATCTACTTTGACCCTTACCTGGAAGCGTTTGATGAAAGGGAAAAAACAGTAGAAAAACTTCTTGCAGAAGCAGAGGAGAACAGAAAAAAAGCAGAAGAGATACTCGCTCAGGTAGATGAAATCCTCGCAAAAACAAAAGCTGAAGCTCAAAAAATCATAGACCAGTACCACCACGAAACTAACGAAATGGTGGCAGACATACTGAAAAAAGCCCAGAAAGAAGCTGAAGAACTTGTTGAAGACGCTAAAAAAGAAGTTGAAAAAGTTGTAGAGATAGAAAAGAAAACAATGGATAAGATTATAGAAAACATGGCAGAGGAAATCGTTAACAAACTACTTCTTAAGGAGAAGGCAGCATGAAAAAGGTCTTAACTGCTGTTTTAATGATAGCTCCATTTGTATTTGCTTCAGAAGGAGGGGAGCATTCAAGTGAACTTTTCTGGAAAACAGTGAACACTCTAATACTACTTGTAGCTCTAATCTGGATTATCAAGAAATGGGGTGTTCCATTTTTTGAAGGTAGAAGAAACAGTATCAAAGAGATGGTAGAAGAGGCTCAAAAAGCCCAACAGGAAAGCCAGAAAGCACTCCAAGAAGCACAGGCAAAACTTGAAGATGCAAATAACAAGTTCAAGGAAAGTTTAAAAATAGCAGAAGAAACAGCAAAAAAAGAAAGGGAAGTAGCGTTAAAAGAAGCGAGAGAAATGGCTGAAAGGATAAAAGAACAGGCTAAAGAAACTGTAGAAGTAGAAATAAGAAGAGGAGAAAACGAACTTAGAAGATATGCAGTCAAAAAAGCCCTTGAAATATCAGAAAAAATGATAAAAGAAAAAGTAGACCCAGAAGTAGAAAAAGAACTAATCAAAAAAACATTAAAAGCACTAAGCTAATGGAGGCTTAAGTTGAAGGTAGATAAAAAAACACTGAAAAGGGTTGTAAAAGTTTTACTTAATAAACTTCCAAAAGAAGAAGAAGTCTTAATAAAAGTTTCCGATGATTTAAATTTAGTACAGACCTTATTTAGAAAAAACAAAGACTTCAGAAACTTTATATTAAACCCTGCTATATCTTTTGAAGACAAGAAAAAAGTTATAGAAAATCTATCAAAAGAAGCAAATTTAAACGAAGCTGTTAAAGAAGCTATAGAATACGTAGTTAAATCCAATAAAGGTAATACTCTCAAATACATAGCAGATGAGTTTAGATTTGAAATAGAAAAGTTCTTTGCCACAGTTAAAGGAGAAATCATAACAGCATTCCCAGTAGATGAAGAAACAGTAAATCAGATAAAAGAAAAAGTAGAATCCAGATTAGGCAAAAAGGTTGAGTTTGAAACCAAACAGGACCCTTCAATAATTGGAGGGATAATAGTTAAAGCAGGTAGCTATGTTCTTGACTCATCTATAAAAACTTATCTTCAAAAACTTGAACAACAGTTATCAGGATTTTAAAAAAGATTTAAAAGATAAAAAGGAGGTTTTAGATGTCTGTAATAAGAGCTGAAGAAATAGCAGAAAGCCTAAAAAAGCAGTTAGAAGAGTTTGAAGCTAAAGCTAACCTTGAAGAAGTTGGTATGGTTCTTCAGGTTGGTGATGGTGTTGCAAGGGCATTTGGTCTTGAAAAAGCTATGTACGGTGAGATGGTTGAGTTTGAAGGAGGAAAACTTGGAGTTGCATTTAACCTTGAAGAAGACAACGTAGGTATTATTCTCCTTGGGGATGAAACTGGGATAGAAGAAGGAACAATAGTAAAAAGAACAGGAAAAATTCTTGAAGTTCCTGTTGGAATGGGACTTGTTGGTAGAGTTGTAGATGGAACAGGTAAACCTATAGATGGAAAAGGTCCTATAGAAAACATAGCATACTACTCACCAGTTGAAAAAATCGCTCCTGGTGTTGTAACAAGAAAATCTGTTCATGAACCTCTCCAAACAGGTATCAAAGCTATTGACGCAATGATACCTATAGGAAGAGGACAAAGGGAGTTAATTATTGGTGATAGGGCAACAGGGAAAACAACAATTGCAATAGATACAATCCTTAACCAAAAAGGACAGGATGTCTACTGTGTTTACGTTGCAATAGGTCAAAAAAGGGCTGTTGTTAGACAGATTGTTGAAACCCTACAAAAACATGGAGCTATGGAATATACAACAGTTGTTGCTGCTACAGCATCTGACCCTGCAACAATGCAGTATATAGCTCCATTTGTAGGATGTACAATTGCTGAATATTTTAGAGATAATGGAATGCATGCCCTCATCATATACGACGACCTTACAAAACACGCTTATGCATATAGACAGCTTTCACTTCTACTTAGAAGGCCACCTGGTAGGGAAGCTTACCCAGGGGATGTTTTCTATCTTCACTCAAGACTATTAGAAAGGGCAGCGAAACTGAACGATGAACTTGGAGCAGGTTCATTAACAGCACTACCTATAATTGAAACCCAGGCTGGGGACGTTGCTGCATACATACCAACAAACGTTATATCTATCACTGATGGACAGATATTCCTTGAAACAGACCTTTTCCACAAAGGTGTAAGACCTGCTATTAACGTTGGTCTTTCTGTTTCAAGGGTTGGTGGTGCTGCTCAAATAAAAGCAATGAAACAGGTAGCAGGAACCCTCAGACTTGAGCTTGCCCAGTTCAGAGAACTTGAAGCATTTGTGCAATTTGCATCAGAACTTGACAAAGCAACACAACAACAGATTGCAAGGGGACAGAGACTTGTAGAGATATTAAAACAACCACCAAACAAACCTGTTCCTGTTGAAAAGCAAATAGCAATTATATACGCAGGAACAAAAGGGTACCTTGATGATGTTCCTGTAAGTGCAATACAGAAATTTGAGCAGGAGTTTTACACATTCCTTGATACAGAAAAACCTGAAGTTTTAGAAATGATTAGAACAGAGAAAAAATTAACTGATGAGATTGAAACAAAACTCAAGGAAGCTATAGAAGAATTCAAAAAGAAAGTTGCCTTTTAGTGAGGTAAAGAAGAATGGCAAAACTCTCACCAAGGGATATAAAAAGAAAAATACAGGGTATTAAAAATACACAACGTATAACCAAAGCGATGAAGGCGGTTTCTGCCGCTAAACTGAATAAGGCAAGGGCGATGCTGAATGCTACCCGCCCTTATTCAGAAAGGCTTTATGACCTTATCTCTGACGTTGCTGCCTTTGTTGACAGAGATATACATCCTCTACTTCAGATAAGGGAAGAAAAAAAAGTTGATTACATAGTTATTACAGCTGATAGAGGACTTGCAGGAGCATTTAACTCTTACGTAATAAAGAAAACATTAAACGACGTTAAAAAGTTTCAGGAAGAAGGAAAAGAAGTAAATCTACTCTTAATAGGGAGAAAAGCAGTTCAGTTTTTCAAAAACAAAGGCTTCAACATAATAGAAGCTTATGAGGACATATACAGAGACCATATGAACCTCACTTTTACATCAAAAGTTGGAGCTATCATAACAGAAAGGTACGAAACTGAAAAAAGCGATGCAGTTTATATAATTAACAATGAACTTCTAACAACAGCTACCTATGAAACAAAAGTAAGAAAGCTATTTCCTATAGAACCAGAACTTGACTATACAAGGTTTTCGGAACTTTCAAGGTACAACATAGAACCTTCTGCAGAAGAAGTATTAGAAGAGCTTTTAAAAAGATACATAAACTTCCAGCTGTACAGGGCTCTTGTGGAATCTTCTACAGCTGAGCATGCAGCAAGAATGCTTGCAATGGACAACGCAACAAGAAACGCAGGTGAAGCAATAAGAAAATGGACGGTTATATTTAACAAGGCAAGACAGGAAGCAATAACAACTGAACTTATAGATATTATTAACGCTGCAAATGCAATTCAGTAAAAAGAAATTAGGAGGATATAAAGAATGGCAGATAACAAAGGAACTATTGTTCAGGTCGTAGGACCTGTAGTTGACGTTGAATTTGAAACTGAAGAACTACCAGAAATAAGATGGGCTTTAAAAACAACAAGAATAGCTATTGATGACAGAGGAAATGAAACAACAGAAGAGCTATACCTTGAAGTAGCACAGCACCTTGGAGAAAAAAGGGTTAGAACAATAGCTTACGGACCAACTGATGGCCTTGTAAGAGGTCAGGAAGTTGAAAGTGTTGGTGGTCCTCTACAGATACCTGTAGGAAAAGCTGTTTTAGGTAGAATATTCAATGTTGTTGGACAACCAATTGATGATGGAGGACCAGTAGAAGCTGAAGAAAGATGGCCGATATTCAGACCTGCTCCATCTTTTGAAGAACAATCAACAAAAGTTGAGATATTTGAAACAGGTATCAAAGTTATAGACCTTCTTGTTCCATTTATCAAAGGTGGAAAAGTTGGACTGTTCGGCGGTGCAGGAGTTGGAAAAACTGTTCTTATGCAGGAGCTTATCCACAATATAGCTAAGTTCCACTCTGGATATTCTGTTGTTGTTGGTGTTGGTGAAAGAACAAGAGAAGGGAATGACCTCTGGATGGAAATGAAAGAGTCTGGGGTTCTTCCATATACAGCTATGGTTTACGGACAGATGAACGAGCCACCAGGGGTTAGGTTTAGAGTTGCCCAGACAGGTCTAACAATGGCTGAGTACTTCAGGGATGTAGAAAAACAGGACGTTCTCATATTTATAGATAACATATTCAGATTTGTTCAGGCTGGTGCTGAGGTTTCAACACTTCTTGGAAGACTTCCATCAGCTGTTGGATACCAGCCAACACTGGGAACTGACGTTGGAGAAGTTCAGGAAAGGATTACATCAACAGTTAATGGTTCTATTACATCTATTCAGGCTGTTTACGTTCCAGCTGACGATATTACAGACCCTGCTCCAGCATCAGTATTTGCTCACCTTGATGCTACAATCGTTTTACAAAGAAGACTTGCAGAGCTTGGAATTTATCCAGCTATTGACCCATTAGAGTCAACATCTAAAGCTCTTGCCCCAGAATATGTTGGAGAAGAACATTACTATGTTGCAAGGGAAGTTCAAAGAATCCTACAGAGATACAAAGAGCTACAGGAAATAATTGCAATATTAGGTATGGAAGAGCTTTCAGAAGAAGACAAAGCGTTAGTTTATAGAGCAAGAAAGCTTCAAAGATTCCTTGCCCAGAAATTCCACGTTGCTGAACAGTTTACAGGTCAGCCTGGAGATTACGTAAAAAGAGAAGACACAATAAGGTCTTTCAAAGAAGTTGTTGAAGGCAAGTGGGACCACCTTCCAGAACAGGCATTCTACATGGTTGCTGACATAGAGGACGCTAAAAGAAAAGCAGAAGAGATGCAGGCAAAAGCATAAGCTTTATTTATTAAAATCTTTATATTTCAACGAAAAGCAAGCGCAAATGCGCTTGCTTTTTTTTTGTTTATAGCTATATTAATAATCTGATAGTTATATTTTATTTAACTGATGATAAGATGATTAATAGATTTGTAATAAAGAGAAAGGAGGGAGAAAATGGAACCTTCCCTGAAACCAAAAAAAATCTTGATTTCAGCTTTGTTTTCATCTTTGTTCATTTCCCAGTTAAGTGCATTTGCTAAAGATTTTTATGTGGACTCAGATGCAACTCTAAAAAAGGCTGTACAGGAAGCTGCTACAAATGGTGAAGATGATGTTATATATATAAACGCCAATAATATTGAACTTACAGACCCAGTTATATATGCCCCTGATAATAATGAAACTTACTCAATAACCATCAAACCTGCTTCAAATACCAATGGTAGAGTATATATTGACAGAAAAATGTCTGAATCTGCTTTTATTTTTGATTTCTCAAAGTATAAGAAACTTAAAAAAATCAATATTAATATTAGCAATATTATTTTTGAAGACTTTTACAGAAACAATGATAAAAGAAAAAGTTACTTTATAGTTAAAGGAAATAACCTTCATTTAAAAGTTGATAACTGTAGATTCATAAGAACAAATACAAAAAATTCTGGAGGAGCATTTAATATAAATACAAACTCTTCTTTTGTAGAGTTCATAGGTAATGTATTTGTAAAAAATGCTTCAGATAATTCAGCATCCTCAATTTATTTAAAAGGTGAAGGAAATAGAATAGTAATAGACAGAAATAAATTTATATCTGGAAAAGCAAAAAAAGCAGGGGCAGTTTATTTAGACGTTAAGAATGGAGTGGTATTCTTTCTAAACAATACACTATTAGGAAATAAGTTGTACAGTTTATCAGGGGAAAATGGTGGAGCTTTAAGTATTTATTCTAAAGGTACAAATATATATATGATAAATAACTACTTCTTCGCCAATGTAGGAAATACAGCTGGAGGAGGAGCTTATATAGAAAGTGAAGACGGCTATTCGTATTTCTATAAGAACAGATTTATATATAACTACATTAGAAATGAAGTAGGAGGAGGTCTTTACTACAAAATTAAAAATGGTAAAGTTGATATAGTTAATAATAGATTTGAATATAATATATCAAACAGTGGAGCTGGATTTTATGTTGACAGTATAAACAGCAAGCTTTTAGTAGGAAATAACATTACCCAACAAAATATGGCAAGTAATTACTCAAATTATGAAAGTAAAAATGGTGGTGGAGCAGTTGTAAATCTTGAAAAATCAGAAATCCTTTTAGCAAATAACACATTTTATCTAAACTCTGCAAGCAACTACGGAGGAGGTATCTATTTAAAATCTGACAATGATTCAAAAGTAACTCTTGGGAATAATATTATCTGGAGAAACTACTCTTTCAAAAAGGAAAATCCAGGACATGATATTTATCTAAACAACGAAGGTACGGTTTCTATTTTGAATAATGATTATACATTCTTATCTGCTAAAAACAACGATTTATTAGAACTGTCTGGTAATATAGACAATGACCCAGATTTCTTAAATCCTTACACAGGAAACTTTCACCTGTCTTCTGATTCACCATGCATTGACGCTGGAATAGTGTTAGAAAACTCTGAGTTTTCAAAAATAAAAGAAGATATAGATGGAGACGATAGGATAATAGGAGAGAGTGTAGATATTGGAGCTGATGAATTCTCAGGAAATGACAGCACAAACGATAAAAAAATTATTATCATTGAAAATCCAGATAAAAATGAAAGAAAAGAAAATGCTCCAGTATACACAGAAGGTTATGCTGTTCAAACACCTGAAAAAATAGCCCTTGTTTGTGTAGATTTAAAACCTAAAAAACCTATAGTTTCTTACTCATGGGACTTAGATGGAGATGGTTATATAGATAAAAAGACAAAGAGAAGTATGATTACTGTATATAAATCTGATATACAGAATGTTAGATGTTTAATAACATACTATGATGGAACCCAGGCTTTAGCAAAATTAGATAAAAAATAAAAAAGGGCTTTACAGCCCTTTTTTTTATACAAAGTCTTACCACTCCTCACCTATAGCCTTTGTTAGTAATCAATTCAAAAAGAATCCCCTTACATTTTTCAAATATAAAAATATATCTAAATATAAAAATCACTAAACTTTTTTGATTTTTCTCTCAAGAAGTTTTAAAATAAGGCTCAATACGATACCGGAAACTTCTATTGAGGTGAGGAATAATGGAAACTTTTAAGTTAAAGGTTTTCAGATATGACCCTACAAAAGATACCCAGCCTTATTACAAAACCTATGAACTCCCTGTTGAAAAAGGAATGACTGTCTTAGCTGCACTTTTTAAAGCCAAAGAAGAACAGGACCCATCTATATCTTTCAGGTATAACTGTAGGGCTGCTATATGTGGTTCATGTGCAATGAGAATTAACGGACATGCAACTTTAGCATGTAAAGTTCAGATAACACATCTTTTACAGAAATATGATACAGATACTGTTGTTGTTGAGCCTATAGGAAACGTAAGACCTTTAAAAGACCTTATATACGACATGGACTGGCTCATAGATAAACTCAAAAAAGTAAAACCATGGTTTATACCAAAAGAAGCTCCACCTAAAGATGGTAAAGAGTACAGACAGTCTCCAGAAGACCACAACAAAATAGACTTCGCCTCAGATTGTATTTTATGTGCATCCTGTATGTCTGATTGTAATGCATTAAAAGTAAACAAAGAGTTTTTAGGTCCAATGGTTCATTCAAAAGCCTATAGATTTGCAGCAGACTCAAGGGATGGAGCTAAACAAGAAAGACTCCAGGCAGTTTTAGAAGATGTAAATCTTGAGTGGTGTGTTAGATGTTTTGAATGTACAACAAGATGTCCTAAAGAAGTTCAACCTTATGAAAATATTATAAGACTCAGAATAATGGCAGCTGAGGAAGGATACAAAACACCAGGAGAAATCCACGCTGAAATATTTGAACAGGATATTTTAAACAGAGGT
Source organism: uncultured Aquificales bacterium (assembly GCA_964582875.1). Classification (GTDB taxonomy): domain Bacteria; phylum Aquificota; class Aquificia; order Aquificales; family Hydrogenothermaceae; genus JAADDV01. The sequence goes on along the minus strand of CAZOTZ010000003.1, from coordinate 1,111 downwards.
CTTCTAAATGAAATGCTCCTTCCTATGAGACAGGAAGGTATTCTTGGAGCTATAAAGAGGGCTCCATTTGGAATAAAAATGATGGTAAAAGGTAAAGTTAACTACGCAGATTTCTTTGGTGGACATAAAATAAGAAGACTTGAAGAAGTGAAAAAGATATACGAAAAAGCCCAGGAAAAGAAAAAGCAGATACACATAAAACTTCCACAAATAATGGGAGTTATATACGAAGACAAAAGGAAAACAAGAAAAAGATTAAACTATGCAGAAACTGGAGGTAACCAATAATGGCTGACTTAAAATATGCTTTTTATACAGGATGTTCAGCGAAAGGAGTAGCTCCAGAACTTTACGAATCAACAAAACTTGTAGCTGAAAAACTTGGTATGGAACTTATAGAGCTTGATGCTGCATCCTGTTGTGGTGCTGGTGCTGTCCAGGAAAAAGATGAGTTCCTTGCTTTAACTATAAATGCAAGAAACTTAGCGCTTGCTGAAGAACTTGGTCTTGATATGCTGACTATATGCAATACATGTACTGTAATGCTTAGGGAAACTAAATTCAAACTTGACAATGACCCTGAACTAAAAGCAGCTGTTAACGAAGTCTTAGCTGAAGCAGGGCTTGAGTATAAAGGGACTATAGAAGTTACCCATTTCTTATGGGAAGTTATAGATGGTGTAGGACTTGATAAACTTAAAAGTATGGTTATAAGACCTTTAAGAGAGTTCAACATAGCACCATTTTACGGATGTCATATAATAAGACCTCCATACCTTATTGGATATGAGGACCCAGACAATCCAAAATCTATAGAAATGATAATAGAAGCTTTAGGAGGAAATCCAACAGACCATGAAGCAAGACTTGCCTGCTGTGGCTTTCATTCTTTCTGGTCTGCAGAAGATAAAGTAACCCTCAAATTAACAGCTGCAGATACAGAATCAGCTAAAGAAGCCAAAGCTGACTTCATGGTAACACCATGTCCTTTATGCCATACACAGCTTGATGCTATGCAGGAAGAAGCCGAGGAGAGAATAGGAACACACATAGGTATGCCTATACTTCACCTGCCTCAGCTTATTGGTCTTGCAATAGGACTAAAACCTAA
>CAZOTZ010000002.1:37789-54266 GCA_964582875.1 uncultured Aquificales bacterium | reverse complement strand
TTACCTGTTCAACTTCTTTTGTCAGGTCGGCTCTTACTTTTTCAATTTCCTTGGTTAAATCAACTCTTATCTGCTCTATTTCCTTGGTTAATTTTAACTCAGTTTCTTTGATTTCTTTTCTTGTTTGTTCTATTTCTCTGGTTAGCTTTAACTCTGTTATACGTATATCCTCTTTTAGCTCTTCTTTTGTTTCTGCTAATTCTTCCGATGTTGCAGACTTTCTCCTTTCAAGCTCTTCTATCGCTTCTGCCAATATTTTGGCTTTATCTTCTCCTAAATCTCTAAATGCTTCGTAAATTTTTATCGCATATCCCATTATGATTTTCCTTGTATACACAATATCTTTTAGTTAAATTTTATAAAAAATTTTCCATCTGGCAAATCAGGACAGGTTATAGACATTTAATGCACATCTTTATCCTTAATGAGAAAAATCACAGATAATTAATTATTAAGCTAATAATATAATAATCAGCTTTGCTGCAAGAGTTTCTTCAGGGATTTCTTATCCCTTCCCTGCCTTATGAGGCAGGGGTTTTTTTTATGCTCTTTTCATAACACAGTATATTCTCTGAATTGTAGTAAAAAATGCTCCTGCAGCTATAACTATTACAGCAATGTCAAGTAAAGATAAAAACAGTGAAAGGATAAGAATTATAGACCTTTCTGGCCTTTCAAATATACCTATCTTACAATCAATACCTAATCCTTCTGCCCTTGCTCTTGTATAACTAACCATAAACGAAAAAACTACAGCAAGAAGTGTTGTTAGCAGCATAAAATCATCTTCCCTAAAAACAAATACAGCAGACATTAAAGGTAAGAAATCTGAAACTCTGTCTATAACAGAATCTAAGAAAGCTCCAAATTTTGTTGCTCTATTGTACTTTCTTGCAAGTGAACCATCAAGGGCATCACATAGATTCCCTAAAAGAACAAAAATTCCTGCTAAAAAGAAATTCTGTGTATAAATAAAGTAGGAACCTAAAAATACCAGAATGAGACCTGATACAGTAAGTATGTTTGGAGATATATTGAGATTATGAAAAAAATCTATAATAGGGTACGTTTTTTCTTCAAAAACAGGTTTTAGTTTTTTTATAACCTGACTCAAGAAACAGCTCCAGAGTTTTTTTCATAAAAACTTTTCGCTTTTTTTACAAAATCTTTAACTTTTTCAATATCTTTAATTCCTGGTTTTATCTCAAGTTTAGATGAAGCATCTACTCCATAAGGAGATATATCCACAAGTATTTCCTCTATGTTTTTGTTTGATAATCCTCCAGACAGGATAACTTTTCCAAATCTACCAACTATTTTTTTTGCAAGCTCTGGATTTATTCTTTTTCCTGTTCCTCCGTATGCACTCTGGTGGTACGCATCTATCAAAGGAAGTATTCCAGCCTCAACAAAAGGAACTATTTTGTCTATATCTTTTTCTTCTTTTACACGAAAAGCTTTTATAACTTTTTCCTCTGGAAATTTTAAAACAAAATCAAGGGATTCATCTCCATGAAACTGGATAACATCTACAATATCAAGTAGTTTGTTTACTGTTTTTTCTTCTGGGTTTACAACAACTGCTGTTAAAAGTGTATTTTTTTCTATGTGTTTTTTTATACTTTTTATTTTTTCTATCTCAACATGTCTTGGGCTTTTAGAAAAATGGATAACTCCTAAATGGGTAGCACCAAAAGAAGATATTTGCTCTGCTTGTTCTTCAGAAGTTATTCCACATATTTTTATTATCATTGTATATCCCTGATAAATATCTTTAGAAGTGTATTCCCATGGTTTTTTATAACTACTCTTCTTGGTTTATCGTTTTCATACTCATAAGTAAGTTTGAAATCTTTGTACTCTACCTCTTTAAGCCTGTTTTTGTAAAATAGATAAGTAAAATCATTATCAGTTATCTTAATTGAGTTATTTTCACATGAGTATGAACTTTTTTCTGATATAGGAAGTTTACCTGTTATTAGACCTGTAAGGTCAAAAGGTATGTACTCGTTAAACATCTCTTTATACACATCAGAATATTTTCCACAAATCTGATTGTCTCTAATCTTCAAACAGGCTCTTTCTCCTTTTTGGTAAAATTGGGCTATTTTTTGACCAAATGGCGTAAACAAGTCCACATTTATATTTTTCTTCAGGGAAACTTTAAAAAGAAGGATAATTCCCTTTGCATAAACACTTCCATTTATAGATGATACGTTGTTCCTTTCCTGGGATTTTTTTACTATATTTAAAAACTTTTCTTCACAGGTAGGTTTTTTTAACGGGGCACAGGAAAAAACAGACCCTATAGTAAAGATAATCAGTATATAAAAAAGCTTTTTCATTTTTATTTCTCTAACTGTTTAAGTTTTTGGAGAATTCTCTGTTTAATACCTTTTTCAGGCTCCCTTTCCATATTTTTTAATAGATTTAAAGCTTTCTTATAAAGGTTTAAGGCTTCCTCTTTTTTTCCTAATTTTTCAAGTATCTCTGCGTAATGCTCAGTTACTACAGGGTCATCCGGCATTCCTTCATATGCTTTCTGTATAAGTTCATAAGCCTTTTTCAAATCTCCCTTTTTGAAGTATCCCCATGCAAGACTATCTATATAAGCTGGTGTATCTGGCTCATACTTTAGAGCTTCTTTCACAAGCTCTATTCCCTTATCTATGTTTATTCCTCTCACTATGTAAGAATAGCCAAGGTAGTTTAAAGCGTCAGGGAAAACAGGTCTAAGCTCAAGTGCTTTTTTCAGTGATTTTTCTGCTTTATCCCAATCTCCAAGCTCATCGTAGTACATTCCTTCCATAAAGTAAATAACAGGAACTTTTGGATTTTCTTTTTTTGCTTCTTCTACATACTCAAGGGCTTTTTTTGTGTTTCCTAATTTGAACTCTACATCTGCGAGTAAAAGGTAATAGCTGTACTCTTTTGGGTTCATTTTTATAAGTTTTTTTAGGGTCTCTTCTGCTTTTCTGTACTGTTTTGCATTTATGTAAACCTGGGCAAGTCTATCAAGTATTTCTTCATTTTCTGGGTCTAACTGGATAACCTTTTTATACGCCTGTATAGCTTTTTCATACTCTCCTGCTGTTTCATATGCCATTCCAAGGGTTGAAAGGATATCAACATCTTCTGGATATTTTTTAGCAAGTTTTTCAAGGTCTGCTATTATTTCTTTACCTTTTCCTTCCTTAAGATAAAGGTAGAACTTCTTAAGTATAACGTCTTTTTTATGGGGGTATAGTTTTACTATTTTGTTTATCACTTCCTCAGCTTTTTTGTCTTCATCAAGCTGGACATATAGTTGAAATAGTCTATTTAACGCTTCAAAGTTTTCAGGGTCTTTTTCAAGAACCTCTTTATAAACCCTTTCTGCGTTTTTAAAATCTCCCTTCTGGTAATACAGGTTTCCAAGTAAGGCAAAAATATCCCTTTCTGTAGGCTTTAGCTTAAAGGCTTTTTCAAGCTCTGACAGACCTTTAGTTTCGTCTCCTTTAAGTAAATAAAGTCTTCCTAATATGAAATGATATCTGTAATTATCAGGGTTTAACTGGACAAGCCTTTTTAGATACTCTATAGCTTCATCAAATCTTCCTTTCTGGATGTAAAGGTCTGCAAGTCTTTTTATTATTTGCTCGTTATCTGGAAATTTTTCTGAAGCTTCTACAAGAATTTTTTCTAAATCTTCTTTGTTTCCTATTGTTTTGTAAACTTTTGCTGCAAAATCGTAGGCTTCTGGATTATCTGAAAATCTTTTCAACATCTCTTTTGTCAGTTTTTTTGCTTCTTCTTCTTTCTGGGAAAAGACAGCCATTCTTATGGTATCTTCATATAAAGTCAGAGAACTTTTGTCCTTTTCTAAGGCGTCTTTACAGAACATATATGCTGATAGCACTTCACCTTTCATATAGGCGTATCTACACTTTATATAGTCTGTATACGGGTTCTGGTTTATACCAGCCATACATGAACCAAAAAGAAATGTTGAAGCAAGTACTACAGCTATTTTTTTCATTTACTCTCCTTCTTCTCTTTTTCTTACTATTAACACAGGTTTTTCTGAGTTTCTTACCACTTTCATCGCTGTTCTTCCAAGGAATATTCTTTTTATCTTTTTACCTTTTCTTTTTCCTACAACTACTAAATCAGGGTTTTTCTCTTTGATTTTTTCTATTAAAAGGCTATCCACTTCTCCTTTTTCTAAATCTATTTCTACTTTCAGTCCTGTTTCTTTCTCTATTTTTTGTTTAACTTCTTCAAGAAGTCTTTTTTTCTTTTCAAGTACCTCTTCATGTACATGGGCTAAGTGGGCAAACCACTGGTCTGAATCTATATGCACTATTTCTATGATGCTTTTTGCTCTTGATGCTATATCTTTAGCAAACTCTAAAGCTTCAATTGAGTTAGGTAAAAAGTCATACCCAACAAGTATTTTGTTTATTTCTTTTAAAGGTTCTCCTTTTACAACTAAAACAGAAGTTCTTGCCTTGTTTACAACTTTTTCTGTAATACTTCCAATGAGTAGTTTTTCTATAAGTCCCTTTTGATGGCTTCCTATTATTACAAGGTCTACCTTTTCTTCATCTGATTTTTCAAGGATAGTCTCTGCTATATCTCCTATTTCTACTGAGTAGTTAGCTTTTTCTCCAAACTTTTCAACATACTTTTCAAGTTTTTCTTTCGCTTCTTCCTTTAATGCTTTTTCCACATTAACAACTATTTCAACACCATCTATTGTTAATAATGGCTCAAATCCTTCTTCATAGAAAAGTGGTGTAGGAGGCTCTACTACATGTAAAAGTTTAACTTCTGCATCAAAAAGATTTGCTAAAAATCTGCCTGTTTCAATAACCGAATCTGTAATATCAGAAAAGTCTACACATATTAGAATTTTTTTTACAGGCATTATTATGCTCCTTTGAGTTTGTCCTGTGCATACTCCATTAATCCACCTGCTTCAAAAACTTTCTTTAAACTTTCTGGAAGTGGTTTGAACGAGTACTCCTTACCTTTTGTTACGTTTATTATTTTACCTTTATCCATGTCTATCTCTATTATATCCCCCTCTTCAGCATCTTTGACTGCTTCTGGAGATTCTATAATAGGAAGTCCAAGGTTTATTGCATTTCTGTAAAAAATCCTTGCAAAAGATTCAGCTATAATAGCCCCAACTTTTGCTCCTTTTATAGCAAGCGGTGCGTGTTCCCTTGAAGAACCACATCCAAAGTTTTTACCTGCAACTATAATATCTCCAGGTTGAACTTTTTTAGGAAATTCCGGGTCTGCGTCTTCCATAACATGTTTTGCAAGCTCTTCCGGGTCTGTTGTAACAAGGTACCTTGCAGGGATTATTTCATCTGTATTGATATCATCTCCAAACTTCCAGACTTTTCCTCTTATTTGCAAGACTACTCCTCCTTATTATTAATTTTTCAAATGATACCACAAGAAAAATAAATCTTAAAAACCTAAAAGTAGTTTTGTTAAAAATATGTATGGTGGTAGTATTACAACATTTAACACTCCAACCATAAGTAAGACTATAAGTATAATCATCCCGTACTGTTCAGCTGGTAAAAGCTTTTGTTCAAGGTGTGGAGGTAAAAAGCTTGTGATTACTTTCCACCCGTCAAGTGGAGGTATCGGTAAAAGATTAAATATCCCTAATATAACGTTTATGCTAACTGCATACTGGAAGAATATTAAAAGGGGCATCACAACAGATTTAACAAAACCTGTTCCCACAGTTGAAGCTAAATAAGAAAGTACTGATTGACTGGAAAGTATTTGAAATAAAATTCCAAAAACAAACGCAGATAAAATATTCATTGAAGGTCCTGCAAGGGAAGTGATAGCCATTCCTTTTCTATAGCCTAACTTTCTAAAATTTAAAGGATTTACAGGGACTGGTTTTGCCCATCCGAAGAGTATAGGTGATTTAAATATAATCAGAATTGCTGGAAGTATTATTGAACCAAAAATATCCATATGGGGGATAGGGTTTAGGGTTAACCTTCCTGCCAGCTTTGGAGTCTGGTCTCCAAGTCTGTAGGCAACTATTCCGTGCCCAAGCTCATGGACAATAACAGCAAAAAGTAAAGCAGGTATCATAAAAATTATTTTTGTTATATCAAAATCCATAATTTCTCCTGTGTTTTAAATAATGTTAAAATTTAGACTGATATTTTATATCAACAAAAAGAATTGTCAAAAGGAGAGGAGGAAATGGTTGATTTAGTTATGGATATTTTTGATGAAAGTGCATCTTTAAAAAGGGCTTTTGTAGATGAATATGCCGAAGATATTGTAAACCTTGGTATTTTAATGGGAAAAAGGTTAAAAGCTGGTTATAAAATTTTGATTTGTGGAAATGGGGGAAGTGCCGCAGACAGTCAGCATTTTGCTGCTGAGATTGTAGGTAGATTTGAAAAAGAGAGGAAAGGGTTTCCAGCTATAGCTCTTACTACAGACACTTCTGCATTAACTGCAATTGGTAATGATTATGGATTTGAATATGTTTTTTCAAGACAGGTTGAAGCTCTTGGGGAAAAAGGAGATATTCTTGTTGGAATATCAACAAGTGGAAACTCTGAAAATGTAATAAAAGCTGTTGAAAAAGCTATTGAGATGGGAATATTCACTGTTGGTTTTTTAGGTAAAGATGGAGGAAAACTAAAAGATATTGTAGATAAAGCGTTTATTGTAAGACATAACAGTACAGCAAGAATACAGGAAGTTCACCTTGTTTTAGAGCATACTTTATGTAAGATTATTGAGATGTACTTAACAGGAGAAATTGAGGAATAAAACCTGCCTTCAGGCAGGTTTTACTAAACATTAAACCTGAAGTGCATTACATCTCCGTCTTTAACTACGTAGTCTTTCCCCTCTATTCTTAAAAGTCCCTGTTCTTTTGCTTTCTGAATAGAACCAACTTTAACAAGGTCTTCGTAATTTATAACTTCAGCTGCTATAAATCCCCTTTCAAAGTCTGAATGAATCTCTCCTGCTGCTTGAGGGGCTTTTGTTCCTTCTTTTATAGTCCATGCTCTTGCCTCTTTTTCTCCAGCTGTAAAGTAGGTAATAAGGTCAAGAAGTCTATATCCTGTTTTTATCATCTTGTTAAGTCCCGGTTCAGTAAGTCCGTAAGCCTCTAAAAGTTCTCCTCTTTCTTCTTTAGGTATTTCAATAAGTTCCTGCTCTACTTTTCCACATAAAACAACAACAGGAGCATTTTCTTTTTGTGCCTTTTCTTTTATAGCCTGTACGTGTTTGTTTCCTTCCCCATCTGGTAAGTCTTCCTCATTTATGTTTGCTATATACATAAGAGGTTTTATAGTAAGCGGGAATAAAGTTTTTCTAAGGTATTCAATCTCCTCTTCCTCAAAATCCTGAATATGTGCTCTTAATGGTTTTAAGTCTTCAAGGATTTTCTTTGCTTTTTCAAGAACCTGCACTTCAAACTTTGCTTCTTTGTTCCCTGATTTTGCAGGTTTTAAAACTTTTTCAAGTCTTTTCTCAACTGTTTGTAAATCTGCAAGTATCAGTTCTGTTTCTATGATTTCTGCATCTCTAACAGGATTTACAGAGCCTTCAACGTGAACAACATCACTGTCTTCAAAACATCTTACAACGTGGGCTATTGCTGAAACATTTCTTATATTTGCAAGGAACTGGTTTCCTAAACCCTCTCCTTTTGATGCTCCCCTCACAAGACCTGCAATATCTACAAACTCAATAGTTGCAGGGACTATCCTCTGGGAGTTTTCCATCTGTGCAAGTTTTTCAAGCCTTTCATCAGGAACGTTTACTATCCCAACATTTGGGTCAATTGTACAGAAAGGGTAATTTGCTATTTCTGCTTTTCCTGTTTCAGTTAAAGCGTTAAAAATTGTGGATTTACCAACATTTGGAAGACCAACTATACCTATATTCAGTTTCATACTACCTCCTGCCATTTTTTTTCACAAATATATACTTTTTTTGATAAAATCAAATTCCGAAATGAATTATTATAAGACAAAAACACCTTTTACAACCTACCTTTAATAAGAAAAAGTATGCTTGATATAAAACCCCACAGCTTATCAAAAGAAGAGATTTTAAAGTTTCTGTATACAACTGAAAAAGGACTTACAGAAGAAGAAGCAAAAAAGAGACTATCCCTTTTTGGTAAAAATCTGTTTGAAGACAGAAAAGTAAACAAAGGAATTTTATACTTAAAACAGTTAAACACACCTTTTAGTTATATCCTTTTCACAGCTTCTTTACTGACTTTTGTTGCAGGAGATTACGTTGATACTGCCTTTATACTCACTGTTATTCTTGTAAATGGATTTATCTCCTACTTTAAAGAGACAAAGCTTTTTCATATGTTCAGAGCATTAGTAAGGCTTTCTGAGATAACTGTTTCTGTCCTGAGGAATGGTAAAGAAGTTAAAGTTCCTGTATCTGAAGTAGTTATCGGTGATATTGTCCTTTTATACCCAGGGGATATTGCCCCTGCAGATATAAGGCTTATTGAGAGTAAAAACTTAAAAGTTGATGAGTCTATTCTAACTGGAGAGATAAAGCCTGTAGAAAAAAATGCTGATGTAGTACTGCATCCGGATATTCCTGATTATGAAAGAATTAATATTGTATTTAAAGGGTCTGTAGTCCTTGAAGGTTTTGCTAAAGGTGTTGTTTATGCAACTGGTGTATACACAGAACTTGCAAAATCAGGAAAGGAAATAGAAAACTTATCTGCAGAAACTCCTCTAAAAAAGGCTGTTAAATCTTTCCTGAAAAAATGGTTCATTTTTATATCTGCTGTACTTGCATTTATATTTATTCTCGGTATTATTCAGGGAAGGGATTTTTACTCTTTATCTTTACTTTCGGCTTCAGAGCTTGTTTCTGCTGTACCAGAAGGTTTTTTAGTTGTAATACTTTTTATACTTGTTGTTGGAGCTGTAAAACTTGCAAAAAGAAGAGTCTTAATAAAGTACGTTCCTGCTATAGAAGTCCTTGGAAATACAGGCTTTATTATAACTGATAAAACTGGTCTTATTACAGAAGGGAAGCTTCAGGTTGACGACTTTTATTCTGTTGAAAAAATAAAACTAATACTTGGCTGTGCCCTTTGTAATGAAGGAAAAGAAGACAATCCTGTTGATAAAGCTATCTTTGAATGGCTTGATTCAATAGGGTTTGACTGGAAAAAAGTCCAGGAAGAATATAAAAGACTCTGGTTTTACCCTTTTGATAAAAAGAAAAAAATTGTTGCTTCTATCCATGATATATACGGGAAAAAATACCTGTTTGTGAAAGGTGCATTTGAAACTGTATCTAAAATGTGCTCTTGTGATACTGGGGAGCTTCAGATTATACATGACAGTATGGCAGAAAACGGTTTCAAAGTTATAGCAGTAGGATATGCTGAAATAGAGAAAATTCCAGAGTCTATAGAAGAAGCAAAAGTAAATATAGCAGGTCTATTAGGTCTTTCAGACAAAATAAAAAAAGGTGTTAAGAAAGCTGCAAAGGAAGCAAAAAAAGCAGGTATTCGTATTATAATGACAACAAAGGATAACCTTATAACAGGTGTAGCTATTGCAAGAAAAGCTGGAATATACGAACCAGGAGATGTTGTTTTAAGGGGAAAAGACCTTGATAAATTTTCCAGTGAAGACCTTTATGAAGTTTTAAAAATTCTTTCTGTCGTAGCAAGGATAACCCCTCAAATAAAGTACAAAATTGTTAAAACCCTTCAGTTAAATGGAGAAGTTGTTGCATTAACAGGTAAGGATTTACCTGATATACCTGCTTTAAGAACAGCTGACATAGCTATTGCCCCTGGCTCAAGTGTAAGTGCTGTAAAAGAAATATCAAAAATGATAATTGTTGATGATAAACTTGAGTCCATAGTAAATGCGATAAAATATGGAAGAAATTTTGCTCTAAACCTGAGAAAAACAGTTTATTACCTTATATCAGGAAGTATTGGAGAAGTTGGTTTAATAACACTTTCGTTTATTTTCGGTTTACCTCTTCCTTTAAATCCAGTTCAGATACTGTGGATTAACCTTATAACAGACAGTTTTCAAGATAAAGCTTTTGCTTTCAGTAGAGAAGAAGAAGAAACCCTTTTTAAAAAACCTGAAAAACCAGAAAAGGTTTTCTTTGATAAAAAACAACTTTTTGATGTTCTTTACAGTGGAATAATCATGGCAGTTATATCTTTTGTTCTTTTCTTTTACTCCCTAAAAACGTACGATATAAAACATGCTGTATCTGTTGCCTTTACATCACTGGTAATAAACCATCTGTTTAACGGAGTTCAGGCTATAACAGTCAGACCTGTTTTTGAAGATTTTAAAAGTAACATTACCTACAACAGATACTTTCTTTTTGGAACTGTTGTAGCTTTAATTTTACAGCTTATTGCTGTATACCTTATACCTGACATACTCCATATTTCTCCGTTAAATCTAAAAGATTGGGTTCTTATTATTTCCTCTGGATGGGTGTTCTTCCTCATACTTGAAGCTAAAAAAATGATAGAGAGAAAAAGAGAAAAGAAAAAAAAGTAATCAGCTTTCTGTAAACCTTCCCATTGAATAAAACTTTGCCTGTCTTTTTTCTATAAGTTCTTGTGTATCTATATCTATTATTTCCCTTAGAGCTTTCCTTAAAGCCCTTTTAACAAGTCTATAGGTTTTTTTCGGTTGTAAATGGGCTCCACCTAAAGGTTCAGGGACAATACAGTCTATTATCCCTAACTCTTTAAGGTCTTTTGCTGTTATTTTTAAACTTTCTGCTGCTTCTGCAGCTTTTTCCTGGGATTTAAACAGTATAGCAGCACAACCTTCTGGGGAAATAACCGAGTATATAGAGTTTTCAAGCATAAGAATTCTATCTGCAACTCCAAGGGCTAAGGCTCCTCCACTACCGCCTTCTCCTATAACTGTAGCAACAACAGGAGTTTTTAAACTTCCCATTGTAAGTATACTTTCAGCTATTGCCTGAGATTGTCCCCTTTCCTCTGCTCCTATACCAGGGTAAGCTCCTGGAGTATCTATAAAGGTAAAAACAGGTCTTTTAAATTTCTCTGCAAGTTTCATAACTCTAATTGCTTTTCTATACCCTTCAGGATGAGGCATACCGAAGTTTCTTTCTATTTTTTCTTTTGTATCCTTACCTTTTTCATGTCCTATAACTGCTACAGGTATTCCTTCAAAAAATGCAAAACCTGCTATGATAGCTTTATCATCACCAAACCTTCTGTCTCCGTGTAGTTCAACAAAATCTGTAAATATGTTCTGTATGTAGTCTATCGTGTGGGGTCTTTTAGGATGTCTTGCAAGCTGAACCCTTTCCCAGGCAGAAAGGTCTTCCTGTTTTTTCTTTGCAAGTTCTTTAAATTTTTTTCTTTTTTTTATAAGTTCATCTAAAAGTTCTTTTCTTCCTTTTTTTATTTCTTCCCTTAAAACAAAAATACTATCCCCTAATTTTTGAAGCTCTTTATCTAAATCTACCATACCCTTACCTCATTTTAAGTCTGGGATATAACTAAATATATGTAAGAGATAAAAAATAAAATCCCAGCTGTCATACCAACTGGTAAAAACTTTCGGTTTACATAGGAAAATATTAAAACAAGAAAAGATGAAATAATCGCAAATACACCAGATACAAAAGCAAGACCAGTAATATTCCAGTCTGTAAATACTATACCAAAGCTAACAGGAATTGTGCTCTGAAAAACCATAGCCCCTGAAACATTTCCAACAGCAAGGCTGTCTTTTTTTCTTACTATCCACAGAACACTGTTGACCTTCTCTGGAAGTTCTGTTGCTATTGGGGCAACAAGTAAAGAGAAAAGGAGAGGAGAAAAACCAAGTAAAAGACTTACTTTTTCTATTCCGTGGACAAAAAGATGGGCTCCCCCTATCATAAGTACAAGGGATATTAAGACCTGAACTCCTGCAAGCCATAAAGGGTAATCTTTTCCTTTAGATAGGTATATTCCATCTACCTCTTCAACTTCTTCGCTTTCTCCACGTAAAGTTAAGAAAGCGTAAAGAATGTAAAGTCCAATAAGAAAAATAGCTGTAAATATCCTTAAAAGGTGGTTTTCATAGGGAATTATGAACATAGCCACTGAGTAAGCAAAAAGAAAAAAAACTATATCCCTTCTAAGACCTATCTCTTCTATCTCAAGTCCAGGTTTTCTTCTTTTTAAAAAAACCATAACAAGGGCTGTAATACCTATTAATGGGAAAGCAAGGGTTGAAAGCATAAATGGAGCTCCAAGTATAGCACCTACACCAATATCTTCTCCTGAATTTTTAGCAAAAAAGATAACAGCTATTATAGGTAGTATTGTTTCAGGTAAAGCTGTTCCAACAGCAGCTAAAACACTTCCTGTAAAGTTTTTAGAAAGGTTTAATTTATGTCCTATTGCCTCTATTCCATTTGTAAAAAGTTCTGCTGCACCAAGTATAAAAATCAGCCCTAAAACAAGAATGACAAAGTCTACTATCAAGCCTTACCTCTTTCCTTCAGTTTCTCTTTTATAAGCTCCCCTAATGTGGCAAGTCCTTCGCCTTTGGGTTTTACCTTTTCTAAAACTTTCTTGACTTCTTCTTTCTCTTTGTCCTTTTCAAGGGCTTTTATACTCAAAATGATGTCGTTTCCTTTCATTTTTATGATTTTTGCTGTGATTTCCTGTCCTAAAGAGAGTTTATCACTTGGTATTTCTATTTTTTCTTTTGTTATCTCATTTACAGGTATAAAACCTTCTACTTCATTACCTAAATCTATAAATGCTCCTCTATCTATGAGTTTTTTTACAGTTCCTTTTACCCTGTCCCCAACTTTATGCTCTTTGAAGAATTTTTCCCATGGATTTTCTGTAAACTGTTTCAAACCAAGTCTTATTTTGTTATCTTCCCTTCCAAGTACTTTAAACTCCCTTACTTTTGCCCCTTTTAAAACCTGAGAGATGTTTTTTACTTTAGGGTTCCATGTTGCATCTGAGAGATGAAGGATACCTTCAAGTTCATCATTCAATTTTATAAAGGCTACCTTATTCTTAATATCTTTGATTTCTCCTTTTACAACAGAGCCTTCAGGATTTTCTTTCAAGAATGCTTCAACAGGGTGTTCTGTAGCCTGTTTTATACTGAGTTTAAGTCTTCTTTTATCCCTATCAAGTTCAATTATTCTGGCTTTTACTTTCTGCCCTTTTTTAAATTTTTCTTTGTACCTGTTTGGATTTATATGGGATGTTTCACTTTTATGGATAAACCCTTCCAAATCCCCAACTTTAACTATAAGTCCGTAATCGTTTATGTCTGAAACTGTTGCTTCAACAGTATCTCCAACTTCTTTATCAAACTCTTTCCATGGATTTGGTTCTAAGTCTTTCTTTGAAAAGAGTATTTTCTGGTTTTCTTTATCTAAACTTTTAACTGCAACTTTTATTTTATCTCCAACAGATAACTCCTTTATAGATTTGCTTCTGTCCCATGAGTATAAAGAAGCAGGAAGAAATCCAAAAACTATTCCATCTAACGTTAGAACGACCCCATTATCAAGTATTTTTACAACTTCCCCTTCTACTTCCTGACCTTCCTGTATCAAAGAAAAGATTTCTTCTCTTTTTTTCTGAAGCTCTTCTTCTACAACCTTTTTCCTTGAGACAACAATGTTTGGTTGTTTTTTATCCTTTTCAAACTTTATAACATAAACTTCAAACTCTGCTGGTGGATACTCTTCACCTTTTTTTAGTCCTGCTTCTGAAAAAGGAAGATAAGCCTTGAGTCCGTTTATAGAAACAATAAAACCTTTTTTGGCCTTACTGTCTAATTTTACTTTTATTTTTTCGTTATTTTTGTATGCATTCTCTACTTTTTCAAGGGTCTGTGCGTAAATAAGTGGTTTTCTTGATATTAACTGATACCCTTCTTTGTTCTTTCTTCCAAGGTATACAGCTTCTATCTCATCTCCTTCTTTTAAATCTCCTATCTCATTTCTATTAATAACAACTTCTGTTTTCTGTCCAATGTCTACAAATGCTAAATCATCATGAATTCTTACAATTTTTCCTTTTACTTTCTCTCCTTTTGTGTAAAAATTTAAAGATGAAGTTTCTTCTTCAAGAAGTTTTTGAAATTCTGACTGGCTGTTTTCCATGATTGTTTACCTCACTGTTATATACAAACCTTTATATTATAACATTTCTGGCATATAGTTTATGTTTCTTGATTATTAGGTTAATAAAGGTCATAATCTATAAAAAGGAGTTTTTCAGTGTAATACCATGCTTAGACTATTTATCAAAGAAGAAAAAGGTATAAGAGTAGAGAATATAGAAGATTTAGAGACCTGTTTAAAAGAAGATGAAAAACTCCGTACATTGTGGGTTGACCTTCTCTTACCAACAGATGAAGAACTAAAATGGGTTGAGGAAAATTTTGACCTTGAGTTCCCGTCAAGACAGGAAAGGGAAGAAATTGAGATTAGCTCAAGGTACTGGGAAGATGAGGAGACAATAACAATTAACGCCTACTTCCTTATCACAGAAAAAGAACATGCTTTTAATGAAACAGTAACCTTTGTTTTAAAAGGGCACCACCTTATAACTGTAAGATACCGGGATTTAAAAACATTCAGGGAGCTGATAAAAAGGCTTTTAAGTAATCCAAAGTACTACGAAGATGGATACTATATACTTGCAGGTATATTTGAAATCAGAATTGATACAGATGCAGATATACTTGAGTTTATAACAAGGGAAATTTCCAAACTAAGTAAGATAGTTTTCACAGGGATAGATATAACAGAACAAATTCTTGAAACAATCTCTTACTATGAAGATTTCAATATGACAATAAGGGAAAACCTTATAGATAAACAGAGAATTCTATCCTCTCTTCTTAAAAGTTATAAAGTCCCCCGGGAGATAAGGGAAGAAATAAGAATAATGATTAAAGATATAAACTCTCTTATTGATTACACAACATTTAATTTTGAAAGACTTGATTATCTACAGAACACATTTTTAGGTCTACTTAACATAGAGCAGAACCAGGTTATTAAGATATTCACAATAATGTCTGTTATATTTTTACCTCCTACACTTATAGCAAGTATATATGGAATGAACTTCCACTTTATGCCAGAACTTAACTGGAAGTACGGCTACCCTTTTGCTCTTATTATGATGGTTGTATCTGCACTGCTTCCTTTACTTATATTTAAGAAAAAAGGGTGGCTTTAGTTTTTATTTACAGTTAAATTTTTATTAAAATATTCAAAAGTTATTATACGAGGAGAGGATAAGATGGCTGAGCTGGAAACACCTGTTGAGACAGTTGCAGAAGAAGAAAAAAAAGAAAAAGCACCGGCACGCTCAATCCTGCAGTACTACAGTGAAGAGGACTATATCTTAAACAGAAGGGTTACCATCCTCTATGGCTTGACATTTATGTTTATATTTTTCTCTGCTGTTATGTCAGAGATACTGAGTGTCGTCTTTGACGAAGGTCTTTTAAGTCCTGTTCAGGTTATATTCCACACAGTTTCATTTATAGGATACTCAATAACTTTCTATTACGTTTACAAAAAACAGGACTATATTGAAGAAAAAAATACTGAAATTTTTAAAAAGCAAGAGGTTATAGACAAAGAGGCTTTAAAGAATTTTGAAGAGTAAGCTGGAGGACTTTATGAAAAAAGGGATTTTGATTGTTTTTTTATCTGTTTTTCTTGTATCTTTTGCTGAAGAAAAGAGTATAAACACCTCTGATATCAGAGTAGAGATTTCCTCACAGATAAAAAGACTAAAAGAAGAAAAAAGCGTTCTTTTGAAAAAAATAAGAAAAGCTTCAAAAGAAGAGAAAAAACATATAAAAGAGGTAATGAAAAAAATAGATGATAAGATTATCAGACTTCAAAAGCTTCTTAAAAATTACCTTAGTTTTACTGGTAGTATGGGTTAGTTTTTCATGTACAAAAACAGAAGAAAAACCTGATTTAGTAGTTGAAATAAAAGTTTCAAAAAAAGGATACCAGCCTGATGAAATCACCGTCCCTTACAGGAAGGTGGTTCTTTTTAAAATAACAGCTTTAGACGAAGGAATTGGAAATGACTACACAGAAAAATACTACGGACACTGTTTTTACATACTTCCCCCTTACGATGTAATGGTTGAAAACATAAAAGAAGGGGAAACAAAACAGGTAAAAGTTAAAATGATATATCCTGGGGATTTTATATTTACCTGTCCTTACTGCTCAGGGATTTTTCCAACAAAAGGTGTCCTCCACGTGGTTAAAAAACCTTAGCAAAAAGAATATGACACAGTGTCATATCTGGGAAAACCCTTACAGGCATATCATTTGTGTTATAAATACACAGATTGATATTCCCTTCAAATCCCGGTTCAAGGAAACCTGAATTCGTTAGAAAAAGACCCATTTTAGC
>CAZOTZ010000002.1:0-37689 GCA_964582875.1 uncultured Aquificales bacterium | reverse complement strand
CCGGTTCAAGGAAACCTGAATTCGTTAGAAAAAGACCCATTTTAGCGAGTCTAAACTTAGGCTGTACATAAACCATTACGTTATCAGGAACTTTAAGGTACTCTAAAGACTCAAAAATAAGAAATCTCTGTGGTTCTATTACAACTCCTTTTTCTGAAATATAGTCCTGCTCAACTATGTTTATGTAAGGATTTTTTAAATCAAGCATCTCTATTTCAAGTTCAATTTCTTTTGGATACCTGTAATATCTGTTTGATATTTTGATATCAACATAAGCAGAAAAAAGTTGAAAAGCCTCATCAAAAGGCTGAATTTGAATTTCCCCTTTATCTACAAGCTTTTTTATTTCTTTTTCTGAAAGAAACAATTTTTACCCCCTTTAGTAAATTAAGGTGGCTACAAAGCCACCTACTACTGTTTTGCAAGTCTTAAAACTTCTTTTACAAGTTTTTCAATACCTTCAGCTACATCTTTAATGGTTTTTCCTTCCATATAAGCAGGGGTTGAAACTATTTTGTGTTCTTCATCAACAAGAGCTTCTGAAACTGGGCAGACAAGGTGTTGCTGTCCCATCGCTTCTATTGCTTTAGCTACATCTTCATCGCTACCAATTGTTAGTTTTGCCTTAGCTTCCCTTAAAGCAGCAGCGACTATAACAGGGGATATACATACAGCTCCTATAGGTTTTCCCTTTTCAAACATCTCAACAAGAAGTCTTTTTACTTCAGGTATAACGTCTGCTTCTGCTCCTTTCTCAAGGAAGTTTGAAAAGTTTTTCGCAACACCATACCCACCAGGCATTATAAGTGCATCAATATCATCTGCTGAAACTTCATTTATGTCTTTTATGTTCCCCCTTGCTATTCTTGCAGCTTCAACAAGAACATTCCTTGTTTCGTCTGTTTTCTCCCCTGTAAGATGGTTTATGACTTCTTTTTGTGGTATATTTGGAGCCATACAAACAATCTCTGCTCCTTCTTTATCAAGGAAATAAAGGGTTAGTGTTGCTTCGTGTATTTCTGCTCCATCAAAAACCCCACAACCTGCAAGTAAAACTCCTACCTTCATTCGCTTTCCCTCCTTGGATGGTTAGAATTTTACACAGGAATATTGTAAACTAATTTACTGAAACAATTATCAGGAGGCAAGGAATGTATCCGTTGGAAGTGGTTACCCCTGAAGGTATTATATACAAAGGAGAAGTTAGTCAGACTGTAATAAACACAGCTGATGGAGAGATAGGTGTTTTAGAAAACCATATGCTTTTATTAACAAATGTTGTCCCTGGGAAACTAAGAATTGAAAAGGAAGGCGAAGAACCTAAAGAGTTTGCTGTTACTTATGGAATAATAGATGTTAGAGGGGATAAAGTTATAGTATTAGTTGAAGAAGCTTTTGAAATTGGGGAGATAAACGTAGAAAGGGAAAAAGAGCTTCTTAAGGAAGCAGAAGAGAAACTTGCAGAAAGGGAAAAACTTTCTTTAGAAGAAATAGAAAGATTTGAAAGACTAAAAGAAAGAGCTGAAGTACTTCTTGAACTTGCTGGTGTTAAAGTTCATTAATGGAAGTAAAAGATGATGAAACCCTTTCCCCGTTTATAAGGGGAAAGGTTCATATTATTCAGAAAAAAAGAGGATATAGATTTAATTTAGATAGTGTCCTTCTTGCAGATTTCATAAAAATCAAGAAGAAAAAATCTAAAATAATAGACCTTGGGACAGGTTCAGGTATTCTTTTAATTCTTCTTTCTTTGAAGTATAAAGACCCTGAGTTTTATGCCCTTGAAATTCAGGAAACCCTTTTTGATTTAGCAAAAAGGAATTTTTCTTTAAATAAAATAAAAGTAAATCTTCTCAATGGAGATGTAAAAAACATAAAAAAACTTCTTCCACCCCAATCTTTTGATTACGTTATAACTAACCCTCCGTACTACAAAACAGAAGGTAAAAAACCAGAAAATGAAGAGTTAAAGATAGCTAAGTTTGAGGAGAAAGCCTCTGTTGATGACTTTATAAAAGCAGCTTTTTATCTATTAAAGGACAACGGTAGTTTTTTTATGGTAAACCAGAGCAATAGATTAGCTGAGATACTTTACAAAATGAAAAAAAACAGACTTGAGCCTAAAAGGGTTCGTTTCATATATCCTTCTTATAGGGAACAGTCATCTCATTTCCTCGTTGAAGCTGTAAAAAACGGAAAAGAAGGAAATATAGTTGAAAAACCTCTTATTGTTTATAAAGACCCAAAGGAGAAAGTTTACACTGAAGAGGTAAACTTTCTCCTTGAAAGATTTGTTTAAAGTTCAAGGGATTTTTCTTCTATTATTCTTTTTGCTTTCTGGATAAACTCTTCAACAGGAACACTTCCAACATTACCTTTTTTCTTTGTTCTAACTGCAACAGTATTACTTTCTGCTTCTTTATCTCCAACTACAAGCATATACGGTATCTTCTGAAGCTCTGCATCCCTTATCTTTTTATTCATTCTCTCGTTTCTCTCATCAACTTCTACCCTTATACCTGCATCTTTTAGTTTTTTCTCAACTTCCTTTGCATAAGGAATATGGGTATCAGCAATAGGTATTATCTTAGCCTGAACAGGGGAAAGCCAGAGGGGTAGCTGTCCTGCATAATGCTCAAGGAGAACACCTATAAACCTTTCTATTGAACCAAATATAGCCCTGTGTATCATATACGGTCTGTGTCTCTGGTTATCCTCTCCTATGTAGTACATATCAAACCTTTCAGGAAGGTTAAAATCAAACTGGACAGTTGAACACTGCCACATTCTACCAATTGCGTCTTTTATTTTAACGTCAATTTTAGGACCGTAGAATGCTCCTCCTCCTTCATCTATCTCATAATCAAGTCCTACACTTTCTATAGCTTTCCTCAGGGAATCTGTTGCAACTTCCCACATTTTGTCATCGCCAACAGACTTTTCAGGCCTTGTTGAAAGGAATATCTGAAACTCATCAAAACCATAGCTTCTCAGTGTATCAAGTATAAGCTGAAGGACTCCTTTTATTTCTTCTTCCACCTGGTCTTCTCTACAGATAATATGGGCATCATCCTGGGTAAATCCCCTTACCCTCATCAGTCCATGGAGAACTCCACTTCTTTCGTATCTGTAAACAGTCCCAAGTTCTGCGAGTCTTATTGGTAGTTCTTTATAAGAACGCTGTTTTGATTTGTATATCTCAACATGGAAAGGACAGTTCATTGGTTTTACAAAATAACCTTCTTCTTCAATTTGCATTTCCGGAAACATATTTTCCCTGTAAAAATCAACGTGTCCACTTGTTTTCCATAGTTGCTCTTTTCCAACGTGGGGAGTATAAACAAGCTGGTAACCTCTTTTTATATGCTCTTCTTTCCATGCATTCTCAATCTGATTTCTTATAACAGCTCCTTTAGGAAGCCAGAGTGCTAAACCTCCACCTATATCTTCAGTTATTAAGAAAAGCTCAAGTTCCTTTCCAAGTTTTCTATGGTCTCTTTTTTTAGCTTCCTCAAGCATATTTAGATATTTTTTCAGCTCTTTTTCTGTCCAGAATGCTACACCGTATATTCTCTGGAGCATAGGATTTCCTTCTTTTCCTCTCCAGTATGCCCCTGCAAGAGAAGTTAGTTTAAATGCCCCTGCTTCACCTGTTGAAGGAATGTGTGGTCCTCTACATAAGTCTACAAAATCACACTGGGTATAGACTGATATAGGTTCTCCTTCAGGTATCTGATGTTTTATTATGTCTATTTTGTAAATCTCTTTTTTGTCCTCAAAAAGTTTTATAGCTTCTTCCCTTGGTATTTCTTTTCTTTCAACAGGACAGTTTCTGTTTATTATTTCTCTCATTTTTTCTTCTATAACAGGTAAATCCTCTTCTGTAAGCCTTTTCCCCTCTATCTCTACGTCATAGTAAAAACCGTTTTCTGTTGTTGGTCCTATACCAAGGTGTACATTTTTGTCTCCATAGAGTTCTTTTAAAGCCTGAGCCATTATATGGGCTAAAGAGTGTCTTAAAAGCTCAAGGCTTTCAGGGTCTTTTTTTGTTATGAACCTTAACTCCCCACCTTCTCTTATAGGTGTATGTACATCAATAATTTTTCCGTTTAAAACACCACCTATAACATTTTTTACTTTTTTGCCTTCACCCTCTAAAGCAGTGATTACATCTTTTATAGTAATTCCATCTTCAAACTCATACTCCCCAAACCTGTTTATGTTTAATTTCAACATTTATACAGATGCCTCCTTCGTGTTTTTTTGGAAATCAATATTTTATCACTGTTTCTTCTTTTCTTTTAAAGCCTTTATTAAAACCACCTGTGGTTTTACGTCAATTATTTTCAGTCCAGAAACAGATTTCACAGACACATGTAGTATATTTTTTCCAGGTTTTATTTTTCTTCCATCTACAAAAGCTTTTATGTTTGATATATCAACAGTGGTTAAAGATGTTTTATACCCTTCTACAACAACAAGAACTTTGTCTGGCTTTATTTTTGTTATCACAATGTTTTCTGGAACGTTTTTAATCTCAACAGGGGTGTAAAACTCTATTTTCGTCTTTTGCATACTTGTTATATTCAGCCACAGTAGAAAAGCGACAAGAAGGGAAAGTATTTTAAGATGAAGATTTTCAAGTATAAGTTTTTTTAACTTTTCCATTTGCCAGTCCTTAATTTTTCAAGGGTTTTTGATATTTTTTTGGCTAATTTTTCGTATTTTTTTGAAGGACTAACTTCAAGAAGGCTCATAAGTCTTTTTTTAAGTGTCAAACTGTCAAGGTTCCTGTAAAGTCTTCCATCAACAGCAAGGGATATTTCTCCCCTTTCTTCAGAAACAATAAGGGCTATTGCATCTGTTTCTTCAGATATTCCTATCCCGGCTCTGTGCCTTGTTCCTATGTTTTTTGGTATGTTTGGATTTATTGTAAGTGGTAGAAAACATCTTGCTGTTGCTATCTTTTGCTCTTTTATAATAACTGCTCCATCGTGGAGGGGAGTCTGGGGGGTAAATATTGATATCAAAAGCTCTATTGTTATTTCCCCGTTAATCTTAACACAACCTTCTGTGTAGTTATCAAGGTCTATATTTCTTTCAAAAACAATTAAGGCTCCTATTTTCCTTTCAGCCAAAAACGTTGATGCCCTTACAATTTCATCTATAGCTTTTTTTCTTGATAAAAACAGGTTTCTGAATATTCCTGTCTCTCCAAGCTTTGCCAGTCCCCTTCTCAGTTCCGGCTGAAACAGAACAATAATAAGGAATATACCTACACTCCAGAGGTTATCAAAAATCCATTCTACAGTTCTCAGCTCTATAATTCTTGCTAAAAGCCATACAGAAAGAATGAGAAATATACCTATAAGTATCTGCCATCCTCTTGTCCCAATAAGAAACTTCAAAAGGTAGTAAATAAGTGTAGCTACAATCAGTATGTCTAAAACATCATTCCACCTTATTGAGTTTATGACGTTTATTATCCAGCTAAAGTTCTCAAACAAGTCTGTATCCTCTTATTGTGTCTAACATTGTTAAAAACTCTACTGTTTCTTTTACATCGTGGGTTCTTACAATATGTGCCCCATTTAAAACGGCGAAAGCTGTAGCTCCAAGACCTCCGTATAATCTTTCTTTAGGGGGAATATCTTCTTTCCCAAGTAGGTTTTTCAGGATAAGACCTATGAAAGATTTCCTTGAGATACCTATCAAAATCGGATATCCAAGAATTTTAAACTCTCTAAGCCTTTTTATTATCTCTATGTTGTGTTCTACATTTTTTCCAAAACCTATTCCTGGGTCTATAATAAATCTATCATTCCTTATACCGTGCTTTATTCCATACTCTATCTGATTTCTTAAAAAATCTACTATATCCCTTACAACATCATCATAGTAAACATTCTTTTGCATATTCTGGGGATTTCCTTTTGTGTGGTTAACAATAACAGGACAGTCATACCTGCTTACAACTTCTGCCATATTTGGGTCAAAACTCATTCCACTTATATCGTTAACTATATCTGCCCCTTCATCTAAGGCGAGTCTTGCAACTTCAGATTTGTAAGTGTCTACTGATATTAAAAAATTATCCCCAAGTTCTTTCCTTATAGCTTTTATAACAGGAATAACCCTTGAGATTTCTTCTTCTAAAGGAACAGGTGTAGCTCCTGGTCT
The DNA here is from genome assembly GCA_964582875.1 of uncultured Aquificales bacterium. Taxonomy (GTDB): domain Bacteria; phylum Aquificota; class Aquificia; order Aquificales; family Hydrogenothermaceae; genus JAADDV01. The sequence continues at coordinate 31,509 of CAZOTZ010000002.1, read as the reverse complement.
CGTGGATTCTCCTCCTATATCAATAATATCTGCTCCATCCTCAAGCATCTGTGCAGCCCTTTCTACAGCCTTTTCTATACGGTTAAACTCTCCACCATCAGAAAAAGAATCAGGGGTTACATTAAGTATTCCCATTACAGCTGTTTTATTCCCAAGATTTAAAAACTTTCCTTTGTAATTTATTTTGAACTGGGATTTATGTATATTTACCCACTGCTGGGTTAATATCTTTGCTTCCTGTGATTTCCCTTCAGATTTTAAAGTAGATATAACCTCTTTGAAATCATCTTCATCTTTTACTATTACAGGTTCTTTAAAAGGGTCTGAAAAAACTATTCTGTAAACCTCAACGTCCTGTGGAACTATGTAAGGGTTCATTTTTTCTCCTTTCACTTTAATCCAGGGAATAATATTTTAAACATTATTAAGCCAGATATTTTTGAAATTTTCGTGAATTTTTTCCTGTTAGATAAATAAGCAAAAATATTACTTTTTTCATAAAAGTTTCATCACAGTTTCTATATATTGATTGAAACTAATAAGGTTATAAATTGAGAATTAAATCTGTATCTGAGAGAAGTAAATGGCTATATCACCTGAAACTGTTGAAGAAGTAATTAGGGTAGCAAATGTTTATGATGTTATTTCCCAGTATATAAACCTTGAAAAAACAGGTTCAAACTACAGGGCTTTGTGTCCATTTCACCCGGAAAAAACACCTTCTTTTATGGTTTCCCCACAGAAAAACATTTTTAAGTGTTTTGGTTGTGGTAAAAGTGGAAATGCAGTTAAATTTGTTATGGAATACGAGGGGATATCTTTTCCTGAAGCTATTGTAAAAATAGCCCAGCAGTATAACATTCCAGTTAAATACACAAAAGAAGATGAAAATAAAGATTTATTAGGACTTTACAATGTAGTAAAAAAAGTAGCTTCCTTTTACAAAGAACAGTTAAAAAAATCAGAGAAAGCAAAAAAATACCTGAAAGAAAGGGAAATAAACTACTCTACAGTTGATTTCTTTGAAATTGGATATTCTCCTGAAAACAGCAATATTCTCCTTGAGTACTGTAAAAAAGAAGGTATATCAGAAGAAGACCTAAAAAAAACAGGTATTATTTCCATTTATGAAAATGGGCAGATTGTTGATAAGTTTAGAGGTAGGGTGATTTTTCCTATAAAAGACCATAGGGGTAGAACTGTAGCTTTTGGTGGAAGAAGTATTGAAGAAAGTAAAACTCCTAAATACCTTAACTCCCCTGAAACACCTATATACTCAAAAAGCAAAGTTTTATATGGATATTATGAAGCCAGAGATATTCTAAGGGAAAAGAAAGAAGTAATCATAGTTGAAGGTTATTTTGATTTACTTTCCCTTTACCAGATAGGTATCAAAAATGTTGTAGCTACATTAGGCACTGCACTTACAGAAAAACATGCAGAACTTTTAAAAAAATTTGTAAACAGAGCATATTTAATGTTTGATTCTGACAAAGCAGGAAAAAACGCAGTTATAAGAGCATCTAAAGTGTTGTTATCTAAAGAAATAGAAGTATATTACATTCCACTGGAAAAGAAAGACCCTGATGAGCTTTCAAAGGAAGGAAGGAAAACTGTTGAAATGGTAATAAACTCTTCAAAAGATTTTCTACTTTATCTCCTTGACAGGATAAAAGAAACAACAGATTTGAAAAAAGAGAAAAAACTTATAGATTTATATCTTGAGATACTTTCTTACGTTCCAGATAAATATGTACAGGGGGTATACCTGAAAAAACTTTCAGAAGAAATAGGTATTCCTATCCAGTTTCTGGAGGTGAAAGAAAGGAAAAATCCAGTAGAAAAAGAAGAAAAAAATGTACTTGAAAGTAAGCTTTTTTATCCAGAAAAGATAATCTTAAAAACCCTTGTTTTTGAGAAAGATAAATTATTGAGTATGTTTGAAGATTTTGATAAAATTGAAGGTTCCGAGTATTTTCTTTATCTGGTTAATTTGATTATTAATAACCAGTTGTCAGAGGGAGAGTTGGAAGAGATAAAATCCTTTGAAGTCCCTGTTGATACAAAAGCAGCTTTAGAGGCTTTAAAAAATCTCCATAAAAAATGGATAAAAACACAGATTGAACTATCGGCACTTTTTAATAAAACAGACGAAAATATCTTAAGCCTCATAATAAAAAACAATAAGGAGGATGTGATTGCTGATGATGATGCATGAAAGGGACGATGTCCAAAAACTTATCATCCTTGCAAAAGAAAAAGGTTATATAACCTACAAGGAGCTTTCAGAAACAATTGATGAAGACCTTCTCCTCTCTGATGAGCTTGAAGAGCTAATTGAGTACCTTAACAGTCTGAATATAGATGTTGTAGAAGAAGGAAAACCTGAAGAGTTTTCCGGAGATGGGACAGACTATTTAGGTATTGATTTCTCTGATGATGTATGGTCAAAAACAGATGACCCAGTTAAGCTTTATCTTAAAGAAATGGGAAAAATCCCTCTACTCACAAGAAGCGAAGAGATAAAACTTGCAAAGGATATTGAAAAGGGAAGAAAAAAAGTGTTCAGAGGACTTCTAAGAACATCTTTCTTAATGGAAAGACTGTTAGATGAATGGGCGAAAGTTGCTGATGGAAAGATGAAAGTTAAAGATATAGTCAATATTGATTTTGGAGATAAAGAGGACGAAGACGCTATAGATGAATCAGAAGTACTTGAAGCAGCTACAAAAGATTTTATAAACAAAGGACTTCAGCTTGCTTTAATGTACAGGGAGCTTAAGGATTTTGAAGACAAAATTATTAAAGACCCTGACAATGAAGAACTGAAAAAAGAGTTCATAAAAAAACATGCAAAGGTAAACAGATTTGTAAAAAGTCTGAATATAAAATTCACTAAGCTTGATAAAATAGCAGACGAACTGAAAGACCTGTACCAGAGATTAAAAAGAAAAGAGAAAGATTTAAACAAAAGAATTAAAAAACTCCAGAAAATAGATTCAGACATAGATAAATTACTTAAAGGTGATTACTCAGACCCAGAAATACTCAAGAAGATTGAAGAGAATGGATTTTCATTTGGTAGATTTGAGATACTCAGAACAGAAGTGCTTAAACTACAGGAAGAGGTCGCTGAACTCAGAGAAAAAATAGGAACTGTTCCCGGTGAGTTTGATTATGTAATGAAAATGATACAGGAAGGAAGACACGAAGTTAACGAGACAAAACAGAAAATAGTCCAATCAAACCTCAGACTTGTTGTATCTATAGCTAAAAAATACACAAACAGGGGACTCCAGTTCTTAGACCTTATACAGGAAGGGAATATCGGTCTTATGAAAGCTGTTGATAAATTTGATTACAAAAAAGGTTATAAGTTCTCAACATACGCTACATGGTGGATAAGACAGGCTATCACAAGGGCTATAGCTGACCAGGCAAGAACAATAAGAATACCTGTACATATGATTGAGACTATAAACAAAATAGTTAGAATATCCCGTTCAATGGTTCAGGAGCTTGGAAGGGAACCAACCCCTGAAGAGATTGCGAAAAAAGTAGGAATGCCTGCAGAAAAAGTTAGAAAAATTCTAAGAACTTCACAGGAACCTATATCCCTTGAAACACCTATTGGTGATGATGATGAATCACACCTTGGTGATTTTATAGAAGATAAAACAGTCCTTTCTCCAGAACAACATGTTCTCAGGCAGGCTTTAAGACAGCAACTTGAAGAAGTGTTATCAACCCTTTCTGAAAGAGAAGAACAGGTTTTAAGATACAGATTTGGTCTTGAAGATGATACAGAGTATACCCTTGAACAGGTTGGTAAGAAGTTTGGTGTTACAAGGGAAAGAATAAGACAGATTGAAGCAAAAGCATTAAGAAAACTAAGACATCCACACAGGGCTAAATACCTTAGACCTTTCTGTGAAGACTAAAAAAAGCCCCTTTAAAGGGGCTTTTTAAACTTTTATCTGGAGCTGATGCTGGTACATCTCTATAATCTCTTTTTCTGTGGTAGCATCTTCAGGTCTTTTATCAAACCTGTACCTTCCTGTAAAACGGGGAAATCTGAGACCAAGACCTCTGTTTAGTTTTATCTTATCCCAACCACAGGTATGAACAGGACTCAAAGTAAGTTCTGCTCCTGCTATTTCAAGGACAAGGAAGGGTTCATACCATATATCTGCTGTTAGTATTGAGTTTACCCTTGGGTGTTTATGGTCTATCTGGTGAGGAGCAAGTAGCTCATCAAGTTTCTTAAAATCGTCTTCTGTAAAACCTGTTCCAACCTTACATACTGTTTTAAACTGGTCTGTATCCGGGTCATAACAGGACATAAGCAAAGAACCAAATTTCCCTGCCCTCTGCCCTTTACCATAAAAAGCACCAACAACAACAAGGTCAAGGGTATCTGCAAGGTAAGATTTGTAGTCCCTTTTATATTTAATCCACAAAAATCCCCTTTTCCCTGCCTGATATATAGAATCTTTTTTCATTGATTTACATACAAGCCCTTCACAACCGTTTTCTATAGCCTCATGGAAGAAAGATTCAAGTTCATCAACATCGCTTACAACCTTCCTTGTAGCGAGATTTATCCTGTCTGTGGTTTTTATGTTCTCTTCAAGGATTTTCCTTCTTTCTGGATAAGGCTTTAAAGTGAGGTCTTCTCCATTCAGGTACATAATATCAAATATAAAACCTGCTATCGGGTACATCATTATATGAAACCTTGTTACGTACTTTACTCTCCTGTTCATCAAATCCTGAAAAGGTCTTATTGCTCCAGAAGAAGGGTCTATAACAACAGCTTCAAGCTCAAGTATATACTCCTGAGGTGTCGTATCCTTAAGGAATTCTATAAGGTCAGGAAACTGGTCTGTTATATTCTCAAGTCTCCTTGAGAAAAGATAAAAAGTGTCTCCTTCCCTGTGTACCTGTATCCTTTCCCCATCGTATTTATATTCTGCTCCTGCCTTTCCTCCAAGTTTTTTTAGTATAAAAGAAGGTATAGCCATCCTTTCAGCAAGCATAGGTCTTATAGGTCTTCCTATCTGTATTTTTACCTTCTTTACTCCTTCAAGTCCCTCATTTGCAAGAACATAAGCAACATATCCAAGGTCTGATGTTATGTTGTAAGCCCTTTCTATAACAGCTCTGTTCTCTTTGTCCCCTGTAAATGCAATGGCAAGAGCGTCCATTATAGTGTTATCCCCTATCCCAAGTCTGAGTCTTTCTGTTATTGTTCTAAGGAGAAACTTGACTTCAAGGGGAGTAGCTTTTTTTAACAGACCTACAAAAAGCTCCATTTTCTTTTTTGAAGAGCCATACCCTGTAGTTTCAGCTATCTTCCTGAGAGTGTTGTACACCTCTTCCACTGTTAATTTTTCCTGTGGTTTCATTTTCTTTTCTTCAAAAAGTAGTTTTCCTGCATCTCCTAAATCTCCTGTCTCAACAACCTTTTTCTGGATATCATGCTCTGATATTCCAAGAACCTGAGAAAGGGCTTTAATTGCAGATTTTTCACTGAAGTTATAATCAAGGCCTGTGTACTCAGGGGCTATTTTACCAACAGATAGATAAACAACCTTATCTATCAGATTTTCTGGAGTTTCTTTAAAAAGTTTCACAAGGGCTTCTGTCATTTGAATTCTACTTGTTGTCTTTTCTAAAAAGTCATAAAACTCGGCGAGTTTTGAATACTCCATTTTTACCTCTCAAAGCTTAGTTATACATGAATAAAATATGCATTCTTTTTTTGCTATTATCCACAAATAGATTTTTTCTATTCAGATATAGATTTTTTCAAATAAAAAAATTCTGTGTTTCTGATAGATTAGTTAGAAATTACTAACAGGAGGTATCAATGAGGGATAAACCTTTTTTACACTGGGCTGTTGCAGGTACTCTTTTTGCTGTTATTAACCTTATAACGTTTATTGTTGCAAACAGACCTATTGGAGCATCTACAGCCTTCCCTTATATTGGAAATGTAATCTTTCCAGTTATTGAGAATGAGTACTGGAAAGAGATTAAAACATCAGGAAGCTGGGAAGTCTGGTTTTTAATAGGTGGTTTTTTAGGAGCTATTATTTCTTCCACAGTTACAAAAACATTCAGATTTACATTCACCCCTGTTTACTGGGAGAAAAACCTTAACATGTCAACAAAATCAAGGATTTTCTTTGCATTTTTAGGGGGATTTCTTCTTATTTTTGGTGCCAGAATGGCAGGAGGATGCACATCTGGACATATGTTCAGTGGTGGTATGCAGTTAGCTGTCAGCTCTTTATGGTTTGCTTTGTTTGCCTTTATAGGCGGTCTTGTTGTAGCAAACTTAATATACAGAAGGAGGTATAGAGATTGAGTACAGCATTGGTTGCTTTTCTCATAGGACTTGGCTTTGGAGCTATAATGCAACTTGCCCAGCTTGATAGACTTGCAAAAGTTATAGGAGCTTTTTTACTTAAAGACCTTACTATACCTAAAGCTCTTCTAATGGCTATGGGAGTTGGAGCTATTCTTATTTATACAGCTGAACACTTTGGACTTATCCACCTTCATATAAAACCTTTTTACCCTGTTGGTGTTGCCCTTGGAGGTCTAATTTTTGGAGCAGGAATGGTCATTGTTGGATACTGTCCTGGTAGCATGCCTGAGGCTGTTGGTGAAGGAAGAATGGATGCCTTATTTGGCATAATAGCTGGAATAATAGGTGGTGTTGTATTTACAATAATATTCCCAGTATACGAAAGCTCATTCCTCCATGGAGCAGTCATAGGAAAACCTACACTATCAGACCTTTTAGGTTTAAAAGGAACTGCAAAATGGTTATTTTCTGTATCTGTTGGAATTATTTTTATAATCCTTGCCTTTGTTCTTGATAAAGTTGAGAAAAAATACCTAAACAGAACTCAGTAAAATCGGGTCAGGTAGACCCGATTTCTTCACTTATACACCTTCAGGCTCTCTCATGTAATCTTTTTTTACAAGAAAAGGCTGTTTTCTATATAATATAGAAAATTTCTTAAAATAAATCAGGAAAGAACATTGCCAGAAAACAACAACGAACAAAAAAAGCTTAAAGGACCTGAAAAAGCAGCTATTTTACTTTCACTGCTTCCAGAAGAGGAAGCAGCAAAGATATTCAGGTATCTAAAAGAACATGAGATAGAAAAACTTGTTAAACAGATACTTACTATTGAGACACCACAAAAAGAGGTAGCAAAATCAGTACTGGAAGAGGCGTATGAAACTTTAAAAGAGATGACACCTTTAAAAATAGCCCCTGAAAATATTAAAAAGGTTTTAGAAAAAGCCCTTCCACCTGATAAACTTGAGAAGCTCTTATCTGAAACCTTCTCAGCAGAAGAAGGAAAGGCTATATTTAAAGAAATAGAAAAAATGGACCCTAAATTTATAGCAAATGTTATAAAAAATGAACACCCTCAGGTTATAGCCCTTATACTGTCCCAGATAAACCCTAACAAAGCAGCAGAAGTTATCCAGTATTTACCAAAAAGGCTCGGTGTAACAAACCTTCAGGAAGAAGTTATTAAAAGAATAGCATCTATAGAAAAAATATCCCATGATATGGTAAAGGTTGTTGCAGATACCCTTGAAGAAGAACTTATGACAATAGGAGCAGGAAAAGAAGAAAGTTTAAGTGGGGTTGATGTTGCAGCCGAAATAGTAAACATACTTCCTAAGGAACTGACACAGGAAATATTAGATGAGATTAGAAAAGAAAACGCTTCCCTTGCAGATGCGATTGAAGAAAGAATGTTTAAATTTGAAGATATTGTCAAACTTGATAACAGAGCTATCATTGAAATACTTAAAGTCGTTGATAAAAATGACCTACTTATTGCCCTTAAAGGAGCTCCACCTGAGATTATGGAGAAGTTCACATCTAATATGTCTAAAAGAGCTGCACAGATGTTCCTTGAAGATATGGAAGTTCTTGGACCTGTTAAAAAATCAGATGTTGAAAAAGCAAGAAAGAAAATTATTGCTACAATTAAAAGCCTGATTGAAAAAGGAATAATAGAATATGGTTCAGGCGAAGAAATGGTTTAAGGAGGATAGAGTTTGTCAGATGAATTCCTCTCTCAAGAGGAAATAGATGCTTTATTAGGTGGGGAGAGTGAAGAAGATAAAGTAGAGGAAACATCTTCTTCTGTAAAACCTTTTGATTTTTCAGAAGTTGAACATATTAAGAAAGGTGGTCTTCCCGGTCTTGATATGATTTTTGAAAGATGGATAAAAGTATTCAGGGAAGACGTAAGAAAAATCTCCCCTGATATCGGTATGGTCTCAAAAGATAATATGTATATAACAAGGTTTAACACCTTTATGATGAAAATTCCCTTACCTGCAAGTTTCTCTATTTTCTCTATGAAACCTTTAAAAGAAAACGCCCTTTTGATAATAGACTCAAGGCTTGTTTTCACAGTTGTAAGTGTCCTTTTTGGCGGGCCTGCAAAACCTTTTAAGGTTGAAGGAAGAGAGTTTACAAAGCTTGAGACAAAGATTGTTAATGATTTTGTCAGTATAATGTTGAAAACATTTGAAGAGGTCTGGGAAAGCCTATACCCTGTAAGTATAGAGCTTGTTTCTATAGAACTTAACCCAAGCCTTGCAAAAATAGTTTCCCCAAATGAAAAAATTATAGTAGTTGAGTGTAGTTTAGATATCAACGGATATGAAGCCCCATTTTTCTTTGTTTTTCCCCAGGGAATGTTTATGCCTATTAAGGACATAATATACTCCCAGTCTCCCCTTACAGAAGACCCTGTATGGAAGGAAAACCTTATAGGAAAAGTATTAAAACTGAAGATGAAACTAACTCTGGAACTTCTAAGAAAGGAGTTCAAAGTAAAAGATGTTCTTTCCTGGGAAACAGGAACCGAAATAGTGTTTGACGTTTCAAAAGAAGATGAGCTATCCCTTTATGTTGAAAACCAGAAGAAATTTTTAGCAAAGCTTGGTAAGGTTGATAAAAGATACGCAGCTATGATTACCAAAGTTATAAACAATGATAGAAAAAAAGAGGGAGAAAATGGAAGAAAATAAAAATATAGAAGAAAATGAAGAGATAGACCAGGAGAAACTTGCAGAAGAGTGGGCTAAAATGGCTGAAGAAAGTCAGGAAGACGAAGTAGACCAGGAAAAGTTAGCTGAAGAATGGGAAAAGATGGCAGAGGAACCCAAGGAAGAAACTGTTGAAAAACCACAAGAGGAAGAAAGTTTAACAGAAAAAGAGACTGTTGCCCTTGAAAAAGAAAAACTTGACATATTCATGGATATTCCCCTTGAGATATCTGTTGAGATAGGAAGTACTGAACTTCCCCTTGAGGAAGTGTTAAGACTTGCCCCAAACAGTATAGTTGAACTTGATAAGCTTATAAATCAGCCTGTAGACCTTAAAGTAAATGGTAAACTCGTTGCAAAAGGGGAACTTTACACAGTTGAAAATAACTTTGCAATAAAAATAACAAGCATCATAACAGCCCAGGAAAGATTTAAACTGTTTTCTGAAGAACTTGATTAAAGGAGAATGGAATGGCTATAAACTTTCAGCCAATATACGTTCTTGCTTCAGGTGGAAAAAGGGCTTTAGAACAGCTTGATATAACAACAAATAACATAGCAAACGTAAACACACCAGGATTTAAAAAAATCCTTATGAAAGAAATGAGTCAGTACATACCGGAGAACAGAGGAGAAACAAAAGACCTTTTTGTTTTTCCAAGATTTGAAAGCTCACCTGTTGATACACATCAGGGACAGCTCCAGAAAACAGGTCAGCCCCTTGATTTAGCTATTGAAGGAGATGGATTTTTCACATTACAGACAAAAAATGGAAAAGTTTACACAAGAAACGGACATTTCTTTCTAAATGAGGAAGGTTATATAGTAGACGCTAACGGAAACTATCTTTTAGACGAAGAAGGAGCAAGAATACAGCTTGAAGGAAACGGGGAAATAACAATAACAGAAGAAGGGGAAGTATTTCAGGGAAGAGATTTTGTAGCAAAGATAAAGATTTCAAACTTTGTAGATGTTAAACCAATAGGTGGAGGATACTACACACCAAATGGAAATGAAATTCCAGCAGAAGTTGTTGTAAATCAAGGGTTTTTAGAAAGGTCTAATGTCAATCCAGTTGAAGCAATGGTTGAACTTATCCAGGCACAGAGAAGATTTGAGATTTATGGAAACCTTATGAGAAGCCTTGATGCAATGGAAAGAAAAGCTAACGAGATAGGAAAAGCCTAAACTGTAATGTCCCACCTACTTCATCCGAAAAGTTAGATAAACGCATAGCACAAAGGGAGAGTAAAATGATAAGAGCCTTGTGGACTTCTGCCTCTGGAATGGAAGCCCAGCAAACAAACCTTGACGTTATTTCCCACAATATAGCAAACGTAAACACAGTAGGATTTAAAAGAAGCAGGGCAAATTTTGAAGACCTTATATATCAGGATATAAAAGACCCTGGAGTTATGAGTTCTACAGAAACAAGGGTTCCTTCAGGTATACAGATAGGATTAGGTGTAAAGCTTTCAGATGTAAGTAAGATTTTCTCCCAGGGAAGTCTTATAAAAACAGACAAACAGCTTGACCTTGCCATTCAGGGGGACGGTTTTTTCAAAATTGAGCTTCCTGGTGGAGGAGAAGCTTACACAAGAGCTGGAAACTTTCAGATAGATGACCAGGGATACGTTGTTACTCCAAATGGATACAGACTTTATCCAAATATACAGATATCTGCCCCAGAAACCCTTGTAAGTATACAGATAAGCCCAAATGGGAACGTTTATGTTGTTAGAAATGAAGGGGGACAGCAAACAACAGAGGAGATAGCAAACCTCAAGCTCTACAAATTTATTAATCCTGCTGGACTTAAAGCTATTGGAGAAAACCTTTTTGTAAAAACAGATGCCTCAGGGGAAGAGATAGAGGGAGACCCTAATACAGATGGTTTTGGGAAAATAGCACAGGGATTTCTTGAAGCTTCAAATGTAAATATCGTTGAAGAGATGGTAAATCTTATAGTAGCCCAGAGGGCTTATGAAATAAACTCAAAAGGCATTACAACAGCAGATGAGATGCTCAGAACAGTCAGCTCCCTTAAGTCTTAAAATAATTTTCTTATTTTTGTTTGTGGTTGGAGTTTCTTTTGCTTCAACCACTGTACTGACGCAGTTTGATATAGAAGAGCAGGTAAGGAACTTTTTACAAAAATACAGGAATATAGAAGTACAGGATATATCAGTCCCTAAAATAAAACCTGTAGAAGGGAAAATAAAAACAGAGATTTTTGAAAGGAGCAAAACTCCTTCATACATCTATCTCACATACAAGATTTATAAAAATGGAACTCTGTACAAAACACTTTCTATTCCTGTTAAATACAGAAAAGTTTCTTATGTGGTTTTTTCAAAAACAGATATAAGAAAAGGAGAGTATATAACCCGGGACAAGGTTTATCTTAAAAAGTACGCAGGAAGAACAAACCATATGTTTACAGATATAAAAGAAGTCATAGGTCAGAAAGCGAGGATAAATATAAGAAAAGATACACCTTTAAAAGAGTATATGCTTGTTCCAGACTTTCTTGTTTTAAGGGGAAGTAATGTAAAAATAATTTATAATAGAGGAGTTATACATATAGAGCTTTTAGGAAAAGCCCTTGAGAATGGAAAGTTAAACCAGATTATAAAAGTAAGAAACATATCATCAGGAAAAGTGATACCATGCAAAGTTATTGGAAGAAATCAGGTTTTATTTATAGGTGGCTCTTTTTAACAGGATTTTTGATACTTTTTTCCTGTGCATCTAAAAAAGAAGTTGTTGTTTATCAGCCTCCTCCTATGCCTCCAGATATTGGTCAATCCACAGAAAAACCTCCTCCTGGTTCACTTTTTAACGGACATGACAACCTTTTTTCCGACGATAAGGCTGTTTCTGTTGGGGATATTCTTACAATAAAGGTTGTTGAAAACCTATCTGGCTCTGGAAGTGCTACAAGTCAATCAGGTAGAGATACCTCTGTAAATTTTGATTTTCCTTCCCCTGTTTTAATGGGGAAGCAGACACCAAACAAATCCCCAATAGCTTCTGTAAAAGCAACTTCTGGAAATAAGTTTAAAGGTCAGGGAAAGACAGGCAGAAATGCAAGACTTATAGCAACAATAACCGCAAGGGTCGTAAAAGTTTATCCAAATGGGAACCTATTTATTGTTGGAGAAAAGGTTATAAAGATAAACAACGATGAGCAGGTTCTTAAAATATCAGGGATTGTAAAACCTTCTTATATACAACCTGACAACTCTATATACTCTTACCAGATTTCAGATATGAGGGTTGAGTACAACGGCAGAGGTTTTATAGCGGATAACCAAAAACCTGGCTGGCTTGCAAGATTTCTGTTAAAAATATGGCCTTTTTAAAGGGGAGAGTGGTATGTTAGCAAGGATACTTCTTTTTTTACTAATATCTGTATCTTTTTCATTTGCAGGAAACACAGTAAAGATAAAAGACGAGGTTAACGTTTTAGGACTCAGAAATAACTTTCTAACAGGATACGGGATTGTTGTAGGGCTAAACGGAACAGGAGACGGTACAACCAGTAGATACACCCTTTTAAGTGTTGCAAATATGCTAAGGAAAATGGGGATATACATAGACCCAACACAGGTAAAAACAAAAAATGCTGCTGCAGTCATTGTTACAGCAAAAATGCCTCCTTTTGCAAAATCAGGAATGACCTTTGATGTTACAGTTGCATCTTTAGGAGATGCAAAAGACCTCTCTAACGGTGTTCTTATAAGAACACCATTAAGGGGACCTGATGGGAAAATATATGCATTTGCACAGGGACCAGTTTCAACAGGTGGAGGTTTTTCAGAATCAAATAAAGGGGGAAAGATACAGAAAAACTTTCCAACAACAGGTGTTGTTGTAAATGGAGGTATCATAGAAAGAGATTTGCCATTTGATTACAGAAAAATGGACAGTCTTGTTCTGACATTAAAAAATCCAGATTTTGATAAAGCTGTACAGATTGCACAGGTAATAAACAACCACTTTGGTACCCAGATAGCAAAACCCCTTGACGCAACAACTGTAAAAGTTGATTTTCCCGCTGGGAAGGATAAAGTAGCCTTTACATCTGAAGTTTTAAATCTAAACATAAAAACAGACAGCGAACCTACAATTGTTATATACGAAAGAACAGGAACAGTTATAATGAGCGGTGATATAAAAATAGATACACCTATATACGTTTCCCATGGGAATATATACGTCGCTGTAACAAAAAAACCTGTTGTTTCCCAACCTCCTCCTTTATCAGGTGGTACCACAGTAACAACACAGCAGGTTCAAACAACTGTTGTTGAGGAGAAAGGAAGGATATTTTCTATACAGTCTCCTTCTCTAAAAGACCTTGTTAAAGCACTAAATGATTTAGGAGTATCCCCAAGGGATTTAATAGCCATTATTCAAGCAATGAAAAACGCTGGAAAACTTCACGCAAAAATTATAATAATGTAGGTATAAAAATGGATGTAAAGATAACCCCTTACTGGGATTTTAAAGATTTAAGCCAGATGAAAAAAGCTGAAGATGTTGCAAAGGAGTTTGAGGCAGAGTTTGTAAGAATGCTGATGAAAGAGTTTAGAAAAACAATACCTGAAGGGCTTTTTAACTCCTCATTTTCTTCTAAAATGTACTGGGATATGTTTGATATGCAGATTTCGGAAGCTATATCATCTTCTGACCAGTTAGGTTTAAAATCTTATATATTAGATGCATTAAAGGCTTACAACAGATATTCAGGAGAGTGAATGAACCCTGCACTTGAGAATATTTTTTCAAAAATAAACAGACATTCAGATGTTCTTATTGTTGTACTTATAGTGGCTATATTAGCCTCTATGGTACTCCCTATTCCTCCAGCACTCCTTGATATTCTTCTTACAGCAAGTATAACTTTTTCTATTGTTATTTTAATGACAGTCATATACGTGAAAAGTCCTTTACATCTTCTATCTTTTCCTTCTCTTCTTCTAATAGCAACCCTTTTCAGACTTTCACTGAACGTTGCAACAACAAGGAGAATACTCCTCCATGGACACGAAGGTCCTGATGCAGCAGGACATGTGATACAGGCTTTTGGACAGTTTGTTGTAGGTGGAAGTTATATCGTTGGAGCTATTGTTTTCATTATACTTGTTACTATTAACTACATTGTTATAACAAAAGGAACAGAAAGGATATCTGAGGTAGCAGCAAGGTTCACCCTTGACGCTATGCCTGGAAAGCAGATGAGTATAGACGCAGACCTCAACGCAGGGATTATAGATGAGAAGGAAGCCCAGAGAAGAAGACAGGAACTTGCTAAAGAGGCTGATTTTTATGGAGCAATGGACGGTGCTTCCAAATTCATAAGGGGAGATGCGATAGCAGGGATTATTGTTGCTGTTGTTAACATAGTAGGTGGTCTTGCAATTGGTATTATCCAGCATCATATGGATTTACAGACCGCCCTTCAGAACTTTACCCTTTTAACCGTAGGAGATGGTCTTGTTTCCCAGATACCTTCCCTTATAACTTCAACAGCAGCTGGATTAATGGTTACAAGAGCTGTATCTGAAGATAACCTTGGAAGAGAGATATTCTCCCAGCTAACATCTATTCCTAAAGCTCTATATATGGCTTCAGGAACAATTTTTGCTATGGGAGTAGTCCCTGGAATGCCTTCCATACCTTTCTTTTTACTTGGTGGGCTTATTGGAGCTGCAGCTTACTTTATGGCACAGATACTTAAGGAAAAAGAGAAAAAAGAAGCAGAGGAAAAGGCAAGGGAACTTATAAAGGAAAAAGAAGAGGAAGAAGAAACCCCTGAAGAACTGCTTCCACAACCAGAAACAATAACATTTGAGATAGGATACGGGCTTATACCGTACGTTGATGAATCAAAAGGAGGAGAGATAGTAAAAAGGATAAAATCCCTTAGAAAACAGCTAACAAAAGAGCTTGGTCTTATAATTCCCCTTGTTCATATAAAAGATAACCTTGAGCTTAAACCTGGTGAGTACAGGATTCTTATAAGGGATGTAGAGGTAGCAAGGGGAGAAATTGTACCAGACCATTACCTTGCAATTGACACAGGCTCAACTAAAGGAAAAATAGAAGGTATCCATACAAAAGAACCGGCTTTTGGACTTGATGCCTATTGGATACCTGAAGATATGAAAGATAAAGCCAAAATGCTTGGATATACTGTTGTTGATATTCCAACAGTTATAATAACCCATTTATCTGAAGTTATTAAAAAACATGCCTATGAGATACTTGGAAGGGGAGAAACAAAAGACCTTGTTGACGCCCTTGCTGAAAAGTATCCAATAGTAAAGGATATAATACCTGACCAGGTACCTTTAAACATACTCCACAGGGTTTTACAAAACCTGCTTAAAGAAAATATACCTATTAGAGACCTGCTTACTATAATAGAAACGCTATCAGACAATATAGTAAAAACAAATGACCCTGAAGTCCTTACAGAGTTTGTTAGACAGTCTTTATCAAGACTGATTTCATCTCTATACAGTAAAGACGACACTATATATGCCCTTTCTATAGGAACAAACACAGAAAGTTTTATACTTGAAAAAATAAAAGAAAATGAAGGAAATCTGCCACCATTTGACCCTACATTTGTTCAAAAATTTATAAATGAAATATCAAAACATATGAACACATTTATTGTTAATCAGGCGACACCTGTTTTACTAACATCACCGGCAACAAGGAGATTTATAAGGAAAATAATTGAACATTACCTTCCAAACGTTGCTGTTTTATCATATGGAGAGATAGACCCTAAATACAAAGTAAATATAATAGGAGTGGTTGAGGTCAATGAGTAGTAGAATTTATGAAGGGTATGATATACAGGAGCTTGTGGAAAAAGCAAAAAAAGAACTTGGTGAAAACATAAGAATAGTACAGTACGAGATATTTAAAGAAAAAAAGTGGTTTTTCTTAGGGAAAAGAAAGTACAGGATACTTGTTGAGGCAGAGGAAAAAAAAGAAGAAAAACCACAGCTTGATTTTGAAGAGCTTCTGAAAAAAGTTGAAGCCCTTGTAGAAGAAAAGGTAAAAGAAGTTACCCCTGTGGTTCAACCAAGGATAGAAACAAAAAAAGAGGTACCACCCCACATAGAAGAAAGTATCCCTATTGATACAAAAATATCCCATGAGTTTACCGGTGAAGCTGTAGAGCTTATAAACAAACTCATGAAAAAGGGTGTTTACCAGGATGTAGCTGAAGATATAGTAAAAGAAGCCTGTGGACTTGATATAAATACTAACAAGTGGGATTTAAATGCATTAACATTTAAGGAAGCCCTTGTAAATGGAATAAAAGAAAAAATCAGATTTACAGGTCAGTTTGACGAAGTTGAAAATCCACCTAAAGTGATAGCATTTTTAGGACCAACAGGTGTAGGGAAAACAACAAACCTATTTAAAATAGCTTCAAAGCTTGTTATAGAAAAAAAGAAAAAAGTGAGTGTTGTGAGTATAGATACATTTAAAGTTGGAGCTGTTCACCAGGGAAGAATTTACGCAAATATACTTAATGTTCCATTTTACTCAGTCTCAGAACCAAAAAAACTAAAAAACATCGTTGATGTTATAGGTGAAGATGAGATAGTTCTTATAGATACAGTTGGAAGAAGCCATTACGACTACTGGAGATTAGGAGAGATAAAAGAGATACTGAGCAGTATTATAGACAGTCTGTTTAATATCCTTGTTGTTAGCTGTAATTACAGAGATGAAGACGCATTTGAGGTCATAGAAAACTATAAAAGTTATTTTTCTATAGATGCCCTTCTCCTTTCAAAAATAGATGAGACAAAAAAACCGGGACTTTTACTTAACCTCCCTTATAAGTCAGAACTTCCACTTTCTTACCTCAGTACAGGACAGAGGGTACCAGATGATATAAAAGTACTTACCCCAGAGGTTGTAGCTTCGTATTTCTTAAAAGAATAGGTTCAGAGATATGAATGAACAGGCAAGAGAGCTTATTAAACTTGTAGAAAGAGGAAATATTCAGTACAGCACAAAATTTTTAACAATAACAAGTGGGAAAGGTGGTGTAGGGAAAACAAACTTTGCTGTCAACACAGCGTATATTCTTGCAAACATATTCAGAAAGAAGGTTCTATTAATAGATGCAGATGTTGGAATGGCAAATATCCATGTTATTATGAACCTGAAAAACACAAAAAATATAAAAGACTTTGTTAATACAGGAAAGATAGAAGATATAATAAGCAATAAGGATAATATAGACGTTTTGCCAGGATTTTCAGGGATTGAAGAAATAGGAGAAATTGAGGATTTCACATCAGCGAAGCTTATTCAGGAACTTGCAGAGATATCAGACAGATACGATTATGTAATAATTGATACATCTGCAGGAATAGATAACAAAGTAGTGTCGTTCGTTAGAGCTTCAAGCAGAACCTATGTAATAACAACACCTGAACCAACATCAATGACAGATGCATACGCATTGATAAAATCTATTAATAAGATTTACGGATACTCAAGATTTAAGTTAGTTGTAAACATGGCTACATCTAAAAAAGAAGGAATGGAAGTTTACAAAAGACTAAGAGAGTCCTGTAAAAAGTTTCTTAACATGGATTTACAGCTTGCTGGGGTTTTGCCGAATACTAAAAATATGACAGCAGTTATAAAGAAAAAAGAAGTTTTTGTTAAACTATTTCCAGAAGATAAATTTACAAAAGAATTAAAAATGATAATATCTAAGGAAACCGGGGAGAGTGTTCCAGCTGAGACTGGAAAATCTTTCTGGGGGAGAGTCCTTAGATTTTTAAGTAGGGGGAGATGAAGGTATTAGATAAGAAAACAAAAGACCAGATAGTACTGGAAAATCTGCCACTTGTTAAAAAAGTGGCAAGTAAGATTTACTACAGACTACCTAAAGGTGAAGTAGACTTTGATGAGCTTGTTAATACCGGTATTATAGGTTTGATGAAAGCTATAGACAGGTATGATAAAGATAAAGCTAAATTCTCAACGTACGCTTACATAAAAATAAGGGGAGAGATACTTGATTATCTGAGAAGCCTTGACGTTATGCCACGGAGTATGCGGGAAAAAATAAAAGAGGAAAAAATAGAAGAAGGGAAAAATCTACCTTTATCAAAAACAGCTATAATGGTAAGTATAGAAAAAGCTATTGTAAATGGAGATGAAGAATTCAGGATAATAGACACCCTTTCTTCAGACAGAATATCCCCTGAAGAAGAAGTCATAAATGACGATTTAAGGGAAAAACTACTACAGGCTATAGATATGTTAAATGAAAAAGAAAAAATAACCCTTCAGATGTTATTTTTTGAAGAAAAGCCACTTCAGGATGTAGCTGATGTTCTAAAAGTATCTGTATCAAGGGTATCCCAGATAAAAAGTGAAGCTGTTAAAAAACTCAAGAAGCTTTTTGTGTATTAACCCAGAAGGGTTTTTTTCCGAAAATTAAAACAATACAAAAAAATATGGTAAAAAAATGAATAAAATCCAGTGTGAGTTTTATGAAGAGATAAAAAAGAAGAAAAGGCTCTCCCATGAAGAAATAAAGAAACTGATGGATATAGTCAGGAAAGAGCTCAGTTTCCTTATAAAACATAACATACCACCTGTTCCAAAAAACTACGAGAGATGGTTTATTGTTTTCTGTTATATAAAAGAGCAAAACAGAAAGATGACAGACCTTGAGCTGATAGGTCTGTATAAAGAGCTTTTTGATGAAGAAGTTATTGACATAAGTGAAGATAAAACAGATGAGTTTACAGAGAAACTTTATGATGTTGCAGAAAAGATTGATGTTATTATGATGGATTTGATATCTAATATCACAGACCACCAGAAAAATATAGATAAACATGCATCAAATCTTTCTGTTCATAAAACAAAACTGACAGGGGAAAGTGTAAACGAAACTGTCAAACTTATACTTAAAGAACTACAGGAACTAAAAGAACAAAATACGTTATTAGAGAAAGAGATAGCAAACTACCACAGGGAGATAAAGTACCTTCAAAATGAATTAGCTTCAGCAAGAGCTGAAGCTAACTTTGATTTTCTAACAGGTTTAGTAAACAGAAAAAGATTTGAAAGGGCAATAGAGGACTCTATAAAAGATTTCCATAAAAAAAACTACCCTTTCTCAATAATTTTTGTTGATATTGATAACTTCAAAAAGGTAAACGACACATACGGACATCTTGTTGGAGACATTGTTCTAAAAGAAGTTGCTTCAATATTTAAGTTTTACCTCAGGGCAAACACTGTAGTAGGAAGAATAGGAGGTGAAGAGTTCTGTATACTTCTTCCAGGTGTGGAAATAAAAGACGCAAAAAATATAGCTGAAAGACTAAGAAAAATCATTGAAAACAGGGATATAAAACTTGAAGATGGTAATGCTATTAAAGCAACTGCATCATTTGGGGTAACACAGGTTAAAATGGGAGACACGTTAAAAAGTATACTTGAAAGGGCTGATAAAGCCCTTTACAGGGCAAAAAAATCAGGGAAAAACAAAGTAGAAGTGGAACTGTAAACTATGAAGAAACTCCTTTCTGTTGAAAATTTAACGTTTTTAGGGATTATTTTAGGAGTTCTTTTCGGCTTTTACCTGAAAGAGTACGCACTTCTTATTAAACCGTTAGGAGATGCCTTCTTAAGTGCTCTAAAGATGATAACTGTTCCTTTAATATTTGCCTCAGTTTTTATGAGTATTGCCTCTTTATCTTCCATAAAAGAAATAAAAGATATGGGAATAAAAACAATCATATACTACTTTTCAACTACTGCTTTAGCTGTTGCAACAGGAATAGTAATAGTAAATTTTATACATTTTTCCCCTGTTGAAGGATTTTCCAATTCCGGTGAAGTTAACATACACAAACAGTTTACAGTGGAGTCATTAATCCAGAGTTTTATTCCTTCAAACATTTTTAAAAGCCTTGCTGAAGGAAAAGTTCTACACGTTATTATTTTTTCAATACTCTTTGCTATAGCTGTTTTAACTATCCAGAGGGAGAAAAAAGAAACAATAACAAGGTTTTTTGATGGTGTAAATGACTCTATGCTAACTATTGCAAAATGGATTATTAACCTTTCACCTTTAGGGGTTTTTGCCCTTGTTTCTTACATTGTTGCAGAAAAAGGTATCCATTCATTACTTTCACTATGGCAGTATGTTATTGCTGTTGTTGTGGGGCTTTTTATCCATGCAGTTGTAAACCTTGGTCTTATCGCATTCTTAGTTGGTAAGTTTAATCCTTTTAAATACTTTCTAAAGGTAAAGGAAGCCCTTCTTATTGCTTTCTCAACAGCCTCAAGCTCTGCTACACTTCCTGTATCAATGGAAGTTGCTGAAGAAAAAGCAGGTGTTAAAAAGAAGGTTGCAGGTTTTGTTCTTCCCCTTGGGGCTACTGTTAATATGGATGGAACAGCCCTTTACGAAGCTGTTGCTGCTATGTTTGTAGCTTCTTTTTACGGTATTCATCTTTCTTTAGGAGAACAGATTGTTATATTCTTTACAGCTTCTTTAGCTGCTATTGGTGCAGCAGGAATTCCAAGTGCAGGTCTTGTAACAATGACCCTTGTGTTTTCTGCTGTTGGTCTTCCTTTAGAGGGAATAGCTTTAATACTCTCTGTTGATAGATTTCTTGATATGCTTAGAACATCTGTAAATGTATGGGGAGATTTAATAGGGACAAAAATAATAGATAGATTTGTTAAATAAAAAAGCCCCTTATGGGGCTTCAGCTGTGTATATATTTCATTTCTTGAAGTTTTTCAAGTATTGAGATAACACATTTTTTCAGCTCTTTAAACTCTTTTTCAAGAACTTTATCATCACATTCTTCACTTCTATAAAGAACAAGGTTTTTCATAAGGTCGTTTATCTTCTCAAGTTTCTGTTGAACTTCCCTGTATAAAGTGTAAAGCTCTGTATCTTTATCAACAACTTTTTTTAGTTTTTCAGAAAACCAGGTATAAAACTGGGTTTCATAAACAGGGATAAACCTTTTCTGGGAAAACATGTTAGGAAGCATCGCTATCCAGTCTGTAAAAAGACCTTCCCCTTCAACAAATACCTGCCCTTCACCTGTATTGAACTTAAAAAGATTTTCCTCAACAGATTTTATTGTGTTTCTTGTGTTTAAAGAACTCCTTTCAAGCTCAGAAAACACACCTTTAAATGAATGCATACCTTCATTTATAGTTTTTACATCCTTTTCAACGTTATCTAAAGCTTTACTCTGGATACCTATGAGTTTTGTTATCTCCATTATTGCGTTTGTTATGTCTATAACCTGCTTCCTTATTTCGTTAATCTTTTCCCCTGAATGGTACATCGCATCTTTTACCTTTATTGCCTCATTTGCCTTTTCCTCAAGCTGGTTTGCAAGGTTCATAATAGCTGAAGATATAGAACTTACAATGTTTCCTATCTCCTGGGCTGAATGGACAGTCCTTGTTGCAAGTCCCCTTACCTCATCTGCAACAACAACAAAACCTTTTCCATGTTCCCCTGCCCTTGCAGCTTCTATTGCTGCATTTAAAGCAAGGAGATTAGTCTGGTCAGCGATACTTTTTATTGTATTCACTACAGCCTGTATCTTTTCTGACTGGTTAGTTAGAACTTCAATCTCATTTCTCAAAGATACTACTTCATCAGCAAGTTTCTGGACATCATTTATAGAAGCTACTATAACCTGTGAGCCTTTTTCTGCTGCTTCTTCAACCTGTTTTGCATTTAATTGAACATTGTTTATATGGCTGTTCACATTCTCTACAGTTTTGACAAGCTCCTGTGATGATTTTTCAAGTTTTTCTGAAACAAGCTGTAATTTATTACTTCTATTTTTTGTGTTTGCAAGGTCTGTAACAAGAATTCCCGAATCTTTAGAGAGTAAAACAGCTGAATCCATTAACTTCTCAAAAACTGATTTTATCCAGCTTATAAAAATATCAAACTCTTTTCCAAGCATGCCAAGTTCATCTGTTCTGTTGATAGAAAGCCTTCTGTTAAGATTACCTGCCTTTATATCCTGCATTGCGTTTATCATGTCTTTGATAGGGGAAACTATAGCTTTGTATGTTGTAAAAGCTCCTATCCCTATTATTATTAAGCTGAAAAGGGGAATAAGAACAACAAGAGTTGAAGCAAAATCAAGTATAGACTGGGCTTTATCACTGATTTTAGAGATATACCTGTCAAGGGATGTTTTCATGACAAGGGCTTTTTTTTCATCT
Organism: uncultured Aquificales bacterium; assembly: GCA_964582875.1. Classification (GTDB taxonomy): domain Bacteria; phylum Aquificota; class Aquificia; order Aquificales; family Hydrogenothermaceae; genus JAADDV01. Next base: position 9,120 of record CAZOTZ010000002.1, on the reverse strand, counting down.
GGATTTGATAAAAATATGTTTATCTGGGATTCAATGGAAGGTGGAAGGGAAAGTTTTGATAAATCCCTTTTTACATAAAGTAAGTATTTATCTTTTTCTGCTTCTTTTTCTGCTTTAAAAAAATGAAAAAGATTCCTTTTGAGGTCGTGTAGAAGTTCTTTTTCTGTGTTTAGCTTCTCATAACTTTTTATTTTCAGATGTACAAACTCTGTAAGAATAAAGATAAGAAGCACCTCAGCTACAAGGGATACTATCAGTTTTGTTTTTATTTTCATCAATCCACTCTCCCTTTTTATTCTTCTTTTGATACTATCTTATAAAGGGATATAAGTTTATCTACTATTTGATGGGATACATCTATCATCTCATTCACCTTATCATAAGATTCCTGGAGTTTGCCTTCATTTTTCAGTTTTATAGCTTCTATACCAGCCTGATGTATCTTTTTATGGGGTTCTTCTATCTCTCTGAACAGTTTTACTGCTTCAGCTCCGTATTTCTGCACTTCTTCCAGTCCATGGTTGTAGTACCACTTTCCAAGTTCACAGCTCATATGGTCAACAGGTTCCCAGTGGATAACACCTTCTATTGTTTTCATAACATTTTGCATAAAGTTTCCATGGTCTATTATTCTTGTAAGTAGAACGATACCTAAGCTCTCTTTTAGCTTTGACATAAGATTCCACGCTTTCATTCCACTGTTAAAAGTCCTCTCTGATGTACTGTCAAGCTCCTGGGCAAGATGTTCTATCTCTTCTAATGAATCAAGGAGACCTTTCGCATCTGAGGTAATTTCAGCTACTATCTTTTCCTGCTCTTCCACGTTTCCTGTCTGTTCCTGTATCATTTTTGTTATTTTCTCTCCAGAATCTTTTATCATCTGGAATATAGATGTTATCTCTGAAGCGTAATCAACACCTTCTTTAACTATTTCTCTTACTTTGCTTACCTCACTTTCAGTTTTATCCATCTCTTCAACGATTGCATTTATCACATTCCTTATCTCATTGGCGCTTTTAGATGTCTTTTCTGCAAGTTTCCTGACCTCATCTGCAACAACAGCAAATCCCCTTCCTACTTCACCAGCCCTTGCCGCTTCTATTGCTGCATTTAAAGCTAAAAGGTTCGTTTGCTCTGTTATCTCAAGGATTACGTCAAGTATATGTTCTATGCCGCTTATTCTTTTCTTTAGCTCATTTGTAGAAGCTGTAAGCTGTTCCATAACAGCTTCTGTCTGGGCAATATTAGATGTTGTTTTGTTAATCTCTTCTGTTCCCTGGGAAACAATTTCGTTTATCTTTTTCTGTGTTTCATTTATCAGCTTTATAGATTCAGTTAGTTTTTTTACAAAATCTGCAACTTCATCAAGGGAGTTTAGTATTTCTGTAAGCTCTTCTTTAAAGAAACCTATTTTTACCCTTAGTTTAAAAGATGTAGCTCTTAAAAGGGCTGTTTCAAATATAGTCAAAACTGTTTCTGGAGAAGCCTCCCTTATTATCCTGTCCATATTTCTGTCTGCTGTAACATCAAGCCACACAGCACCGTAAGCTGTTATCTCCCCTTCTTTATTAACTACAGGAAACCTGTAAGACTCTATTATGTGTTTTCCTACTGTTATGTCAGCGTTCTTCTTGATTTCTCCTGGTCTTAACTCTTTTAGAAGTTCTTTAATCCTTTCTGGGTTTTTATGGAATTTGTGGATTGATATACCTATAGGGTTTGTCCAGTCTATGTTGTACCCGTATGTTCTGTTTATATCCTCTGCAAGCTCCATAAGTATTTTTCTTCCCTGTTTGTTTATATATGTAAACTCATTGCCTTCATGTCCTGGCTTAAACTCTTTATTTACTATGAAAACCCCTTCACTCTGGAGATAATCAAGGATTTCCCAGCCCTCATAAGCTTTTTCTTCAAGTTCTTTTATCTGTTTTTTTAGATTTTCAACTATGCCCTGTAGTTCCTGCGTCAGTTTTTCTTTCCTTGCAATTTCTCTCCTAAGGTCTTCTATAACTGTGTCTTTACTTTTAAGCTGACTTTCAAGGGATTTTAGCTCTGCTTCCTTTTCTTCAAGTTTCCCTTTTGTTTCCCTTAGTTCTTCCTCTTTTTTTTCCAGCTCTCTTTTTAACTGGTCTACAATGGCATACACATCTTTACAGCCAAAAAGCCCCATTACGTTATCCTCCTCTCTAAGAAACCTTATAGGTTTTTTATCTTTATTTGTTCACAACTGAAAATATCTTTTCCATCTTGTCTTTAAGAACCTCTGCTGTAAAAGGTTTGACAATGTAGTTATTGACACCTGCTTTTATAGCCATAAGGACGTTTTCTTTTTTTGCTTCTGCTGTTACCATCAATACAGGAAGGTCTTTTAACTCAGGGTCTTTCCTTATCTCCTGAACAAGTTCAAGACCTGTCATATTAGGCATGTTCCAGTCAGTTATAACAAAATCAAACTCCTGTGATTTTAGTTTCTGAAAAGCGACTTTTCCATCTTCAGCTTCTTCAATGTTCTTATAACCAAGCTGATTTAAAAGTCCCTTGATAATTCTTCTCATTGTAGCCATATCGTCAACTACTAAAATCCTTATGCTTGGGTCTGGTAATGCCATCTTATTCCTCCTTTACTTTTTTATTGCGTATTTATGGACAAGTTTTATAAGGTCTGGTGCATCAAACTTTACAAGGTGAGCATCAGCGTTAACAAATTTTGCCTTATCCACAGTTGCCTTATCACTTAAAGAAGTATTTATAATAATTGGTATTTTTGATAAAACTGGATGTTCTTTTACTTTTCTCGTAAACGTGAGTCCATCCATTCCTGGCATTTCTATGTCTGATATTGTTAGCTGTATGTAATCTGTTATATCCTTTCCTTCTTCTTCTGCCTGTTGCAATGTCTTTTCAAGTATCTGTAGTCCTTCAATACCATTTGAAGCCTCTAAAACGGTATGTCCGTCTTTTGTGAGAATACTTTTTATTATTTTTCTTGCTACAGGAGAGTCATCAAGTATAAGAATATTAAAACGACCTTTCCTCTCTATATCCTCTCCTACTTCTTCTTCTACCCCAAATATCTTAATCATTCCAAGCTCATCAAGTATTCCTTCAAAATCAAGAAGTAGTAAAAGATTTCCGTCTTCTATTTCAATTACCCCTACTATTTTTCCTCCAAGCCTTTCTTCTATAGAAGGTGGAGGCTTTTTAATATCTGCCCATTTAATTCTCCTTATCCTTTTAGCATCATGAACAATAACTCCAACTATTTCCCTTAAAAACTCCATAACAATAACGTACTTACCTGCATTCTCAGGCTCTTTTATCTTCATCCACTTTGCAAGGTTAACTATTGGGACAACTTCTCCTCTTATCTTTGCTATACCTTCAACCTCTGGTGGAGAACCAGGAGATTTAACTATTCTTTCTGGTCTTTTTATAACTTCCCTTACCTTTGCGACGTTTACACCTAAAACCCATTCATAGGTTTCCCCATTATCAAGTATCTCGTACATCCTGAAATCTATTATCTCAAGCTCGTTAGCCCCTGTTTCAAGTATTTTAGGGAGCAAATCCTTTTTTGGCATAGTTCCTCCAACAGCTAAATATTATCAGCTCTAAAAATCTTTTTTATATTTAAAATTGTCAGTAGTTCCCTTTCTCCATCTTCTTTATCAACCATCACTACCCCTTCTATAAACTCAGGGTCTATACCTATTGAGTTCATAGGTGGAGGCTGTACATCTTCAGGATTTACATTCAACGCTCCTTCTACTTTATCAACAAGAAGCCCAACATTTCCAAATTCTGTTTCCACAACGATAATCGTGTTCCTTGTTGGATTTTCTCCTTCAGGTAGACCAAGCATCTTTTTTAGTGTAACTACAGGAATTATATTTCCCCTAAGGTTCATAACCCCTAATATGTAGTCTTTTGTTTTAGGAACAGGTGTAATGTCCATGTCCATAGTTATCTTTACAACATTTGTTATATCAACACCTATAAGCTCATCGTTCATCCTAAATGTTATAAGTCTCTTCTCTGAAGACTCTTCTTCTCTTATCTCTTTAAGTCCTAAAACTTCCATTTCAGACATCATAAAACTCCAACAAGCTGGGATTTTTTATCGTTTATAAGGGAATTAGTATCAACAATAAGGACAACCCTACCGTCTCCTGTTATTGTTGCTCCTGCTATTCCCTGAACATCTTCAAGGAGTTTACCAAGGGGCTTTATGACTATTTCTTCTTCTCCAAAAAGCTCATCTACAGAGATTGCTATATTTTTTTCTCCAACTCTTACAACAACAATAAATTCTTTTTCTCTGGTATCTTCTATATCAAAGAGCTCACTTAAGCTAAACAGAAGGTACACTTCATCTCTAAGCATAAAAGATTTAAAGTTTCCTACTTTTTTGACGCTATTTACATCGTATTTAACAATCTCAACAACAGAGTAAAGGGGAATTGCAAATATTCTATTGTTTGCTCCTACCATAAGTGTTCTTATTATTGCTACAGTTAAAGGAAGTTTCATGATGAATTTAGAGCCTTTTCCTTTTTCACTTTCTACTTCAATTGTTCCCCTGAGGTTGTGGATTGTTGAGGCAACAACGTCCATTCCTACACCACGTCCAGAGACCTCACTTACTTTGTCTGCTGTGGAAAAGCCCGGCATAAATAGAAGTTCAAAGGCTTCCTTATCCTGCATATTCTCAGCCTGTTCAGGGGTAATAAGCCCTTTCTCAACAGCTTTTCTTTTAACTTTTTCTACGTCTATTCCCCTTCCATCATCTTCTATAGAAATGATAATCCTGTCCCCTTCCTGAAAAGCAGACAGTTTTATAGTTCCTTCTTCTGGTTTCCCTGCTTTTAACCTTTCTTCAGGAGGCTCTATTCCATGGTCTATTGCGTTTCTTACAAGATGTATAAGAGGGTCTTCAAGTTTATCAAGTATAGACCTGTCTATCTCTGTATCTTCACCTTCAAGAATAAGATTTACCTTTTTGTTAAGTCTTTTTGCAAGGTCTCTAACTATACGTGGAAACTTGCTGAATATCTTTCTTACAGGTTGCATACGCAGTTTCATAACTGCGTCCTGTAAATCACTTACAGTACGGCTCATTCCAGTAATAGAGTCTATAAGCTCTTCTACAGTTTCACTGTCCCCATAACTGTTTTCAAGATTTGAAGCAAGCTTAACAATTCTGTTTCTATCTAAAACAAGTTCTCCTACAAGGTTCATTAATGTTTCTACCCTTTCTACATCAACCCTTATAACTTCTTCTTTTTTTTCTGTCTTTTTCTTTTTCTGTTTTTCTTCTTTTTTCTGTGGTTCCTGAACTTTAGGCTTTGGAGGTTCTGCTTTTGGCTTTTCTTCCTTCTCTTCTTTTTTCTCTTTTGGTTTTATAAGGTCTTTTACATCTTTTCCTTCTGATATGAGTTTTTCAAGTTTTTCTATTACGTCTAAAGGTGGTCTTTCATTTGGTGGAAGAAGGATTAACTCTTCTAAAATCTCCCCTAAATCCTTACCTTTGTACTGGAGAATAAGTTTTTTTATGTCTTCATCTACACCTTCTACAAACTCAAACTCTTCATCTGTTTCTTCTTCCTGGTTAACCTCTTGACGTGTTTCAGGGACACTCTCTCCCTCAAGTATGGCTTTCAGTTTTTCTATCAGGTCTTTTACATCTTCTTCATCTGGTATTTCATCACTTTCTTTAAGCATATCTATAGCTTCTTTTAGCTTGTCTACCCCTTCAAAAATAACGTCCATCATTTCAGGGGTAAGGGACATCTCATCGTTTCTAAGTTTATTAAAAATGTCCTCTATCTTGTGGGCTATCTCTACAACAGTTGTTAGATTGAGAAAACCTGCACCACCTTTTAAGGTGTGCATTCCTCTAAAAATCTTATTTAGTAAATCCTTATCATCTGGATTATTTTCAAGTTCTATTAAATCCTGGTCTAAATTGGATAGGATTTCTTCAGCTTCTATGAGGAATTCCTCAAGAATTTCCCTCATATCATCGCTAAACTCTATTCTCATAAGCCCCTCTCTTATATACCGTATTCCTCAAAAATTTCATCAACGTCTTGCTGGTTTACTTCTCTTCTCCATTCAAGGGCTTCAAGCTTTTTCTTCAGCTCTTTTGTTTTTTCTGCAAGTTTACTATCATCCAAATCAAGTTCAGAAGATATTCCCTCAAGTTCACTTTCAAGCTCAGATAGGAACTGTGATATTTTCTTCAGTCTCTGGGCAAGTATATCCTGAAACTCTAAAAGTATTAAAATCTCAGTTAGATTAGATGAAATAGAAATCTCGTTATCTCTTATCCTCTCAATTTCCATACTGTATATATGGCCGTTTAAAAAACTTCTATTTTCCTCTAAGAGGGAAAGAGCATAAGTTATGTTTTCTATAATTTTTTTAGTTGCTTCTTCACTTTCAGATATTGATTTTTCAAGGTGTTTGTTTATAATTGAAAGGCCTTCTTTTTTTAGAATAAGGTCTGTTAGATATGATTTGTACCTGTTGTTCTGTTCCATGATTCACTCTCCCTTTTTTTGATTTTATTATCGCTTTTTATAAAAAAAATTTTTATTTGTTTCCCCCCCAATTAGGTAATATTATAAAATATTTTTTACATTATTTTAATATGATTTGGGGAATATACAGTGGAGAACATATTAGACAGATTAGTAGATAAACTAAAGGAAGAAAGGTTTTATATTGTTAAAGCAATAGAAAGCAAAGATTACATTGAGAAGCTTCAAAGGGTTATAGGAGAAAAAGAAGCTCTTATAAAGGAACTATCTAACATGCCTGAGGAATTCATTAAAGAAAACAGAGAAAAAATAGAAGAAATTCAGAAACTCAGCAGATTAAATATGAGCCTTGCCATGGAAAATATCCAGTTTATAGATGAGATTTTTTCAGCTATTTTTAACGATGACACTCAGAAATACAACCAGAATGGTTATATACAACAGGAGCAAAAAAGTCTTTTTAACAAAAAAATATAATCTAAAGATATATTTATCATAAAAATTTATTACCCACTTACCTATATTATTCAGTGTAATATAAACAATCACCTAAGGTATCTAATATGGAGAACACAGCTGATTATATCTTAGGCTCTGGAATAGTTTTTTTAGCCGTTTTGTTTCTTTATAAAAAAATAAGAAACAGTTTACAGAAAGGAAAATGTGCCTCTTGTCCTGTTTATGGAGAATGTGAAAAAGAAAAGAAGGTTGACATCACCAGTTTTAAGTGATGTCAAAAAACTCCTGTATAGGTTTTACAGTAAGCTCTTTTTCTTTAAAAGATTTTATAGCCTGAACTGCAGCGTATGCAGCTCTCACAGTTGTAAAATAAGCTATTTTATGCTCAACAGCAGCTCTCCTTATAAAGTAAGCATCAGAACGTTCCCTTTTCCCTGAAGGTGTATTTATTATCATCTGTATTTCACCGTTTCTTATCCTGTCAACAATATTAGGTCTTTTTTCTGAAAGCTTATTTACAGGAACAGAATCAATACCTTTTTCCTTAAGGAATTTATGGGTTCCATCTGTGGCATAAATAGTAAATCCAAGGTTCACAAGCTCTTTAGCAACATCAATAACTGATGGTTTATCTTTGTCAGCCACAGAGATAAAAACGTTTCCTTTTTCAGGTAAAGTATTTCCTGCTGCTGCCTGGGCTTTATAAAATGCCATTCCAAAATCTTCATCAATTCCCATAACTTCCCCTGTTGATTTCATTTCTGGACCTAAAAGGGGGTCTACTTCAGGAAATCTATTCCACGGGAAAACAACTTCTTTTATAGAGTATCTGCTGAAGTTTTTATCTTTGAAATCTGTAGCAGGATGTACATCTTTTATCTCAAATACTTCTGGAACAATCTCCTTCAGTTTTTTACCTATCATTACTTTGGAAGCTATTTTTGCAAGGGGATAGCCAATAGCTTTACTTACAAAAGGAACAGTCCTTGAAGCCCTTGGATTTACTTCTATAACGTATATTTGATTATCTTTTACAGCGTACTGTACATTCATAAGACCACAAACATTTAAAGCTCTTGCGAGTTTTTTTGTCTGTTCTTTCACATTCTCTATGACTTCATCAGGTAAAGTATACGGAGGAATACATGTGGCACTATCCCCTGAGTGTATACCTGCCTCTTCTATATGCTCCATTACAGCTCCAACAAGAACATCTTCTCCATCACTTACAGCATCAACATCAAGTTCTATAGCATCCTCAAGGAATTTATCTATAAGAAGTGGCTTATCCTCAGTCACATAAACAGCTTCTTCTATGTATTCAAGAAGTTCTGCAGTATCATAAACAAGCCTCATTGCCCTTCCACCTAAAACATAAGAAGGGCGAACCAATATAGGGTATCCTATCTTCTCAGCAGTTATTATTGCTTCTTCTTTTGATTTTGCTATTCCACTTTCAGGTTGTTTTAACCCAAGTTTTATAATAAGGTCTCTAAATCTTTCTCTGTCTTCTGCTATATCTATACTTTCCGGTGAAGTTCCAAGTATATTTATTCCTGCGTTCTGAAGGGGAACAGCAAGCTTTAAAGGAGTCTGTCCCCCAAACTGGACTACAACGCCTATAGGATTTTCACTTTCAATGATATTCACAACATCTTCATAAACTATAGGTTCAAAGAAAAGCTTGTCAGATGTATCGTAATCAGTGGAAACTGTTTCAGGATTACAGTTTACCATTATTGCTTCATAACCTTCTTCCCTTAAAGCCCATACACAATGAACACAGGCATAATCAAACTCTATTCCCTGACCAATTCTGTTTGGACCACTTCCAAGGATTACAACTTTCTTTTTTTCCATAAAATCCTCCTTAAAAGGAAAACTCTGAAAACTATTATAAACTATAGACACTACTGGAAATTGTATTCTTTTCCATATTTTTCTCTCAAAATCTCTGCTACTTTTACCATATTTCTCAAAGCAGGGATAACTTCTTCCCACTGCCTTGTTTTCAGTCCACAATCAGGATTAATCCATATAAGGTTTTTATCTATTACCTGCACAGTTCTTTCTGCTATTTCAAGCATTTCTTCTACAGGAGGTATTCTTGGTGAGTGAA
>CAZOTZ010000001.1:42256-73830 GCA_964582875.1 uncultured Aquificales bacterium | reverse complement strand
AAATATTTTTTCATTTAATCATTGTCTTATATTTTTTATTAATTTATAATAAATTTTTATTAATTAATTGTAGGAAATTCTATTGTTGAGATCAAGGAGGATTAAGTAATAAAAGAAAGAATACTAAAACTCCTTGGAAAATACGTAAAAGATATTAAAGAAAGTTATCCTGAAAAAACAGTTTTAAAAGATGGTTATTACTGTATAGAAGGTAAAAAAAATAGAATTTGTATAAAAAATGAGCTTTTTGTACTCCTTGTCTTTTTAGAAGGTACCGACTGGGGAGAAAAACTTTTTAAAAGCCTGTTTGATGAAGTAGATTATGAGACACATGTTTACGACCAGCTTCAGATAGATGAAGATTACACAGTTTATGATGTAGAAACTGAAGATAAGATTTATGAAAATGCTTTTCTTCTAAAAGCAGAAAAGGAAAAGAAAACAGATACACTTCCTGTTGATACTTCTATTCCTGTAGTCTTAAGGTTGTACAGAACAGATATCCCTTTAACAGATTTAGATAAAATAGGAGAAGCTTCTGAAGTTATTATAGATACAGGGGATATTTATCCTGTAGATATTGTTTTACATGGAAAAGTCATAGGAAAAGGTAAGCTCTACAGAGAAAAAGATGGTTTTAAACTTAAAGTAGAAGATATTAACGTATAAAAGGTAGAGGATGGGTGTTTTTGCAGTAGTATGGGCTATATTCCTTTTTATCTATTACAAAGTTTATAAAACAAAAAATACTCTTTTATACTTATCTGCTGTTCCTGTTGTTTTTTCTACTTTATCTGGTATATTTGATACAAAGATAGCTGATATCATATTCCCTATCTTTTACTGGATTTTATCTGTATACCTTACAAAAGAGACTGGTACAAAAGTATCTGTTTTGCCGTATATTGTTTATCCTGTTGTGATAACAGCAGGTTTTATTCTTTATTTTTTAGGTCTTGAATACAGTTATATACTTCCTTTATCAGCGTTTTTTCTTGCTGTTCGCAAATATCAAACAGAAAAAGAAGCTGTTTTATGGATAGCTACAATTTTTATTATCTGTGCTTCTTATTTTATAGATAAAAATCTGTTCTTCATAGCAAACACTTTACTTGTATTTCCTTTAATCAGTGATGTTTTAGATGTGTTTCAAAAGAATGCAGAAAGGGAAAGGAACCTTTACCAGAGCATATTTGATGGAGCTGTTAATACAGAACTCCAGAGGTATCATGATGAGTTAAATGAACAGCTGAGTATAACACTGAGAAGGCAAAGAGAAATATTTAAACTAAGTAATAAAACAATAAAACCTGTTAATCTTGAAGATATACTTAAGAATGTGGTAAATGGTCTCCTTGACTTAGGGTATACAGGGATTTTAGTAAAAATAGAGTACAAAAACATAAAGCTACAACATAAAGGTGGATTTTTCCCAAAAATGGAACTTTTTTTAAAAGAAGATTACAGCTATATAGATGGTATAGAGATATCAGAAGATGAAAGATTTATCTTTCTCCCTTTGCTCAGTGATGAAGGAAAGATAGGAATTTTAGGGGTTTATAAAAAAGATGGAATTTCTCCAAGTGAGGTAGAGTACCTTAGGACATATGCAAACTCTGTAGCTATATCAATAGCAAAAACAGTTTACTTTAAAGAGTTAGGTTATCTTGAAAGTGTTCTAAGTAAAATGTTTGAATCAATAGATATAGGAATTGCTATACTTGATGATAAATTCAATATAGAAACCTGGAATACTGCTTTAGAAAAAATATTTGGGAAAAAACCAGAAGGGAATTTTTTTGAAGCTTTTCCTGAGATGGAAAGCTTAAAAGATAAATTTAAAGATGTTGTAAAAGAAAGAAAAACAATAGATATAACTGTTTCTCCTCTTGAAAAGAAAGGTAAAACGTTTAGAGTAAAACTAATTCCCCTCTCTTTAAACGAAAGTACAGTTAAAGTTGTTCTTTTTATTGAAGATATAACTGAGAAAGTTAAACTTGAAGCCCAGTTAATAGAAACAGAAAAACACGCAGTTGTTGGGAAGCTTGCAGCTGGTCTGTCCCACGATATTAAAAACCCACTTGCTTCTATAGCTGCTTCTGCTTTTTCAATAAAAAGAAGGGCTAAAGATGATGAAAAAATAAAAAAACTTGCTGAAAATATTGAAAAAAACTCTTCAAGGGCTGTTGATATTATTGATAAACTCCTTAACTACGCTAAACCTTCTTACTACAAAAAACAAAAAACAGACCTAAAATCAGTTTTAGAACTATCAGTGGAATTCTCTTTACCACCTTCAAAAAGGGAAAAAGTCATATTAGAAAAAAACATACAGGAAGAAATTTTTGTTTATGCTGATAAGAACTCCCTTCAACAGGTATTTATAAACCTTATAATGAATGCAATAGAAGCTATGAATGGCGGAGGAAAAATAAGTATAACTGCTACTAAAAATGGGGAATTTGCAGAGATAAGAATAAAGGACACAGGTTCAGGTATCCCAGAAGAAGTTTTAGAAAACATATTTGAGCCGTTTTTCACAACAAAAGAGAAAGGAACAGGTTTAGGTCTGTCTGTTGTCAGTAAAATAATAAAAGACCATAATGGTTATATAGACGTAAAAAGCATAGAAGGGGAAGGGACAGAATTTATAATAAATCTTCCTTTATATAAAGATGGGGGAAGTGATAATGAATGAAGATTATAAAAAAGGAAAAATACTTATAGTTGATGATGAAGAAGATATATTAGATACGTTTTCTATAGTTCTTGAGGATGAAGGTTATGAGGTTAAAACATCTTCAGACCCACGGAAAGCCCTCCAGCAGTTAAAGGAAGAAAGTTTTGACCTTGTTCTTTCAGATATGAGAATGCCAGGAATGACAGGGGAACAGTTCCTTGAGGAAATGAGAAAGTTTAATAACCACACAAGTTTTATTGTTATGACAGCTTACGGAACAATAGATAATGCTGTAGCATGTATGAAAAAAGGTGCATTTCACTACCTTTCAAAACCTATAGATTTTAATGACCCATCTATATGGAAACTTATAGAAGAAGCTGTTGAAAAATCAAAGATAATCCAGGAAAACATAAAACTTAAAGAAGAGATAAAACTTTTACGTTCAGATGTGGACTTTATAATAACAAAAAACCCAGAAATGATAGAGCTTTTGAACTTTATTAAAAAGATAGCACAGCTTGATATAACAGTTCTTATCACTGGTGAAAGTGGAGTAGGTAAAGAGCTTTTTGCCAGAGCTATCCACAGATTATCTCCCCGTAAGGATAAACCATTTATAGCTATAAACTGTGCAAATATATCCCCAGATATAATGGAAGCTGAGTTTTTTGGATATAGAAAAGGAGTATTTACTGGTGCTACAGAAAACAGAAAAGGGATTTTTGAAAAAGCAAACGGAGGGACAGTGTTCTTAGATGAGATAGGTGAAATTCCCCTTGATATACAGAGTAAATTTTTAAGGTTTCTTCAAGAAAAGGAGATAAGGAGAGTAGGAGAGGAAAAATCTATTAAGGTAGATGTAAGAATAATAACAGCTACAAACAAAAATTTGAAAAAACTTGTGAAAGAAGGAAAATTCAGGGAAGACCTTTATTACAGGATAGAAGGAATAAAAATAACAATTCCACCTTTAAGGGAAAGGAAAGAAGATATTCCCCTCCTTGCGAACTATTTTATACAGAAATTCAACGAAAAGTACAACGCATCTGTTAAAGGAATAACACCACAGGCAGTTGAAGTTCTTGTAAACTACCACTGGGAAGGAAACGTCAGACAGTTAGAAAATGCTATATACAAAGCATGCATACTTGTTGAAGATGGTGGTTATTTAGATGTTAAACATCTTGATAAAGAAATACTCCTATCAGATAAACAGACATCGTTTGTTCTTGATTATAACAAAGCCAAAGAAAAACAGATGCAAAAATTTATGAGAAGTTATCTGAATATTCTGCTGTCTTTAACTGATGGGAATATATCAAAAGCAGCCAGACTTGCTAATATTGAAAGGCAGTCTTTACAGAAGTTAATAAAAAAGTACAACGTAAATCCAGAAGAATTTAGAAAAAAATAAACCCCCATATAGGGGCTTTTTTTTAGTATTTTCTTTCTTGAGGCTGGTATTTTGTAATTCTAACTTCTGAATACTCTATTTTTGGACCTTCCTCTGTATAGTAAGCTAATGAGTGTTTCAGGAAGTTTTCATCATCTCTATCTGGATAATCCCTTCTTGCGTGGGCTCCCCTTGATTCTTTTCTCATTTCAGCTGTGATTGCTATAACCTCTGCAAGGTCAAGGAGGTTTCCAAGTTCAAGGTAGTTTATAAGAGCTGTGTTAAATATCTTTCCACTATCTCCAGGAGCAAGGTTTTTGTATCTTTCTTTTAATTCTTTTATCTTTTCTATAGCTTCTTGCATTGGTTTTTCTTCTCTAAATATTCCTACTTTATCCCACATTGTTTGAGCCATTTCCATTCTTATGTCGTTTATATTTTCTGTTCCTTCTTTTTTGAGGAGCTCTTCTATCTCTTTTCTTGCCCTTTCTTCTTCTGCTTTATAGTTGTATGTATTATCGTCTGGTTTATTTCTTGCGTATTCAACAGCTGCAGCTCCGGCAGGTTTTCCGAACACAACAATATCAAGTAAAGAGTTTCCTCCAAGTCTGTTAGCACCGTGAACAGAAACACATGCACACTCACCAACAGCAAAAACACCTTTAACAGGTGTCATAGAAGTTTTGTAATCTTCTACGTGTATACCTCCCATTGAGTAGTGGGCTGTTGGTCTCACTGGTATAGGTTCTTCTATTGGGTCAACACCTTCAAAATCTATAGCAAGCATTCTAATCTGAGGAAGTCTTTCTTTTATCTTCTTAGCCCCAAGGTGTCTGAGGTCAAGGTGTACATAAGCCATCATACCTTCGCCCCAGCCTCTTCCTTCAAGTATTTCAGTTTCTATAGCCCTTGAGACCAAATCCCTTGGAGCAAGCTCCATTTTGTTAGGAGCGTATCTTTCCATAAATCTTTCACCTTTATTGTTTATAAGATAACCACCTTCACCCCTTGCACCTTCTGTAACAAGAATTCCAGTTGACCTTAATCCAGTTGGGTGGAACTGAACAAACTCCATATCTTTAAGAGGTATTCCTGCCCTGTAGCATACTGCCATCCCATCTCCAGTAGAACCAATAGCGTTTGTGTTTCTAACCCAGTAAACCCTTGCGTATCCACCTGTAGCAAAAACTACAGCTTTAGCTTTTATCACATGTACTTCACCATTTCTTATATCTATTGCAACAACACCTTTAGCTTCACCGTTATCAACTAAAAGCTCTTTTACAAACCACTCATTTAAAAACTCAACATCATTTTTTAAACACTGTTCATAAAGTGTGTGTAAAATAACGTGTCCTGTTTTATCTGCAGCATAACATGTTCTTGGAAAACCAGCTCCACCAAAAGGTCTCTGTGCTATTCTTCCATCAGGAAGTCTTGAGAAAGGAACCCCTAAATGTTCAAGCTCATATATGATATTTGGAGCCTGAGTACACATGTATTCAATTGCATCCTGGTCTCCTAAGTAGTCAGAACCTTTTACTGTATCAAATGTATGAACCTCAGGGCTGTCTGATGGGTCTACATTAGCCAATGCAGCGTTTATCCCACCCTGAGCAGCTCCTGTATGTGAACGGGTTGGGTAAACTTTTGTAACAACTCCTACCTTTACATCTTTTGCTTTACTTGCTTCAAGAGCAGCCATTAAGCCAGCACCACCAGCTCCTACTATCAAAACATCATAAGTTAGCATCAGGAAACCTCCTTATAAAAACTGGACTTAAGGCTTTATTATAAAGCAACAAAAAAATATTTTCTATATATCTTCTGATATGTTTTTTAAGAGAGATTTACCTTTTTGAGTCTTAATGCATTTGAGACTACAGAAACTGAACTTAAAGACATGGCAACTCCTGCAAAAACAGGTTTTAATAGAACACCAAAAAATGGATACAGAATTCCTCCTGCTACAGGTATTCCTATAATATTGTATATATAAGCCCAGAAAAGATTTTGTTTTATTATATTTAATGTTTTTTCAGACAGATTTATAAAACTAAGGACAAGTCTTAAATCTTTTTTTAGGAGAACTACATCCCCTGCTTCCTTTGCTATATCTGTTGCCTGGGATACAGCTATTCCTATGTCTGCTTTTCCTAAAGAAGGGGAGTCGTTTATACCATCTCCTACAAACAACACTTTTTTTCCACTTTTTTGAAAAGCTTCAACAATTCTGTATTTATCATCTGGAAGAAGATTAGCTCTAATCTCATCAAAACCTGTTTCCTTTCCAACCTCTTCTGCAGTTTTTTCGTTGTCTCCTGTAAGAAGAACAGTTTTTATCCCTTTTTCTTTAAGCTTTTTTACAACGTAAGGTGCTTCCTCTTTTACTTTGTCTTTTATTTTGAAAACAGCAGACAGTTTGTTATCAACAGAGATGTAAACTGTGGTTCCTCCTTTTTCATCAGGTAGATTTAAACCTTTTTCTTTTAAGAAACTTTGACTTCCTATTACTACAGTCTTTCCTTCTACAACAGCTTCTATGCCTTTACCTGGCTTTTGTCTGAAAGTATCTATTTTTTTATCACTTTCCTGATTTAAAAACTTCAAAATAGCTTTTGACAAAGGATGGTTGCTTTTCTTTAAAGCTGGTATTATGTAAGGAACGTCTTTTTCATTAATAATATCTGCCTTTGAAACAGAAGGGTTTCCTTCTGTAATAGTTCCTGTTTTATCAAAAACAGCTACATCTATCTCTTTTATAACTTCAATAACTTCAGGATTTTTGATAAGTATACCTTCTTTAGCCCCTTTCCCAACAGAAACAACGATAGCTATTGGTGTTGCAAGTCCTAAAGCACATGGACAGGCTATTATAAGAACAGAAACAGCAGATAAAAATCCGTACTGCACGTTTCCATAGATGTACCATATATCAAAAACAATTATAGATATAATCATTATTGCAGGTACAAAAACTGATACTACTTTATCTGCAAGTTTTCCTATAGGAGGCTTCTTACTTTGAGCCTGTGTTAAAAGGTTTATAATCTGGGAAAGAACAGTATCTTTACCTGTTTTTAGGGCTTTTATTTTTAAAAAACCTGTTTTGTTTATGGTTCCTCCTATTACTGTGTCTCCTTTCTTTTTAAAAACAGGTAAAGGTTCTCCTGTGATTGTTGACTGGTCTACCTCACTTTCACCATCTATAACAACTCCATCAACAGGTATTTTCTCCCCTGGTTTAACAAGAACAATATCTCCAACTACTATATTTTCAGCAAATACTTCAACCTCTTTCCCATCAACTATTACTGTTGATTTTTCAGGTTTTAAGGAAAGGAGTTTTTTCATAAATTCGTTTGCTTTGTTTTTAGACCTGTGTTCAAGGTATCTTCCAAGTAGTATAAATGTAATAATTGCAGCTGCTCCATCAAAGTAAAGGTGTCTCATCTCCTCTGGGAATATATCAGGGAAAAACATAACAAGAACAGAATAAAGATAAGCAGCTGTTGTACCTAAAACAACAAGGAGGTTCATATCAGCTATACGATTTTTCAATCCACCTAAAGCTGATACATAGAACTCTTTACCTATGTAAAATTGAACAACAGAAGCAAGAAAAAGGATAAGAACATTTTTTACACTTAAAAAATTATTCTCTGGTATAAACCTGTTTTCAAGGAAAGGGATATGAAAAAAAGACAGGAAAAATATGAAAAATGTTAAAACAAATGAAATCAATACTTTTCTTTTAAGTTCTTTTTCCCTCAGGAGCTTTTTTTTTCTACACTTTCTATATCTAAGGAAGCATCGTATCCAAGCTGTCTTATCTTATTAATGATTTCTTCTTCGGTTATCTTTGAAGGCTGGAATTCAAAAATACCTTTTGATGTTGCAAAGTTTACAGAAGCTTTAACAATTCCATCTACAGATTTTAATGTTCCTTCTATACCTGCTGCACAACCTGCGCAGTGCATACCAGATATGTTAAGCTCAACAGTTTTTGTTCCTGCTGTCTCTTCAACAGGTTCACTTTCTTTTTTATCTTTTTTCCCAAAGAAAAACCAGCTAATTCCACCTATAAGTAAGAAACTTGTAGATAGAACAACTATTTTCTCCATTTCACATTATCCTGTGTTGTTTTCTTGTTTTAAACAATTTATAACAGTTTTTCTACAAACCAAGGTATTTCGCTATCTCATTGATATCAGGTGGCATCTCAACAGGTTTTTCACTTGCCTTTATTACTGTATCTGGGTCTTTAAGGCCGTTTCCTGTTAAGGTACAAACAATAGTTTCTCCACCTTTGAATATACCTTTTCTGTAGGCTTTTATTACACCAGCTATTGAAGCTGCAGAAGCAGGCTCACAGAAAACCCCTTCTGTAGAGGCAACAAGTCTGTAAGCTTCAAGTATCTCTTCATCGGAAACAGCGTCTATGAAACCTCCACTCTCCTGGGCTGCTTTGAGAGCAGGTTGCCAGCTGTAAGGGTTTCCTATCTTTATTGCTGTTGCTATTGTTTGGGGATTTTTTATTGGAAATCCTTTAACTATAGGAGCTGCTCCTTCAGCCTGCCAGCCTATCATCTTTGGAAGTTTTTCTGATTTTCCAGCCTGTTTATACTCTTTATACCCCTTCCAGTAGGCTGTTATGTTTCCAGCATTTCCAACAGGTATAAAATGGAAATCTGGAGCGTCCCCAAGATGGTCAACAATCTCAAAAGCTGCAGTCTTTTGACCTTCTATTCTATAAGGGTTTACAGAGTTAACAACCTCTACAGGAAATTTTTCACCTATTTCCCTCACAATAGCCAAAGCATCATCAAAATTTCCCATAAGGGCTATTATTTTTGCCCCATAAACCATAGCCTGTGATAGTTTTCCAAGAGCTACAGCTCCTTTAGGAAGTATAACGTATGCATCCATTCCAGCTCTTGCTGCGTAAGCAGCTGCTGAAGCTGATGTATTTCCTGTTGATGCACATATTACAGCTGTTTTCCCGGCTTCTTTTGCTTTTGATATAGCCATAGTCATTCCCCGGTCTTTAAAAGAACCGGTTGGATTAAGCCCTTCATATTTGAGGTATATTTTTAACTCTTTGTCAGGGGCTATCTTTTTTGATAGGTTAGGAGCGTCTATTAGGGGAGTGTTTCCTTCGTGGAGTGTGACAACTGGGGTTTTATCTGAAACAGGTAAAAACTCTCTGTACGCCTTTATGATACCTTCCCATTTACAATAACCCAAAATATTTCAGCCTCCTGCTAATTTTGACAAAATATTATAACATTTAAGGGATAACCTGATTATC
Source organism: uncultured Aquificales bacterium (assembly GCA_964582875.1). Lineage (GTDB taxonomy): Bacteria > Aquificota > Aquificia > Aquificales > Hydrogenothermaceae > JAADDV01. Next base: position 64,443 of record CAZOTZ010000001.1, on the reverse strand, counting down.
AGACAGAAAATCATTAAATATCTGATTATAGTTATACATCTAATATTTTATAGTCGTATAATATTAGATTTAAAATACATTAGAGGTATTTACCATGCCTAAGAAAAGAGGTGCAGATATAGTAATAGATGTTCTTTTGGAAGAAAATGTTGAAATTGTTTTTGGTCTTCCTGGTGGAGCTATAATGGAAGTTTATGACGCCTTGTATAAAGCTCCATTAAAAAACATCCTTGCAAGACACGAACAGGCAGCTGCCCATATGGCTGATGGATATGCCCGTTCAACAGGAAAAGTTGGTGTTGTGATGGCAACATCTGGACCAGGTGCAACTAACCTTGTAACAGGTCTTGCAACTGCTTATATGGATTCTGTTCCTATGGTTGCAATAACAGGTCAGGTTCCAACCCATTACATAGGAACTGATGCATTTCAGGAAGCTGATGTTGTAGGTATAACAAGACCTATAACAAAACATAACTTTTTAGTTACTGATATAAAAGACCTTGCCCTTATACTCAGGGAAGCATTTTATCTTGCAAGGACAGGAAGACCAGGACCAGTTCTTGTTGATATACCCAAGGATATAACACAGAAAGAGTACGATTACAAAATGCCAACAGAAAAAGATGTAATAGATGCTCTTCCTGGATACAGACCCCATTACGAAGGAAACCCTGTTCAGATAAAAAAAGCAGCAGAGCTTATAAGAAAAGCAAAAAGACCTGTTCTTTACGTAGGTGGTGGAGCTGTTATATCTGGAGCAGCAGAGCAGGTTAGAAAACTTGCAGAACTTACAAGAATACCTGTTACAACAACAAATATGGCTAAAGGAGTTTTTGATGAAACTCATCCTTTAGCTTTACATATGCTTGGTATGCATGGAACTTACTATGCAAATATGGCTGTTTACAATTCAGACCTTCTTATTGCGGTAGGTGCAAGATTTGATGACAGGGTTACAGGAAAAATAGATGAGTTTGCTCCAGAAGCCAAGATTATACATATAGACATAGACCCAGCATCTATAAGCAAAAATATACACGTTGATGTTCCAATAGTTGGAGATGTAAAGATAGTCCTTGAAAAACTGCTAAAAGAACTTGAGAAAAAGCCTGTGGAATGGGTAAAAGCAAGGGAAAGCTGGTTAAAACAGATAGAAAAGTGGAAAGAAAAACATCCCCTTACATACCAGAAAACAGATAAAATCATAAAGCCCCAGTACGTTATTGAGGAGATATACAACGTAACAAAAGGTGAAGCTATCATATCAGCTGGGGTTGGTCAACACCAGATGTGGGCTGCTATGTTTTACAAATATAAGTATCCAAGACAGTTTTTAAACTCAGGTGGACTTGGAACTATGGGATATGGATTTCCAGCAGCAGTAGGAGCTAAGTTTGGAAATCCTGATAAAACTGTTTTTGCAATAGAAGGAGACGGTTCCTTTGTTATGAATATGCAGGATGTTATAACAGCAGTTCAGTATAGAATTCCTGTAAAGATAGCTATTATAAATAACGAGTTCTTAGGTATGGTTAGACAGTGGCAACAATTCTTCTATGACAGCAGATATTCTTCTGTTTGTCTCGCTGTACATCCTGATTTTGTTAAACTCGCCGAGTCTATGGGAGCTGTTGGATTAAGGGCTACTAAACCAGATGAAGTTAAACCAGTTCTTGAAAAAGCAATGGAAATAAATGACAGACCTGTTATTATGGATTTTGTTGTTGATAGGGAAGAGAACGTTCTACCTATGGTACCAGCTGGTAAAAGTTACAGGGAGATGATTTTAACGCCTAAACAAAAAGGTGAAGCTGAAACAATGTATTTAGTTGGATAAGGAGAGAAAAATGAGTGAGATAGCACCTTTAAAAGTCAGACCTCAACCAAAAACAGAAGTTAAAAAACATATTATTGTTGTCAGGGTTCAACATAACTTTGGAGTTTTAACAAGGATAACCAGTTTGTTTGCTGGTAGAGGGTACAATATAGAAAGTTTAACAGTAGGAAAAACCCACGAGCCAAACGTGGCAAGAATAACTATAGTTGTTGAAGGTGATGAAAGGATAATAGAGCAGATAATAAAACAACTTAGAAAACTCATAGAAACCCTCAGGGTAAGAGATATAACAGAAGTTCCCCATATAGAAAGGGAGCTTGTTCTAATTAAGGTTTATGCAGGGGAAGATAAAGCAAGAGATGAAATAATGAGGCTTATTAGTATATTCAGAGCTAAAGTTGTTGATGTATCCCCTGATACATATACAATAGAGGTAACTGGAGATAGCGATAAAATAGATGCATTTATAGAGCTTCTCAGACCTTTTGGACTTAAAGATATAGCAAGAACAGGAACATTAGCATTAACAAGAGAATCTGCTAAAAACTTAGTGCAGGAATGATTAGGAGAGTATTTGTTTTTTTTCTTTTGTTTTTTTCTTTATCTTACAGTAAGGTTGTACAGTTAAAGAGTATAACCCTTGAGAATATCCCCGATGAGTACAGGGATGTTTTCAGGGGATTTTTACTTAAAAATTTTTCTTTTGTTTCTAAAGAAAGTCCCTTTTACACAAATATGAAAGTTTCATGGACAGGGACATCTTATGTTGTCTGTTTTGATTTTTACGAAAGGGAAAAAAACAAAGAGATAACGTGTTTTACAGCATTAACAGGGGAAGATTTATATACAAAGTTCTTCTCAAACCTTAAAGATTTTGTAAAAACAAAAGAAAATGTTTCACAGGTAATTCTTAAAGTAAAAACTGTAGGAAAACCTAAAGGGAAAAAAGTCAGACTAATGTCTGAAAAGGGAGATATCCTTGTAGGGTACAAAGCTTTCTCTGTAGGAGAAGGTTCTGCAGATTTAGAAGGAATACTAAACCTTGATACTATTTCTTTAAATGGTGAAAACAGTAGAGATTTACTGAAACTTCTACTTAAGGGAAACAGGGTAAAACAGATTTTGATTATTCAATAATATTAGTGTAAGATTTTTTCAAAAAAGAGAAGACTACCGGAGGTATAGAATGGCAAAAATTTATTACGATGAGGACGCAACCCTTGAAGTGCTAAAAGATAAAACAGTTGCTATTATAGGATACGGAAGTCAAGGACATGCACATGCATTAAACCTGAGAGACAGTGGGATAAACGTTATCATAGGGCTTTATTCAGGAAGTAAATCAGCAGAAAGAGCGAAAGCTGAAGGTTTTGAGGTTCTTATACCTGATGAAGCTGCTAAAAAAGCAGATGTGATAATGATGCTTATCCCGGACACACTTCAACCAGAGGTGTTTGAAACATCTATTCTACCTAACTTAGATGAAGGAAACGCTTTAGCCTTTGCCCACGGCTTTAACATACATTTTGGACAGATTGTTCCTCCACCATACGTTGATGTGTTCCTTGTTGCTCCAAAAGGTCCTGGACACCTTGTTAGATGGCAGTATGAAGAAGGAAAAGGTGTTCCTGGTCTTGTTGCAGTTCACCAGGACTTTACAGGAAATGCTAAAGATGTAGCCCTTGCTTATGCTAAAGGAATAGGATGTACAAGAGCAGGGCTTATTGAAACCACATTTAAAGAAGAAACAGAAACAGACCTTTTTGGTGAACAGGCTGTTTTATGTGGAGGAGCTACAGCTCTTATTAAAGCTGGTTTTGAGACACTTATAGAAGCAGGTTATCAACCTGAAGTTGCTTATTTTGAGTGTCTCCACGAGTTAAAACTTATAGTTGACCTTATATACCAGTACGGAATATCAGGTATGAGATACTCTATATCTGATACAGCAAGATACGGTGATGTTACAAGGGGAGACAGGATATACCAGGCTGTTAAACCTGTTCACAAGAAGATTTTAGAAGAAATACAGAGAGGTGAGTTTGCAAAAGAATGGATACTTGAGAACGTTGCAAAAAGACCTCACTTTAATGCTATGGTTAAGAAAGATGAAGAACATCCAGTTGAAAAAGTTGGAAAAGAACTTAGAAAAATGATGCCCTGGTTAGAAGGTAAAGAGCTTTAATTATCTGTAGGGAGATTTTATGAACTTAACATCAAAAAGGAAATCAATAAAAAAGATATACGAACCAATAGGTGTTATATTTGCTAAGACACATATAACACCAAATGCTATCACTGTAATTTCAGTAATAGTCGGTATTTTATCAGCTTTCGCATTTTTTAATCATAAGCCCTTAACAGGGGCTGTTCTTCTTTTTATGTCTGGTTTTTTTGACCTTATGGATGGCGTTGTTGCAAGGGAGACAGACCGTTCTTCAAAATTTGGGGCAGTTTTTGACTGGCTTGCAGATAAGATTGTTGATGGGGTTATACTGTTTTCAATTGGGCTAACTTACTCAACTCCTGTTTTGACAATAATAGCAGTTTTAGCAAGTATGCTTCACACTTTTATAAAACCTGTGGCGTATGCTGAGATAGGTTTTGCAAGTAGAGAGAAAGGAAAAATAGATGACCCGTTAGAAGGAATAGGTTTCTTTGGTAGACCAGAAACCCTCCTTTCAATAGTTATTTTTTCAATTTTTGAACATTTCCACATATTTGGGGGACTTCAGACAGGTTTTACTATAATTACAGCACTTATGGTTTTATCACTGCTTCAGAGGATTATATACCTGTACATAAAATACAACAAAGATTATGACTGAAAAGGGGATTTATAAATGAACCGTCCATACACAATAATAGTTTCAGAAGTAACTGTTGACGGAAAGCTTACACTTAGAAAAGGTGTATCTTCAAAGGAAATTATGAAATTTATGGATGAAGAAGCTACAAGGTACCTCCACCAGATTAGAGCAAAAGTTGACGGTATAATGGTTGGAGCTGAAACAATAAGAACAGATAATCCTTTTCTTACAGTCAGATATGTAGAGGGAAAAAATCCTACAAGAATAGTTCCCACATCTAAAGCTGACATTCCCCTTGACTCTAACATACTTGAAAAACACGCTCCTACAATAATAGTTACCTCAGAAAAAGCTCCAGAAGAAAAAGTAAAAGCTTTAGAAGAAAAGGTAGAAGTTATTAAGTGTGGAGAAGACAGTGTAGACCTTATAAAAATGATGGATATACTCTACAACAAAGGTATAAAAAAGCTTATGGTTGAAGGTGGTTCAACGTTAAACTGGAATCTTATAAAACTTGGACTCGTTGACGAAATAAGACTTATACATATGCCTTTTATTGTTGGAGGAACTGATACTCCTACTCTGGTTGGAGGAGAAGGATTTACCTCTTTAAATGAGGTTGTAAAAACAAAACTTAGAGCTCACTTCTTAAGGGGCTCCCATTTAATAACAGAGTGGGAAATCAGATATGAAGATTAAAGTACTTTTCTTTTCGTCAATAAAAGATAAGCTTAAAAAATCTTCTGAAGAAATAGAGTTAGAAAATCCATTGACAGTTGAGGATTTTCTTATGTTTTTGAAAAAAAAGTATCCTGAGATAGCTGATAGTTTAGACAGTGTTATGGTCGCTGTAAATGAAGAGTACGTTGATAAAGGATATAAACTAAAAGAGAATGATACTGTTGCTATAATACCACCTGTAAGCGGAGGTTAACAGTGGAAAAAGTAGACCTTATCCTAACTGATATACCTTACGTATTAACAATGGACGAAAATTTTACAGAGCATAAAAATGCAGATATAGCTATAAAAGATGGAAAGATTGTAGATATAGGGGAAGGTGTAAAAAACAGGTATTTCGGGAAAACAGTAGTCTGTAAAGGAAAAATAGCTATACCAGGTCTTATAAACACCCATACCCATGCTGCAATGACCCTTTTAAGAGGGTATGGAAGTGATAACCCTTTAAAGGTATGGCTTGAAGAGTATATATGGCCTGTGGAAGGGAAATTTGTTAGTTATGAGTTTGTTAAAGATGGTACAGAAATAGCTGTATATGAGATGCTCAGAAATGGTATAACTACATTTGTTGATATGTACTTTTTTGAAAATGCAGTTGCAGATGTTATAAACAGTGCTGGTATAAGAGGTGTCCTGTCTACAGGAATTCTTGATTTCCCTACACCAGGAGCTAAAACACCAGAAGAAGGTCTTTTAAAAACAGAAGATTTTATAAAAGAGTATAAAGGCTCTGAGTATGTTTATCCGGCTGTAGGTCCCCACGCACCTTATACCTGTTCTCCAGATACTTTAAAAAAAGCTATGGAACTTTCAGAAAAGTACGATGTTCTTTACCATATTCATATAGCTGAAACAGAGTTTGAAGTCCAGACAATAAAAGAAAAATACGGAGAAACCCCAGTAAAACACCTTGATAAAGTAGGTGTTCTAAACGACAGGGTTTTAGCTGCCCATATGGTTTATCCTACAGAAGAAGAAATAGAAATCCTTTCTGAAAAAGGTGTAAAAGTAGCCCACTGTCCAGAAAGTAATTTAAAACTTGCATCAGGTATAGCTCCTGTTCCGAAAATGATAGAAGCAGGGGTAACAGTCGGTATAGGTACCGATGGTACAGCTTCAAACGATGATTTGGATATCATAGGAGAAATATCAACAGCTGCAAAACTCCATAAAGGTTTCTGGAAAGACCCTACTGTTTTAAATGCAAAACAGGCTCTTGCTATGGCAACAATTGAAGGAGCAAAAGCTGTTAAACTTGACCATCTGATTGGCTCTTTAGAAAGAGGAAAAAAAGCAGACATTGTTTTAATAGATGCAAATCAGCCTCACCTTAATCCTTTATTTGACCCTTACACCCAGATAGTTTATTCCTCAAAAGGACTTGATGTTGATACTGTTCTTGTAAACGGGGAGATAAAAGTTCTTAACAAAGAAGTTGTAGTTTTTGATAAAGAAGAAATTCTTAACACAGCAAGAAAGTGGAAAGAGAAAATAGAAAATATGTAAGAAGGAAACCTCAGGCGGTTTCCTTCCTGACTTTTTCCAGATAAACCATTATAGCTGTTATTGCAGCTGGTGTAATACCTTCAAGCCTTGCAGCATGACCTAAAGTCATAGGTTTTGCTTTAGATAGCTTTTGAACAACTTCTTTTCTAAGCCCTGGTACATCTTCGTAATTTATATCTGGAGGGATTTTTATATTCTCTAAATGTCTCATTTTCTCGTTCATTTTCCTTTCCCTTTCAAAATAACCAGAGTACTTAACGTTTATATCTATCTCTTCTTTTACATAATCTTTTTCTGGAATAGGGAAACCAAAGTCTTTAAGTTTATCAACGTTCATTTCAGGTCTTTTTAACAGTTCAAATGCTGTAACTGTTTTTTCTTTAACCTTTGTTTTCTCTTCTTTGTACCTTTCAATCCACTGTTTTATCTCATCTTCTACTTCTTTTACAAATCTGTACTGCTGGTAAGAAATCATCCCTAAGTTGTAAGCTTTTTCGTAAAGCCTAAGCACAGGATTGTCCTGCCTTAAGTGTAGTCTGTACTCTGAACGGGACGTGAAAAGTCTATAGGGTTCAACAACACCTTTTGTTGTAAGGTCATCTATCATAACACCTATATAACTTTCATCTCTCCTAAGGTAGAAAGGCTCTTTTCCTGAAGCCCTTAAAGCTGCGTTTATACCTGCTACAAGTCCCTGTCCTGCTGCTTCTTCGTATCCTGTAGTTCCATTGAAGTTTCCAGCATGGAAAAGACCTTTCACTTTTTTTGTTTCAAGGGTAGGATAAAGTTCTGTTGGAGGAACTATATCGTACTCTATTGCATATGCTGGTTTCAGTAAAACGACATTTTCAAGTCCAGGAATTGAACGGTACATCTCCCACTGAACATCTTCTGGCAGAGATGTTGAAAGACCATTTGGATATATGCTAATTCCGTTCCTTGTTTCAGGTTCAAGCCATACTGTATGTCTTTCTTTGTTTGCAAACTTTACGATTTTGTCTTCTATTGACGGACAGTACCTTGGACCTATTCCTGTAATTGCCCCACCATAAAGGGCTGTTCTGTGGAGATTTTCCCTTATTATCCTGTGGGTTTCAGGGGTTGTGTAAGTTATGAAACATGATACCTGTTCTTTTTGACCTTCTTTAAACCAGTAAGAACCAAAAGGTTCTGTCCAGAAGGAAAATTTTGGTGGAGGTTCATCTCCAGGAGCTTCCTCAAGACCTGAAAAATCTATAGTTCTTTTATCAAGCCTTGCAGGAGTACCTGTTTTAAATCTCTGGAGAGGAAAACCTACCCTTCTGTAAAATTCTGGGAGTTTTGTTGCAGGTTTTTCTTCTATTCTCCCTGCAGGTATCTGTTTATCTCCTATATGTATAACCCCATCTAAAAATGTTCCTGTTGTTACAACAACAGATTTTGTTTTTATCCTGAATTCTCCGTTAACTTCTACACCTTCTACCTCATCAGTATTAGGTTTTAGAAAAATATCCGTTGCTTCTCCCTCTATAACTGTCAGGTTTTCTGTGTTTTGTGTTTTATTTACCATGTATTTTCTGTACTCTTCTTTATCTGCCTGAGCCCTTGGTGAACGAACAGCAGGTCCCTTTCTTGTGTTTAAAACTTTATACTGTAGACCAGTAGCATCTATAGCCTTTCCCATTTCTCCACCAAAGGCATCTATTTCCCTCACTACAATTCCTTTCGCTATTCCCCCTATAGCAGGATTACACGGCATAAGACCTATTTTATTCTTATCTAACGTTATGAGAGCTGTTTTTACACCAAGTTTAGCAGAGGCTAAAGCTGCTTCTATTCCTGCATGTCCTCCACCTATAACAACAACATCGTACTGTGTATCGTAAACCATAAAACTACCTCTCCTTTTTTTGTTAAAAGATATTATTACAGTTTCCAATAACTTCAATAACTAATAGGATATAATAATAATTTCTTGAAAAACAGTATAAAAATAAGGAGGATTGCTTAATTGGAAGAGTTTCATGGACTTTCACCACAGGAACAGTTAAAACTGATTAAAAAAGGTGTTATTGAAATAATAAATGAAGATGAACTCCTTGAAAAGTTAAAAGAGGGAAGACCTTTAATAGTAAAAGCAGGTTTTGACCCAACAGCTCCAGACCTTCATTTAGGTCATACTGTTCTTCTCCAGAAGTTAAGAACTTTTCAACAACTTGGACATACAGTTTACTTCATAATAGGTGATTTTACAGCTATGATTGGTGACCCATCTGGTAGAGATAAAACAAGACCTCCTTTAACAAAAGAGCAGGTTCTTGAAAATGCAAAGACATACAAAGAGCAGGTCTTTAAGGTTTTAGACCCTGAAAAAACAGTTGTTGTATTTAACAGTGAGTGGCTTGGGGATATGAATGCTGAAGACCTTATAAGGCTTACTGCTAAATACACTGTGGCAAGGATGCTTGAAAGAGAAGATTTCAAAAAAAGATTTAAAGAAAACAGACCTATAGCAATACACGAATTTATATACCCACTTTTACAGGCTTACGACTCTGTAGCAATAAAAGCAGATGTTGAGCTTGGAGGTTCTGACCAGAGGTTTAACCTTCTTATAGGAAGGGATATACAAAAAGAATACGGTATAGAAAAACCACAGGTAGCTATTTTACTTCCTTTGCTTGTTGGTACAGATGGTTCAAGAAAAATGAGTAAGTCTTATGGAAACTACATTGGTATAACAGAACCTCCTGAAGAGATGTTTGGAAAGATAATGTCTATCCCTGACGAGCTTATGTGGGATTACTGGGAGCTTCTAACTGACCTTACAGTTGAAGAGATTGAAAAAATGAAAAAAGATGTGGAAACAGGTTCTCTTCATCCGATGGAAGTAAAAAAACAGCTTGCTGTATATATAGTCTCAAGATTCCATGATGAGGAAGCTGCTGTAAAAGCTAAAGAACACTTTGAAAAAGTCCACTCAAAAAGAGAACTTCCTGATGAGATACCAGAACCTGAACTTGTTGTAGCTTCAGAGGATAAAAAAATCCCCCTTTATGAGCTTGTTTACAAAATAGGTTTTGCACCTTCAAAATCTGAGGCAAGGAGACTTATAAAAGGTGGAGCAGTTAAGATAGATGGGAATAAACTTACAGACCCGTTTTTTGAGGTAGACCTGTCTACAGAGTTTGTTCTTCAGGTTGGAAAAAGAAAATTTGCAAGAATAAAACCTGAAAAAATAAGAGTAGAGTAAATGTTTGAAACTTTAAAGAACTGGGCTGAAGAACTTGTAGCAGATTACGGGTACTTAGGTATATTTGTGGTTTCTTTTACAGAAAGTATAATACAACCGGTACCACCTGACCCTTTTATAACAGGTGGTACTGCTTTTGGTCTTTCCCCTATCAATGCTGCATTAACAGCAACAGCTGGAAGTGTTCTTGGGGGACTTGTTGGATACTTTCTTGGAAAGTTTTTAGGGGAATCTTTCTTAAAGAAGTACATTTCTGATAAACATTACGAAAAAGGAGAAATTCTTTTTAGAAAATACGGTATATTAGCTGTTATTATTGCAGCCATAACACCAATCCCATTTAAAGTTATCTGCTGGATGGCTGGTATCTTTGAGATGCCTGTTTTAGGTTTTTTAATAGCTGCGTTTATTGGTAGACTTCCAAGGTTTCTTTTCATGGCTTTCTTCGGACATTGGATAGGGGGACTATAAGATATATATTAGGTATAATATAAAAATCTCTTCTTTAATGGAGGAATGTTGCTTAGGTACCTTAAACTCGGTGTTCTATTTCTTTTTTTGTTCATTTTTTCATTTAGTTTGGTTTTTGCTACCATCTTTGTAATAAAAAATATAAAGAATCTGCCTGATGTAAGGGCTTTAGAGAAGTGGAACCCTGCAGAAGTTTCTTATGTTTATGATAAAAACGGGAAAATACTTACTACATTTTTTATACAGAACAGGCAGTACGTTCCAATAGATAAAATTCCTAAATATGTTCAGGATGCTTTTGTAGCAATTGAAGATAAGACCTTTTACCACAATATAGGGGTTGATTTTTCTGGGATATTCAGGGCTGCTGTAAAGAACCTGACAGAAGGAAGAATAGTAGCAGGTGGAAGTACTATTTCCCAGCAGCTTATAAAAAATCTGTTTCTTACACCGGAAAAGAGCTTCTCAAGGAAGTTTAAAGAAATGGTTCTTGCCATAAAACTAAACCAGATTTACCCAAAGAGTAAAATCCTTGAGATGTACCTGAATCAGATATATTTAGGTCATGGGGCTTACGGGGTAGAAGCTGCTGCAAAAACTTATTTTGGAAAACATGTCTGGCAGCTTGATGTTTGTGAAGGTGCAACCCTTGCAGCTTTACCTAAAGCCCCAAGCAGGTATGACCCTTACAAACACCCAGACCTTGCTTTAAAAAGAAGAAATCTTGTGATACAGAGAATGCTTGAAGATGGTTATATAGACCTTGATACAGCAAACAGATGTATGGAAAGACCTATTGTCCTAAAAAGTTATAAGGAAAAAGAAAAACCAGTAAACGACTATTTTTCTGAAATGGTAAGAAGGTGGTTTGCAAAAAGGTTTGGTCTAAATGAGCTTTACAAAGGCGGTTATAAAATATACACAACAGTTGACAAAAATCTTCTTCTGACAGCATCTATGATAGTAAAGAATAACCTTGAGAAACTACAAAGAAGAGCTGGTTTTCCAAGGATGAGCTATGAAGAAAAAGAAAAACTTTTAAATGAGTATGAAAAACAGCAAATACAGAAACTTGAGAAAGGAAATATTTATCTTGGAATTATAGAGAAGATAAAAGGCAAAAAAATATCTGTAAAAGTAAAAGATTACAAAGGCTACTTTATCTATAAAGGAAATAGGAGAAATCTCAGAATAGGCATTCCTGTTTATGTTAGATATCTGGAAGAAGACAGATTTGAGTTTGTTCCGTACCTTGAGGCTGCTCTTGTTGCTATAGACCAGTCTACAGGGGCAATAAGAGCTATAGTTGGTGGTTATGATTTTAAAAAATCTAAGTTTAACAGAGCTGTTCAGGCAAGGAGACAGATAGGCTCAGCTTTTAAACCTATTGTTTACACACAGGCTATTCTTGATGGGCTTACCCAGATATCCAAAATAAAAGATGAACCTTATCCTATATGGGACCCGGAAAAGAAAGAAGAATGGTTACCTTCTAACTATGACCATGAATACAGGGGAGATGTTACCTTAAGGTATGCCCTTGTCCACAGTTTAAATGCTGCTTCTGTTAATCTTTTTATGAAAGTAGGAATAAAACCTGTTATAAAACTTGCCAGAAATCTTGGTATAAAGTCGTATCTTCCTCCTGTCCCATCACTTGTTTTAGGAAGTGCTGATATAAAACCTATAGAACTTGCTTCTGTATACTCTACTTTTGCAAATCAGGGAAAAAGATGTGAGCCTTATTTTATAGAAAAAGTTGTTGATAAAAATGGAAATGTTGTTTATCAACATGAACCTGAGTGTAAACAGGTTATACCGAAAGAAGAAGACGCAATAGTTGTTGATATGTTAAAAGGTGTTATAAAAGAAGGAACAGGTAGAAAAGCAAAAAGACTTGGTTTTCCTGTTGCAGGTAAAACTGGAACAACAAATAACTACACAGATGCGTGGTTTTCAGGTTTCTCAACACAGATTACAACAACAGTCTGGGTAGGTTATGATATAAAGAAAAGAATAGGAAGGAAAATGACTGGTTCAGCTGCAGCTCTTCCTATATGGATAGATTTTATGGCTGCTTACCATTCAGGTAAAAAGGTTGCAGATTTTCCTGTGCCAGGAGGTGTTATTAGAGTTCCTATAGACCCGGTTTCCAATCTTGTTGCTACAGATGTCTGTCCTGGAGAATATCTTCTCTTTATAGAAGGAACAGCCCCAGATATAGATTGTGAAGGGAACATTGTTAATGTTGATTAGAGATTTGGAAGAAAATCTTTTATAAAAACAAACTGAGGAGAAAGTTATGAGCTACAGTCTTCCTGATGAAAAAGGGTATTTTGGAATATTTGGAGGTAAATTCCTTCCTGAAACATTAATTCCAGCCCTTGAAGAACTTGAAGAGCAGTATGAAAAAATAAAGAAAGATGGAGATTTCCAGAGGGAACTTGTTTATTACCTTCAGGAGTATGCAGGTAGACCTTCAATACTTTACTATGCCCATAGACTTACTGAAGCAGTTGGAGGGGCAAAAATATACTTAAAAAGGGAAGACCTTCTTCATACAGGAGCCCATAAAATCAATAACACATTAGGTCAGGTACTTTTAACAAAAAAATTAGGAAAAAAAAGAATAATAGCTGAAACAGGAGCAGGGCAACACGGTGTTTCCACAGCAACAGCAGCTTCACTTTTTGGCCTTGAATGCGTTGTTTATATGGGAGAAGAAGATGCAGAAAGACAGGCTTTAAATGTCTTTAGAATGAGACTTTTAGGAGCAAAGGTTGAAATAGTAAGGGCTGGAAGTAGAACCCTTAAAGATGCTGTAAATGAAGCCTTGAGAGATTGGGTTACAAATGTGAAAACAACCCATTACGTTATAGGTTCAGCTTTAGGACCCCATCCATTTCCTGTCATTGTAAGGGATTTCCAGTCTGTAATAGGTAAAGAAACTAAAGAACAGATAGTAGAAATAGAAGGAAGACTACCTGATGCAGTTGTTGCCTGTGTAGGTGGAGGAAGTAATGCTATAGGTATGTTCTATCCTTTTATAGAAGATGAAAATGTAAGACTTATTGGTGTTGAAGCAGCAGGGTACGGAATAGAAACAGGTTTACATGCAGCGAGTATAAATGGAGGTTCTATTGGTGTCTTACATGGAATGAAATCTTACTTTCTCCAGAATGAATGGGGACAGATAGAACCTACCCACTCAATTTCTGCAGGACTTGATTATCCTGGTGTTGGTCCGGAACATGCTTATCTTAAGGAGATAGGAAGAGCTGAGTATATAACAGCAACAGATGAAGAAGCCCTTGAAGGTTTCCTCCTTTTATCAAGAACTGAAGGAATAATACCTGCCCTTGAAAGCTCACATGCAGTTATAAAAGGGGTTGAGATTGCTAAAGAAATTGGAAAAGAAGGTATTGTTGTTATAAACCTATCTGGAAGAGGGGATAAAGACGTTCAGCAGGTGAAAAACTTCCTTGATACAAATCCGGAAGTGTATAAAAGGTTAGAGGAAAATCTCAGCCAAAAGTATAAAATAAAGTAATATGGTGTAGTGATGAGAGGGCAAAAAAAAGTTTTATTTTTTCTTGTTTTTCTTCTATCTATACTCTTTTTTTCTTCCTGTAAGGATATCCCAGGAAATGAAGAGATAATCAAGTATATAAACAGGAAGTACTCAAAAATTGGGGAAATAGAGAATTTCAAGAGGATAAACGGATATCAGACAAAAGACGGCTATTATATAGTTGAATACCAGTTTGACCTTGTTCTTAATATTGATAAGTTAAGAAAAATAAGAAAACTTAAAAATCCTTTAAAAACACTTCCTTACACAACACTTCTTCTCCTTGTTTCTATACAATGTCCAGAGATATTAGAAGGGGAAGATAGGTGTACAATTCAAGAAAGAACAAAATTTGTAAAAAGTGAAAAAGGGTGGTTCCCAATTGAGTAAACTACTAATTTTTACAGATTTAGACGGTACCCTTTTAAACCACGAAGATTACTCTTATAAAGATGCTATACCGGCTTTAGAACTTATTAAGAAGAAAAAAATCCCTCTGATTGTTGTCTCAAGTAAAACAAGGGCAGAAATACAAAATCTTTTAAATGAGCTTGGTTTTGATGAACCTTTTATAGTTGAAAATGGAGCAGCTGTGTTTTTCCCAGAAAGGTATAAAAAGTATCTAAAAGATTGTGGGGAAAAGGAAAACTACTGTGTAATAAAGCTTGGGGAAGATTACGCTTATATCAGGAGTATTTTTTCAAAACTGAAAAGGAAGTTCCCTGTAAAAGGATTTGGAGACATGACTGTTGAAGAAGTTGCGAAACTTACAGGGCTATCTATAGAAAAAGCAAAACTTGCAAAACAAAGAGAATACACAGAACCTTTTATTATAGAAAATATCGCTCTTTTACCTGATTTAGAAAAAGAAGCTGAAAAGTACAATCTAAAAATAACAAAAGGAGGAAGGTTTTTTCACCTTATAGGAAAAAATCAGGATAAAGGGAAAGCTGTCAGAGAGACAGAAAAAGTGTACATGTCTATCTACAGGGATATAAAAACAGTGGGGTTAGGGGATAGTAAAAATGATATTCCAATGTTAAAAGCTGTTGATATACCAGTCCTTATAAGAAAAAGCCATGGTTCTTATGAAAATCTAAAAATTAATAATCTTGTAAAGTCAACATACCCTGGTAGTAAAGGCTGGAACGAGATTATTCTTAAAATATTATCAGTTTACGACTGATAATTCTTAATCTATTCTTAAAAATCTTGATTTTATTTCCTATGTTTTATACAGTTTTATATGGTATTTTACCATCTATTTTTATATCTACCTCTAAGTAATTGATATTATTAACTTTTACTTTTCCCGTAATTGGTAGATAAAGGTTTGATTTTTATTTTTATTTCATAACTGGTTATGAATGGAGGTTCGGAGTGGAGTTAAGAGATAAAGCTGTTTCTATTTTTATAAACTCACTGAGGGGTGTTCATCCTGAAAACCTTATTAAAGAAAATATTTCCTTAGAGGACAGTCAATTAAAAGTTAAAGATGAATTTTTTGTAATACCTGATAAAATCTACGTTTTTGGAAGTGGAAAAGCTTCTATAGAGATGGCTAAAGCTATAGAAAAAATATTTAATAACAGAATTAAAAATGGACTTGTTGTGTGCAATTATGCAGAAAAACTGAAAAGTATAGATGTGTTTAAAAGTTCCCATCCTATACCAGACGAAAAAAGTTTAAAAGCAGGAGAATTACTTTTAGATAGACTTTCAAGATTAAAAGAAGAAGATTTCTTTATATATCTTCTTTCAGGGGGAAGTTCAGCTCTTATAGAAAAACTTATACCTCCTATAACCCTTGATGATTTGAAAAAACTTACAGATTTACTCTTAAAAAATTCAGTACCTATAGAGGAAATAAACGTTATAAGAAAACATATATCAAGAATAAAAGGTGGTAGATTAGGACATTCCACAAAAGCCAAAGGAATAGTCCTTGTTATATCAGATGTTATAGGAGATGACCTTTTTACTATAGGTTCAGCTCCTATGTATTACGATAAATCAACTTATCAGGATGCTTACAGGATACTACGTAAGTACAACCTCTGGGATAAAATTCCTGTATCTGTTAAAACGGTTATAGAAAGAGGAATGAAAGGTATAATAAGTGAAACTCCAAAAGAAGAAAATCCAAATATAAAACATTTCATTATAGGAAGTAACCTTATAGCCCTTGAGTACGCAAAAGAAGAAGCTGAAAGGTTAGGTTTCAATACATATATAATGACCTCTCAACTTAAAGGGGAAGCGAGGGAAATCGCAAAAGGAATATCATCTATAGCTAAAGAGATAAAAAAAAGTGGAAATCCTTTTAGACCCCCTGTTTGCCTTTTGTTTGGAGGAGAAACTACTGTTAGTGTGAGGGGTTATGGTAAAGGTGGTAGAAATCAGGAGATGTGTCTTTCTTTTTTAAAAGAGATAAAAAATGAAAAAAATGTGGCTTTCCTGAGCTGTGGAACAGATGGGATAGATGGAAATTCAGAAGCAGCTGGTGCGGTTGTTGACTATAAAAGTTATCTTAAAGCTAAACGTTTAGGTCTTAATATAGATGAATACCTGATTAACAATGACTCTTTTACATTTTTCAGTAAAACAGGAGATGTGATACTGACAGGAAACACTGGCACAAATGTTATGGATGTAAGTATACTTGTTTTAGAGAATTAAGTTATAGAGGTATAAATATGTATGTATCCCCTCCTTACAGATTTTCCACAGCATTAAGGGAAGATGCAAGGAAAAAAATAGAAAAGATAGGACACGCTGACATTGTTGTAGGAATCCCCTCTTACTACAGTCAGGATACAATAGCCTATGTTATAGAAACTGTGGCAAAGGGTATTGAGAAGTACTATCCAGATTTTAAAGGTGTTATTTTCGTTTCAGATGGAGGTTCAACAGATGATACAAGGGAAGAAGCTGAGAATGTTGATTTAAGTGATTATAAAAATGTTGAAAAGATAGTAACTATATACAGGGGAATACCTGGTAAAGGTTCTGCTTTACGGGCAGTATTTGAAGCTGCAGAATTTTTAAAACCGAAAGCTGTAGCAACCTTTGATTCAGACCTTAAATCAATAACCCCAGAGTGGGTAAAAAATATAATTGACCCTGTTTTAAAAGGGTTTGATTACGTAACACCTTTTTATAAGAGATTTAAATTTGATGGAACAATAACCAACAACGTAGCTTTTCCGATGACAAGAGCTTTATACGGATACAACGTGAGACAGCCTATAGGTGGGGATTTTGGAATATCTTACAACCTTGTAAAAACGTACCTTGACGAAGATGTATGGCATACAGATGTTGCCCATTTCGGAATAGATATATGGATGACAACAACAGCTATAGTAAAAAAAGCTAAAATCTGTCAGGCAAGATTGGGAGCAAAGATACACCACGAAAAAGACCCTTCAAAAGACCTTTCTGGTATGTATAGGGAAGTTGTAGGAACACTTTTCAGTCTTATGGAAGATTACCAGGAATACTGGAAAAATGTAAGAGAGACTAAAGATGTTCCTATTTTTGGGGAGTATGTAGGTGTAGAACCTGAAACTTTTGAAATAGATTTGCATGAACTTATTGAGTATTTCAAAATAGGTTATAACAACTTTGCTGGAGTATGGAAGGTAATACTTGAAAAGGAAGATTTTGATGTAATAAAAAAACTTTTTATAGAGGAGAATGTAGAAAAATTTCTAATGCCTGTGGAAACATGGATAAGAATTGTTTACAGGTACGCTTATAACTTCCATATTACCCCAAGGCAGAAATTTAAACTTTTAAACACAATGATTCCCCTGTATAATGCAAAAGTTGCTTCAACAGTAAACAGACTTTACAGCTTTTCCGAAGAAGAGGCTGAGATGTTTTATCAAAAACAGGCTGAGCATTTTGAAAAAATGAAACCTTATTTATTAAAACTATGGAAGTAGAGGTGGAAAATGGCAGATTTCTTCCAGAATGGTGTTATTACAACACTGCAGAAGCTCAATAACCGCTCATTAGACGAACTTGAGTATGAGCTTCAGATTTTTGCAAAAAGAAGAAATATGGTTCTTCTTTTACCTTCTCTTTACTCAGAGTTTGAAGGACCAGCAATGCCTAAAATTGTTGAGGAAATAAAAAAAATAAAGTACCTGTACAGGATAGTTTTATCCCTTGATAGGGCATCAGAAGAAGAATTCAAGAAAGTAAAAAAGATAATGTCTGAAATACCAACAGAAGTCAGGGTTATATGGCACGACGGTCCCCGTATGCAGGCTCTTTACAGGGAGCTTGAAGAAGCAGGTTTTAACGTGGGTATACCAGGAAAGGGTCGCTCTGTGTGGATGAGTTTAGGTTATATACTTTCTGACGCATCAGCATATGCGATAGGTTTACATGACTGTGATATTGTAAACTACTCAAGGGAATTACCTGCAAGACTATTTTATCCTGTGGTTCACCCTGCCCTTGATTTTGAGTACAGTAAAGGTTATTACGCACGGGTTACAAATAAACTCTACGGTAGAGTAACAAGAATTTTTTACACTCCCCTTATAAGAGCACTAAAAAAGATACTTGGGAATAACCAGTACCTTGAGTATCTGGACAGTTTCAGGTATGCACTATCAGGTGAGTTTGCATTTATAAGAACCCTTGCAAGGGGGATAAGGATTTCTCCAACATGGGGACTTGAGGTTTCTATGCTAAGTGAAGTGTATCAAAACACCTCTTTTAATAGGATATGTCAGGTTGAAGTGATGGAAACTTATGAACATAAACACCAGAAACTTGAAAAGAAAAACCCAAGAGAAGGTCTTATGAAAATGGCAAGTGATATAGCAAAAACCTTATTCAGGGTTCTTTCCCACGATGGAATAATATTTTCAGAGTCGTTTTTCAGAACACTTCTTATGACTTACCTTCAGGAAGCAAGATACGCAATAGAAAAGTATAACGCCCTTTCTCTTATAAACGGTCTTGAGTACGATAGACATACAGAAATAGAAGCTGTTGAAGCATTTGTAGAAGCTTTAAAACTTGCTGAAGAGGAATTTAGGGAAAACCCTATAGGTGTCCCTATGTTATCAGCATGGGTAAGGGTTAGAGCTGCTTTACCTGATATATCTGAAAAACTTATAGCTGCAGTAGAGGCAGATAATCTTGAAAGTTAGTATAATTAGTTAAGTCCAATTTTTTAGGGGGCTGTAAATAATAGAAAATATAGAGTCATTTCTTAAGGTATACGGTTATGTAGCTGTATTTATTGGGACGTTCCTTGAAGGGGAACTTTTCCTCCTTGTTGTAGGCTTCTTTATAAAACTCCACTTTTTAGAACCTATAAAATCTCTTATTTTTGCAATGTCTGGGGCTTTTCTCCATGAAATAATCTACTTTTTTTTAGGAAGATGGAAAGGAAGAGAGCTTTTACTTAAAAACAGCTACACAAGGAAAAAATATAGAAAGGCAAAAAAACTTTTTGATAAGTACGGGACATTATCAATCTTTATTATCAGGTTCTGGTACGGTATGAGAATTGTTCCTATGGTTTTGATGGGGGCAACGAGATTTAGTGTCTGGAAGTTTATGGTATTTAACCTGATGTCTCTTTTTATATGGGCTGTTATATATCTATCCCTCGGGTATATATTTGGTCAGGCTGCGGAAAAGGTTTTCAGAGAGGCTAAAGAGTACTACTTTATAGCAGCAGGTGTTCTTCTACTGGTTGTTTCTATATTTTTAATGGTTCCTAAGATAAAAGAAAAGCTCTCTAACTGAAGTTTTCTTCCTTTGGTTCTCTACTCATAAGTATTCTAACAGCATCTTTTGGGGATAGATTTTCGTATATTACCCTGTAAACAATATCAGAGATAGGAAGTTCAAGGTTATATTTTAAAGCAATCTGTCTTATCGCTTTCACTGTTTTAGCTCCCTCAACAACCTGCCCTACTTTTTCAAAAGCTTCCTTTATACTGTTGCCTTTCCCAAGAAGATATCCAAATGTTCTGTTCCTTGATAACTCTCCTGTCGCTGTAAGTACCAAATCACCAAGACCAGACAGACCGTAAAGGGTTTCTGGTTTTCCTCCAAATATCTTTGCAACTTTTGTCATTTCATAAAGACCTCTTGTTATAAGACCAGCCCTCGCATTATAACCTAATCCAAGTCCATCACTTGCACCTGTTGCTATTGCAATTATGTTTTTTACTGCTCCTCCAACCTGAACACCATTTATATCATCAGATATATAAAGCCTGAAGGTTTCTGTGTTAAGTGTTTTCTGTATTTCTTTTGAGATATTTTTCTCACCTGCAAGGGTTACAGCAGTAGGAAGCCCTTTTGCCACTTCTTTGGCAAAAGATGGACCTGACAGAGCAAGAACAAGTTCCCTTTTCATACTTAAAACTTCCTGAATGATACGGGAAGGTAATTTTAGACTCTCTATCTCTATTCCCTTAGATGCAGATACAACTGGTTTATTTAAAACACTTTTTACATTTTTTAAAACTTCCCTTATTCTCTGGGTAGGTATAGAGATAATAACGATATCACCTTCAAAAAAGGCTTCATTTATATCTGTAGTCCCTTTTATATTGTCTTTTAACCTTATTTCTGGAAGGTATTTCTTGTTTACATGTTCTCTGTTAATGTCGTTTATTGTTTCACTGTTTCTTCCCCAGACAATAACCTCTTTAAAGTTATCTGCAAATACCTGAGCTAAGGCTGTTCCCCAGCTTCCAGAACCTACAACAGATAGTTTTTTGTACATACATATCACCTTATTTTTTTGTATACATAAATTTTAAGAAACCTTCTGTGCTAATTCCACCATTTTTTGTAGTTAGTTCAATGGATTATAAATCTTTAATGCGTTGGGATTTTTTACTTATTGTAAAATATTCTTACGTGCCTGCTAAATACATAATTAAGTAAATATTTATCATTTCTCTTCTTTTTTTTGTAAAAAAAGTTTACATAGAGATTTTTAAATCCTTTCATAGGAAATTCAGTTTTTTCATGTATATAAAAAATCCAGTTTTTTCATGTACTTTCAAAATGGAAGCATATTTGCAAAATCTCCTCCAGAACAATTTCAGGAGGAGGTATTGCGATGCTTTTCAAAAAGCAATTTTTGTTCGTATTTTTACTCGCCTCTTTGCTCTTAGTTGCTCCAT
Organism: uncultured Aquificales bacterium; assembly: GCA_964582875.1. Classification (GTDB taxonomy): domain Bacteria; phylum Aquificota; class Aquificia; order Aquificales; family Hydrogenothermaceae; genus JAADDV01. The sequence goes on along the minus strand of CAZOTZ010000001.1, from coordinate 43,097 downwards.
TTAAAGCTATTGCTGATGACTGCCCTGTTGAAGACTCGGACTTTAAGCCTTTCAAAAATTACAAAGGAATATGTAATGTAAACATTAAGAAGTTTGACTTTAACTTCAAACAGTTTTTTGGTTCAAAGAGGTTCTGCTCCCCTATATCCCTGCCGTTTAACCTTCCTGATGGATGGGTTACAGCTCATATAAACCTTGATGAAGATGGTATGTACACAAGGATACTTAATTTTAAAGATATCACCCATGAATGTAGATACTCTGTTAAAAACGAGAGGGATTATCAGGCGTGGTGTTTAGACCAGAACCTTATAGGGGATGCCGATTATGACTATTTAGTTAGAATGTTTTCTCCATTTGAACCACTTCCTGATTTAGGGACATTTGATACTCCAAAAGGTGAAGTTTCTTTAGTTGATTTTCTGAAGAAAGACTACAATGATGATGAAATACCTTATGACAAAATCCTATACATAATTAACAATAGAGATGGTTATTCAAAAGCTGAGGTTCAGGAAGCTATATGGTATTACACAATGGGAGATGGTAATTTTGAGCCTGAAACTGACAGATATATGGACCTGGTTGATGCAGCAGAAGCTTTTGGAGAAGGTTATTTCCCTCCATGTGATGGAAAACTTTTCATCTTTGCAATCACAAAAGCTGCTGAACAGACTCCAGAGCTTCAACCATGTGATTTAGGACAGCCTTTTATTATAGAAATGCCTGTTCCAAGATGGATGTGTTATAGGTTCCATATAATGAAATCTAAACACTATAAATGGGAAAAATGGAAAAAGTGGAAAAAGAAATGGAAAGATGATGACGACGATGACGACGA
>CAZOTZ010000001.1:29179-42156 GCA_964582875.1 uncultured Aquificales bacterium | reverse complement strand
ATGATGATTAAACCAAAAGGGGCTTAAGCCCCTTTTATTTCTGTTAATAAACCTAAACTCAGGTTTTTTCTGAAAGAGGTATAAAAACCAAAAGAAAATCCCTGTAATGTCAAATCAACTCCTTTTTCTGATTGACTTACTGTTTCTACAGGAGAGATAAAACATCCTACAGGTTTATCAAATTCTATATATATGTTTTTCTGGGTGAATGGGTCATATATATGTATTTTGTCTGTGCTGTGTATTTCTTTTTTTTCCAAATTACTGTTGTTTATTCTAACTTCTTTAAAGTTAGCAAAATGGAGATTTAACTCAAGGAGAAGCAGATTTTCTTCTATATCTTCAGTATCTATATCAACAATGTATTCTAAGGTATTCCCCTTAACTTTGAAATATTTTTTTAATGTTGTTTTAAACTTTTTGTCTTTGTATATACCTCCTTCTCTTTTTAAAAGGACAGAACTATCTCCTACTTTTTCAATCTCAAAAGGTTGATTTGCAAAGTCCCCGTACTCTCTAAAAGAACATCTGTAGAAACTTTCAAGGGAAACATTCCTGTCTGTCAAATGCTCTATAAAAGAGTTTTTGTTGTACCAGTCGTATATGAGCCTGTCTTTTATCTCTTCTGGAGAAACATCTATTTCCATTTCATGTATTGTTGATATACCTTCATCATTATTCCTGTCTGTTTTGTGTTTATTGAAAAATTTTGAGTGATAGCCTTCTTTTCTTCTTGTAAGCGTATTCTGGTAATTGAACTCTTTATCTTTTACAGATAGCTCTACAACCTGTCCACCTTCTTTCCGGCTAATTATACATATGAGATTTTCAGAAGAGATAATGATATCTTCATAACCGGTCATATATACATCTTTTACCTCTACTTTTTTTATTCCTTTTTGTTTTTCTACCTCTTTCTGGGCTTTTATTAAAAATCTGTAGGCATTGTTCCTTAGATTTGGGAGGTAAAGGCCTCCAAAAACACCATGCCATAAAACATCATTACACTGGGAAGCAAACAAGGGTTCTGTAAAAGAGGGGTTATCTTTTAAATCTCTGTTGTTTATTGAAAGCTCCAAAAACCTTTTGTGAATTCTGTTAGCTTCTGGATATTTGACGAAAAAGTTTTTCCATATACCACCTTTTACGTATTTTTCTGCAAAGTATTCTAAACCTTCGTTTTTGAGTTTTTCCTTTAAAAACTCTATCTCTTCAAAACTCTCTGGGGGTAAGCTCCATTCACCCATTTCGTAATAAGAGGTTGTAGGGAGGTAAACAAGACCTTCAGGTTTTTCTTCATAAAAGTACTCTCTGTAAAGGCTACTTTTAATAAAGTCGTTTTTTTCTACAGCTTCTAAAAACTTTTCAAGCCATCCTTCCTGGTATACCCACTGGTATGTTTTGGGCCATATACCAAACTTTTCTCCATCATCAAATATAACACCTGCTTTCCTTTCAGGAATACTTTTGAGGTATTCCATCACTTTATCTACAGGCTTAAAAGGAGTAATGTACCTTAAAGTTTTATCAATAGGGAATATACCTACTTTACTTCCTTCTGATTCTGTTATGTAGTATCCGTGGAGGGAATCCTTTTTAAACCCAACAGATATGAAATGATAATCATCAACAATCACGTATTTTATCCCTGTATCAACGATATCTTTTATTATCGTGTCATCCCACACCCTTTCAGTAAGCCACAGTCCTTCAGGTTCCTGACCAAAGTTATCTTTTATGTATCTATTTAACTTTTCTATCTGCATCTTTCTATCATCAGAAGGAATAGAGGCAAGTACAGGTTCATAAAAACCACCTGTAAAAAACTCCACCTGACCTTTATCTGAACATTTTTTCATTAAGGAAAAAAGTTCTTTATGGTAGTGTTTTATATACTCAAGGAGCCATCCACTAAAATGAACACTGAAACGAAAATCTGTTTTTGATACTGTTTTAAAAAAAGGTTTGTAAGACTTTTCAACTGCTTCATCAACAACATTATAAAAATTTTCAACTGGTTGATGGCAGTGGATACCAAAGAGAAGTTTTCTTTTCATTGTTAAAACTCCTTATATTCAGAATAGCCACCTGTTACAGCTAAACCAATTGCAGCAAGTAAAAGGTATATAGCAAATGCCATGAGCAGGACAATCAGAACCCCTGCTATAGATGTTCCTCCTTCTTTCACAACCATTTTTTTAAAATCATCTTCAGAAGTATATTCTGTTTTTAGCTTTACAAGTGTTTCATACGTTTTCTTTGCATACAGGTAGTTTCCATAAAGTCCTGTACCAACCCATAGAAAAATCCATAAAATAAAACCAACAACAGGAATAAGTGTAGCTATGTTGATTATTATGTACAGGAAGGCAAAAAGGTACATCTTTCTGTATCCCATCCAGGAAGCTGTAAAAAGAAAAGCAGCCCAGTTCCATGAAATTTTACTTTCTGAAGAAGCCATAACTTTCCATTTTGCAATGTAGTAATCTGCATTTTTCTGTAGAAATAACCTTATTATTTCCTCGTCAAACTCTTCTAAAAGCTTTTTAACAGGCATTTTTTCTCCCTCCTTTCTTTAATATCTTAAAACAAAAAATTTTTGCTTGTTTTGTTATAAGTGTATAATTATATTCGGATATAAGAATATTAAGGAGGGTTAAGATGAGAAGAATTTTACCTGTCATTTTTTCTTTTTTACTTGTTTCCTTTGCATTTTCTTTTCCTGTAGTTGATAGGGGAAAACCTTCTGAAGAGAAAATTCTTGTAAAGTTAAAAGAAAATGCTCCTACTAAGATTTTCCTTAACATAGCAAAGGACTACGGCTTTTCAGTTGAAAAGTTTTTCAGAAACACTGGAATTTATCTACTTAAGCTTCCAGAAGGACTGCCTTTAAAAGAAGCTTTAAGTCTTTTCGGTTCTCTTGATTTTGTTAAGTATGTGGAAGAGGATAAAATCATAAAACTAAATGGAAAGAAAATACCTGATGACCCTCTTTTCAAAAAACAGTGGGGACTTGATAACAGTAGAGATACAGATATTGATATGCCTGAAGCATGGAACAAGAAAACAGACAGCAGTAATGTTGTAGTTGCTGTTGTAGATACAGGTGTAGATTACAACCATGAAGATTTAAAAAGAAATATCTGGGAAAACAAAAAAGAATGTACAGGAAGAAAAGGAGTTGATGACGATGGGAATGGTTATGTAGATGATTGCCACGGCTGGAACGCAGTTAACGACAATGGAAATCCGTATGATGATAACGGACACGGAACCCATGTAGCAGGAATTATAGGTGCTGTAGGAAATAACGGTAAAGGTGTATCAGGTGTAAACTGGCATGTAAAAATACTTCCTTTAAAGTTCATGGACTCTTCAGGAAGAGGAAGGACAAGTGATGCAATAGAGTGTATTGAGTATATCCTTGATAATATTAAAAAAGGTGTAAATATAAAAGTTGTAAATGCAAGCTGGGGTTCTTACCAGAGAAGTAAAGCCCTTTATGATGCTATTAAAAAACTGAAAGATAATGATGTTTTATTTGTCGCTGCAGCTGGAAATGATAAAAACAACAACGATGAAAAACCTTTTTATCCAGCAAGCTATAACCTTGATAATATCATTTCTGTAGCAGCAACAGATAAAGATGACAATTTAGCAGATTTTTCTAACTACGGTCAAAACAGTGTAGATGTAGCAGCTCCAGGGGTTTCTATACTCAGTACATATCCAGATAACAGATACAAGTATATGAGTGGAACATCTATGGCAACACCTTTTGTATCTGGACTATCGGCTTTTGTCTGGTCTTACAAAGAAAGTTTTTCATATGAAGATGTGAAAAGTGCCATTGAAAAAAATGTTGACAAGCTCTCATCTCTTGAGGGATTGGTAAAGACAGGAGGTAGAATAAACGCAGAGAAAACAATGGAAAATCTTAAGAAAGATGACAGTAAAAAAGAACCTGAAATAAGGATAAGACCTTCTTCTTATGATTACGGAGATGTTTATGTAGGAGATACTAAAAAAGCTGTATTTACAATAAGCAATGCTGGAAACGCAGACCTTTATATCCTTTCTGTTTATATTCAGGGAAAAAACAAAAATAGTTTTGAAATAGTTTCAAATAACTGTCCATCTGAACTTAAACCTGATAAATCTTGCAGTGTATCTATCAGATTTACCCCTGACAGTGAAGGAACAAAAAAAGCCCAGTTTGTTGTTGAGTCAAATGATAATGAAAATGTCAAGAAAGTACCTTTAAAAGGGAAAGGTGTAAAGAAGGAAAGCGGAGGATTTTTTGATATATTCAACTTTGCAGGTTTTCCATGGTTTTAGTTGAAAAGTGTAAAAAACACTTATAAAATTTTGCCAGATAAAGATTACAGGGGATTTTCCCCTGTGTTTCTTTATTTTTTAAGGAGTTAAATGAAAATACTTAATAAATATCTTTATAAAAAGCTTCTTATTTATCTACTTGTGATTCTTCCTTCAGTTTCTTTTGTCTCTATTCTTGTTGAGCTTATAGAGCTTTTAAGAAAGACAAAAGAGATAAACGTTTTCTACATACTCATGTATGCTTTTTATAAAATGCCAGAGAAGATTTACCTTATTTTGCCTGTGTCTTCTGTTATAGTTTTTGCCTTGCTTGCAAGGGATTTGATAAATTCAAAAGAGATTTATCCTATTCTTTTAAATGGAATATCACTGAGAAAACTTTTTTCTATATTTTTAGTTTTTGCCATTTTCCTTTCTTTATTTCAGGTTCTAAACCTTGAGTTTCTCCTCCCAGTTTCTGAAAAAAAAGCTGAAGTCATATATAGAAAACTCAGGCATAAAACAGAAAAAGAAAAGAACTTCATAGCTTTTAATACATGGATAACCCTTGATAAAAAGACATTTATGTATTTTGATGTTCTTGATTTCAACACACAAACAGGAAAGAATATAACGATAATAAGACTAAATGACGATTTTAAGCCAGTTCTAAGGATTGAAGGAAAAAGTTTTTTAATCAGTAAAAATAAGATTGTCATAAATACAGGAAAAATAATAGACTTAAAAAATGTTTTTTCTTTTAAAATAACAACCTTTAATACATATCCTTTTTTTATGAATCTTGATTTAAATGAATTTAAAAAACTTGTTGAGGTGAAAAAACCTGTTTCTTTAAGACAGCTTTACAAAACTGCCAGGATAGCAGAAAAGTACGGATACCCCTCTTCTTACTACTGGAGTAGATTTTTCTCTAAACTCTCAACTGTTTTCTCCCCTCTCATCCTTTCTATAGCCGTTTATCCTTTTATATGGAAACAGAGAAAAGAAAATATAGGAATTATAGTTATTCTTATTCTCCTGTACTGGTATGGGACAGGATTTTTAACCTCTATAGCAGAAAGTAATGTTATTCCTTACTTTGCAGTCCTTTCAATGGACATTATTTACATATTTGTAGGTCTTTTATTCCTGAGAAAACTCCAGTTTATAGAGTTTTAGACTTACAGTTTAATTTTTCCTTTATACTTCTTAGAAAGTTCTCTCCTCATATCCCTTTCTTTAATAGCCTGTCTTTTTTCGTATTTGGCTTTTCCTTTTGCAAGGGCTATCTCAAGCTTGGCTTTCCCGTCTTTAAAGTATAGTTTCAGGGGAATAATTGTCAGTCCTCTTTCCTGAACCTTTCCCATAAGTTTTAGTATTTCCCTTTTATGGAGGAGAAGCTTTCTTTTTCTATAAGGGTCATGCTGTAGTCTCGCAGCTGGCTTGTAGGGAGCTATGTACATATTGTAAATGTAAGCTTCTCCATTATCTATTCTTATAAATGAGTCTTTAAGGTTAACAGCCCCTTCCCTCAAAGATTTCACTTCAGAACCTTTTAAAACAAGACCAGCTTCATAAGTTTCTATAATGTCATAGTTATGGTAAGCTGCTTTATTTGTAGCTACTACCTTTATTCCCATTATTTTCTCCAATATAATTTGTTAACTATTAATATTTAGGGGATAATCCAATGAATAAAATTATATACTCAATAGCTATCATTCTTCTAATGAATATGACTTCCCATAGTGAAATCTTTTACTCTCTTAATGTATCTATTTTTCCTGAAAAAGGGATACTTAAGGGAAAAGCAAGCATAACCTCGGATAAAAAAGAGAATATCAAGATAAACTTAAAAGGTTTTAAAGTATATGGTATTAAAGAAAGAGAATTTTATACAGTATCTCCTGAAAAAACTTTATCTTTTTCCTTTGAGAAACAGTTTAAAGAGCCATTAATCACAGATAATTATATCTATCTGATAAAAAACTGGTATCCGGTTGTAAACAGTTTGGCTGTTTACAGTCTTACAGTAGAGCTTCCACAGGATTTTACAGCTATTTCAGAAGCTGAAAATATAAAAGAAAGATATTCAGGAAACAGAAAGACAGTAAGTTTCTTCTTTCCTTATCCAACAGAAGCTGTACATCTAATAGCTTCAAGAAATTTTACTGTTAAAGAGAAGTACATAAATGGAATTAAAATAAAAACTTACTTTTTTAAAGAAGATAAAGGTTTATCTGATACGTATATAAGAAAAGCAGCGGATTATATCAACCTATACCAGAAACTAATAGGAAAGTTCCCCTACAGAACTTTTTCTGTTGTTGAAAATCTGTTTCCCACAGGTTATTCTATGCCAACTTTCACTCTTATAGGAAAGCAAATCATAAAATACCCATTTATACTAAATAAATCTCTCCCCCATGAGATACTCCACCAGTGGTTTGGTTGTAGTGTTTATGTAGATTTTCAAAATGGAAACTGGAGTGAAGGATTAACTACATATCTTTCAGACCATTTTTTAGATAAAGACAGGGCTTCCTATAGAAAAAATCTTATTCTCAAGTACTTAGCTTTTGTAAACAAGAAGAATGAGTATCCACTAAAAGATTTTGTATACAAGAGAAACACTGTTGATGAAGCAATAGGTTATGGAAAAGCTGCTATGTTTTTCCATTATTTGAAATTTTATCTTGGAGATGAAGTTTTTTTGGGCAGTATCAGAGATTTTTACTTAAAAAACAGATTTAAAAGAGCTTCATGGGAAGATATAGAAACTTCTTTTGAAAAGATTTCAAAAAAAGACCTTTCTAAACTATTTGACAGATGGATAAAAGAAAAAGGAATGGTTAAGTTAGATATACAAGATATCTCTTCTTATATTGATACAGATGGTCTTTTTAAAACAAAAATTAAGCTTGATAAAGACAATGACACTGTTGTTTCTACACATATACAATCTTACACAGATAAATACACTTTTCTCATAAAGAAAAATATTGAAACTTTAGCTACAGAAGATGTACCTTTAAAACTTGCTTTAGATAAAGAGTACAACCTTTTTAGAAACCTTAAAGAAGATGAGATACCTCCTGTTTTGTACTTCTTTTTAGGGGATAACTCTCCTGTAATATTTGTAGAAGAAAAGAATAAATCCCTTTACAAAGCTGTTATTGACATGTTTCCAACAAAGAAAATCCTTTTCCCCAGAGATTTCAAATACTCACTTATAAAAAATAAAAACGTTGTTGTTTTAGGTAAAAATAACCCTGTTTTGAAAAGGATAATAGGAAAAACTATTGATGAAAATGGGACTTTTATAAAAGGTATAAAAAATCCTTTTTCAGAAAGAAAATCTATATTTGTTATTAATACAAACAGTAAAGAAAAACTTCTATTTCTTATCAAAAAGATAAACCATTACGGAAGCTACACATTTGTAAACTTAGAAAAAAAACCAGAAAAAACAGACAGTAAAAAAGGAATAGAAGTAGTTTTGAATGAACCTGCAGTAGTAATAGACAAAGGAGGTTTTATCTCTTTCAAATCTCTTTTAAAACAGATTAAAGATATGAATGTTATATACGTAGGGGAACAGCATACGAAGTTTTCCCATCATACAGTCCAGTATCAGATAATAAAAAGCCTGTATCAGGAAGGTGTTAACATAGCTATAGGAATGGAAATGTTTGGGAGAAGATTCCAGAAATACATTGATATGTATATCCATGGAAAAATAACAGAAGAAGATATGCTGAAAAAAACCCACTACTTTACCCAGTGGAAGTACGACTACAACCTTTACAAGCCTATACTCAGGTTCGCAAAAAAACACAGAATACCAGTTTTAGGTTTAAATATTGACAACAAAATAGTTGAAAAAGTTGCGAGGAAAGGTATTGATAGTTTATCAAAGGAAGATTTTGAAAAAATTCCAAAAAAAGTAGATTTCTCAAATCTAAATTATAAAAACTATCTATTAAGGATTTTTGGAATACACAGCAGTAAAGCGTTAAAAAATTTTGATTTCTTTTACCAGTCCCAGGTTTTATGGGATGAAACAATGGCTGAAACTATATCAGATTACCTGAAAAAGAACAAAAACAGAACAGTTATTGTTCTCGCAGGCAATGGCCATTTAGCATTCGGTTATGGAATTCCAGATAGGGTTAAAAGAAGATTAACTGTTAAACAGGCAATCATTTTAAATGGAGAACAGCCAGAAAAGGGAAAAGCTGACTATTTTGTTTTCCCTTCAGATATAAAAGGTATTTCCTCAAAGAAACTTGGTATTTATGTTGAAGAAACTGACAAAGGGCTAAAAGTTGAGAGTGTTATAAAAACATCTGTAGCTGAAAAAGCTGGAATAAGAAAAGGGGATATTATAACTGCATTTAACGGACAAAAAATAAACTCTTTATCAGACCTTAAAATCCTTTTGATATCCCCTCCGGAAAAAAGCAGTATCACAGTGTTAAGGAAGGGTAAAAAAATAACATTAACAGTTCTTTTCAGATAGTTTAAAAACTTTTTGGTTGTATAATCTATTAGTCAAGCAAAAGCGGAGGACAGATAGATTAATTGATAAGAAAGGCTACTGTAAAAGATGCAAAAGACATTTTTAATATTCTTCAAATTTACGCTGTAAAAGGAATTCTCTTACCGAGAAGTTTAAACAGTATATATGAGAACATAAGAGATTTTTTTGTTTATGAAGAAGATGGGAAAATTATCGGTATCTCTTCCCTTCATATTTACTGGGAAGATTTAGCGGAAATAAAATCCCTTGCTGTTCTTGAAGAGTATCAGCATAAAGGAATAGGTAAAAAACTCGTTGAAGAATGTATAAAAGATGCTAAAGAGCTTGGGGTAAAAAAAGTTTTTGCCTTAACGTATGTTCCTGAGTTTTTTGAAAAACTTGGTTTTAAAGTATCAGAAAAATCAGAATTTCCCCAAAAGGTCTGGACTGAGTGTATCCATTGTGTAAAATTTAATGACTGCAAAGAAGTTCCTGTTTCCTTTATATTGGAGTAAAGATGGAGAAAAATATACTTTTGTGCAGACATGGAGAGAGTGAATACAACGCAAAAAAAATAATACAGGGACATATAGACACAGACCTTACACCAAAAGGGGTAGTTCAGGCAAGACTTGTGGCAGAAGAGTTGAAAAAATTTCCTGTAGAAAGGATTTTTACTTCAGACCTTAAAAGAGCTTATAGAACTGCCCAGATAATAGGAGATGTACTTGGTATAACCCCTGAGGTAGATATAAGACTTAGGGAAATGCATTTTGGAAACTGGGAAGGACTTTCCTACGAGTATATATACAAAAACCATATTGAAGACTTCCATAACTGGTTAAAAAACCCTGTTGCCTGTCCTTTACCTTCACAGGAAGATGTGAAGGAATTTGAGGAAAGAATTTCTTCTTTTTTAGACTTTTTAAAAAAAGTTGAAGAAGAAAATATTCTTATAGTAGGACATGGAGGCTCAATACAGGGGATTATATGTATTTCCACAGGTCTGGGACTTGAACACCTTTGGGGACTTAGACATGCAAACACAGGTCTTTCTTATTTAAGAATGTACAAGAACCACTCAGAAATAAGGTTTTTAAATTACTCAACCCACCTTGAAAAACTTGAAGAGAAAAACCAGCCTGTTTTGTGAAGGAGGTTCAGTCATGAAAAAACTTATTTTTTTTATTGTGCTGATTTTGTTTTCAGGGGGTGTAATGGCAAAAGAAGTGAAGATAAAAACTAAAGATGGTTTTGAACTTGTAGGTTTTATTGATTATCCCCAACAAAAAGAAGATAAATATCCAGTTGTTGTTTTTGCCCATCAGTTTGGAACAACCCATATGATATGGTCTGATTTTGCAAAAGAACTCAGAAAAATGGGATTTGCTACACTTTTAATAGATTTAAGGGGACATGGACTTTCTGTTATGCAAAACGGTAAGGAAAATAAAATAGTTTTTAAACCTTCATATAACTCTCTTTTAGACCTTGTAAACTTTTTTAAAAAAAGCTGGAAAAAAGTAAGATTTGAAAAAATACCTGAAGATATATCATTATGGATAGACTACCTCCTTGATAATGAGAAAATAGACAGTGAAAATATTTTCTTAATAGGAGCATCTTTAGGAGGTATATCTATTATACCTGTTGTTGCAAAACAGGATATAAAAGCTGTTGTTTCTATATCTCCAGGTTCTGAATTTGTACCAGGAAAAGAGAATGTAGAATTAGCTTTAGCTTCTTACATGAACCCTGTTCTTTATATCTCTTCTTACAATGACAGTTTAGGAGCGAATAAAACTGTAAACAGACTTATGAAAATAACTAATAATGGAACTGCTATTTTTGTATCAGGAACAGGGCACGGGGTTATTCTACTACCGAAAGTAAAAGAGTATATATTTTTATTCCTAAAAAAAGCATTAAGAAAAGAGGATTTATGAAGAAGCTTTTAGTTGATAAAGATGTAGACTTAAAAAGTTTTTTGGCACAAAAGCTAAAAATTTCAAAAAACAAAGCAAAAGAGTTAATAGACAGTAAAACAGTTTTTGTTAACAACAGGAGAATATGGATAGCAAACCATAACCTGAAAAAAGGAGACAAAGTAGAGGTTATAGATTTTTCCGTTCCAAAATGGGAACTCAAAAAAAGTATAATTTACGAAGATGAGTTCATATTAGCACTGCAAAAACCTCCTTTCATTGAAACAGAAGGGAAAAAAGGTTCTTTAGAGGATATTTTAAGAAAAAAGATAAATTCTAAAATAAAAGCTATACACAGATTAGATAAAGAAACTTCAGGTGTGGTTCTTTTTGCGAAGGATACAAAAGTATTTGAAAAGTTTAAAAAACTATGGGAAAACAAGCAGGTAAAAAAACACTACCTTGCAATATCTATAAATGAAGCTCCATTTAAAAAAAAGGTTATAAACATACCTGTAGAAAAAAAATACGCAAAGAGTATTCTTACAGTCAAAAAAGCTAAAAACGGTTTTACCTTGTTTGAAGTAGAGATAAAAACAGGAAGAAAACATCAAATAAGAATACACCTCTCAAAAACAGGTTTCCCTATTGTTGGGGATAAAATCTACGGTATAAAAAAGACAGATAGCTATCTTTTGAAAAATGTTAAAAGACAGCTTTTACACGCTTACAGGATTTCTTTTTTTCATCCTTTTCTTAAAAAGAAAGTTCAGATAACAGCAAAACCTTACCCTGATTTTGAGAGTTTTGGAAAGAGTGTCAAGTTGTTATAAAATGTTTAATATCTTTTATGAGTGTAAAAAATTTTTACAATGGAGTGTAGAATGGAAATAAAAGAAGAAAAAATGACTATCCACGTAGCCCACAGTCCAGACTCAGATGATGCATTTATGTTTTACGCAATAAACCAGAATAAGATTGATACAAAAGGTTATAAATTTATTGATGTACTTTCTGATATAGAAACCCTAAACAAAAAAGCCCTTGAAGGTGTGTATGAAGTAAGTGCTATTTCAATCCATGCATTTCCTTACGTTGCTGACAAATACGCCCTTTTATCAAGTGGGGCAAGTATGGGAGATAACTACGGTCCTATGGTTGTTTCAAAAGAGATTTTCCCTGTAGAAGAGCTTAAGAACAAAAAAATAGCTGTTCCTGGAACACTTACATCAGCATTTCTTGCCCTTGAACTGTTTTTAGGTACAAAAGACTTTGACTATGAGGTTATAAATTTTGATGAGATAATACCAGCTGTAAAAGAAGGTAAAGTTGATGCTGGTCTTATTATCCATGAAGGTCAGCTCACATACAAAGATGAAGGTCTTACCTGTATTGTTGACCTGGGAAAATGGTGGTATGAAAAAACAGGGGGACTTCCGCTTCCTTTAGGGGGAAACGTTATAAAAAAAGACCTTGGCGAAGATGTTATGAAAGAGGTTTCAGAGATACTTAGAGAGAGTATAAAGTACTCCCTTGAACACAGGGAAGAAGCTGTGGAATATGCACTAAAGTATGCACGGGGTATGACGAAAGAAAAGGCAGATAGATTTATAGGGATGTACGTTAATGACCTTACAGTTGATTATGGGGAAAGGGGGAGAAAAGCTATAGAACTTTTCTTAAAGGAAGCCTATGAAAAAGGTTTTATAGATAAACTCCCTGAAATAAAATTTGTTTAAGGGATAGAGGATGAGGATACTGCTTATTGATGAGGATATTGATACTTACAACGTTTTAAGAGAAATAGCCCAGTTTAGTAATTCTGAAATAATCAGAGTAGAAGACATAAACGAAGCAAAAGAAATAATTCTTAATAACAGGGATTTAGATGGGATAATTGCTGAAGTGAGGGTAAACGGCCAGCCTACATGGGAAATCCTTTCCTTTATGAAGAGAAGAGAAGATGTAGATGAAATTCCTTTTGTAATACTTGCAAAAGACCTCACAGAAGATGAGGAAGCATTTTTCAAACATATGAAAGCAACAGCTGTTATGAAAAAACCTTTTAACCCCCTTGAGGTTTTTACTGAAATTGCAGAAGACCTTAAGAAGAAGAAAGGTGAAGAGTACGTTAAGGAAAGACTTGAAGAACAACATGTTGATAAGTCTTTATTGAAAAAAATAATAGATAAAATAATGAACTTCTTGAAAAA
>CAZOTZ010000001.1:0-29079 GCA_964582875.1 uncultured Aquificales bacterium | reverse complement strand
TTGATAAGTCTTTATTGAAAAAAATAATAGATAAAATAATGAACTTCTTGAAAAAGTTAATCCCTTGATATTTATAGATATCTTTAGGCAAAAAAATAAGAAATACTCACGATTTATTTATGGAAATATCCAAAAATAGACAGAAAGTTAAAGGGGAGAGGAGTTCCTTAATGAAGAGATATTTCTTTGTCCTCATATACTTATCTGTTTTGTTTTTACAAAAATCCTATGCTGATAGTAGCTACTGTGCATACCCTCCTTTTTTAACAAGTACAATCAAACCAAATGTTGTTATCATGCTTGATAACTCTGGTAGTATGAAAGAGCCTATGTATGAACAGAATGGGAAAAATTTCAATCCAGATAAAAAGTACTACGGCATATTTGATAGTGATAAAACGTATAAATATGACCAGAATATACCAGTTGATGTTTTTGCTTATACAGGGAAACCTTATGATGTTAATGTTGATACATCTGCAAAAGGAGCATTTGTAGAAAAAGAATGTGACCCAGAAACAGATGACAACTGTTGGAGTGGTAATTTTCTTAACTGGCTTGTGACAAGAAGAATAGATGCTACAAGAATGGTTCTTGTTGGAGGAAAGGTAGAAGATAGAGACGGTTATGATTATGATGGTGATGGGGAAAAAGAATGGAAAGTTTTAGGTAATAACGAACCCTCAGATCCCAGTTTCCGTAAAACGTATGAATATGCTTCTCTTTATTCTCCATTTCCAGATAGGACTATTTTTAAAATAAAAAGTCCAGCTAATAGTGGAAAGAAAAAGAACGAGTACTATCCTTACGAAAAACTTATTGCTTCAAAAAAAATAAACGGCCTTTTTCTAAAAGATAAGTATGGAGATACAATAGGAGAGTTTGGAACTGTATCTATAAACCATAAGTGGAAGACTGTTCATTTAAAAAGAAACTACTCCCATCCTGTTGTAATTGCAAAACCTCTATCCTATAAGGGAACAGACCCAGCAATAGTCAGAATAAGGAAGGTAACATCCAATTCATTTAAAATAAGAGTTCAGGAATGGGATTATTTAGACAATAACAGGACTCACACTTATGAAAATGTTTCTTACCTTGTTGTTGAAAAGGGAGAGTACACTTTAGAAGACGGAACAAAGCTTTTAGCAGAAAATATAAATCTAAATGAGTATATAAATAGATACACAAACGGTTGTGAAGAAGACGAAACTGTAGAAAACTGGCAATCTGTTGATTTTCCACCTTTGTCCTTCTCCAGAAAACCTGTTGTCATTGCTTCAATAGTCTCAATTAATGAAAAAGACCCGGTAACACTCAGGATAAAAAATGTATCAACCTCAGGTTTTGATATAGCAATGGAAGAAGAAGAAGAAAAAGGGGGACATGAAGAAGAAAGAGTGTCATTTATAGCAATAGAGCCTACTGTTTTAAAGATTGATGACAATACTTACCTTGAAGTAGGCAGAGCTGAAAAAGTTACCAATGAAATGAAAAAAATCCCTTTATCAAAGCCAAACGCAGGTATATTCCTTGCTGATATGCAGACAACAAATGGACCAGATACTGCCGAATTAAGATATAAATGGGATGGAGCAGATGTCAAAGTTAAAATTGAAGAAGAACGTTCATGTGATAGAGAAACACGTCATACTGAAGAAACTGTAGGTTTTATATCTATAGGAACAGACAATGTGTTTAATATAGCTGTTGTAAAAGAGAAGGAGCCAAAAGGTATACTACACGATATATACGATAAAGTCAGGTTAGGTATAACATTTTACAGATACGATGAAAACAGTTCCAATATATACAATAAAAACAAATTAGATGGTGGTACTCTTCAATTTTACATTCCTAAAAACCCATTCATAAAAGACCCTTCCTCAGATAACGGTTATAGACAGTTAAACGGTTATATAGGAACAAGCCTTGATGATATAGTAGATGCTGTAGAGCATTATCCCCTTGTATGGGGAACAACTCCTATAGCAGAAAACCTCTGGGAGATTATAAGGTACTTTGAACAAAAATCACCTTACTATTCTTCTAATGATTTTGAGCTTGCTGACAGCTCATCTCCAGAGAAAGACCCTTTCTACTATCCTGAATACAGTCAAAAGGTAAAATGTGCAAAATCTTTTGTCCTTATATTCACAGATGGATATCCGTTTAAAGACGCAAATATTCCGGATTTTATCGTAGACTACGATGAAGATGGCAAAACATGTTCAGACTGTAAAGTAGAACAAAACTGCGATTGTAGCTCAACAGACCAGGATGCATACGGTCATGATAACCTTGATGATGTTGCTTATTGGGCCCACTGGAACAAAGATAAAGATGACTATAGGGATTTAAGAGATGATTTAGATGGAAATCAATATCTTACTATTTACACAGTAGGCTTTGCAGGAGGTACTATAAGGCCTATTCTTAAAGACACTGCCGATAACGGAGGTGGAAAAGCTTACGCTGCAGAAGATGGTTTTGCCTTAAGAGAAGCTATACTTGATGCTATCAACGATATACTTAAAAAAACAGCGTCTTCAACAACAGTTTCTGCTTTTTCAAGTAGAGGAAGAAAAAGTTCAATTCTCGCTCAGACTGTGTTTTATCCCGAGAAACATTTTAATGGGTATAAAACAAACTGGATAGGTTATCTTTATGGGTACTGGTTCTTCAGCTCTGTAAAAGTTCAAAACATAAGAGAAGACTCTAATAACAACAAAGCACTTGATAAAGATGATGGTATTATTCAATTTGATGTTGATTCTTCAGGGAAACTTCGTATTAATGTGTACCAGCCAGACTCTGATGGTGATAAAGGTAGCTTAATAAAAACATACTCATCCCTTGATGAGGTCCAGTACGTTTTTGAAGCAGGAGAAAAACTTAAAGAAACCTCTCCTTCTGCAAGAAAAATATACACTGTATCCACAGATAACAATCTGGTTCCATTTAAATCAATAACAAAAACGCTTTTTGAAGATTATTTAGGAAATTATCTATCCTTCCCATCCTGTTTAGGAAGTACCAGTTCAGAAAAGGTTGAAAATCTAATAAAATACATAAGAGGGGAAGACATAGAAGGATGTAGAAGCAGGACAGTAAATGATGCAGGAGACGTATGGAAACTGTCAGATATAATCTACTCATCTCCAAAAATAGTAAACTACCCTGACAAAGGATACGCAGTAGTCTTCGCAGGCTCTAACGGAGGTATGCTCCACGCCTTCAGAGTAGGATATATATCAAAAGATAACCTTGGGGAAAACCAGATAGCAAAACTATGCAACAGCAAAACAGACTGTACAACAGACCTTTTAGGAGAAGAACTGTGGGCATTTATACCAAAAAATGTACTACCTTATCTCAGGTACCTACCAGACCCGAACTACTGTCATATGTACTTTGTTGACGCATCACCATACGTGTTTGATTACAAAGGGAGAAAGATACTTATAGGGGGAATGAGGTTAGGAGGAGGATGTGGATGTAATGGAAGTGATTGTATAAATCCACCATCAGATACGTGTCCGGACAAAGGGTCAAATGAATGTGTAGGTTTATCATCGTACTTTGCATTAGACATAACAGACCCAGAGGAGCCAAAATTTTTATGGGAGTTCAGTAATAAAGATTTAGGTTTTTCATTTTCAGGTCCAGGGGTAGTGAAGAAAGGGGATAAGGATTATGTGATATTTGCGTCAGGTCCAACGAACTACAGAGGTGATTCAGACCAGAGTTTAAAACTTTTTATTGTTGATGTTGATACAGGAAAGCTGGTCAGGACTGTAGATAGATTCCCAGGCAACAGTATCATTTTAGCTTTAGGAAGCGAAATAAAAAACTCTTTTGGTGGAAGGTTATTTACTGAAGGTTTAGATTTTGATGAAGATGGAATAACAGATTATATAGCTTTAGGCTATTCTAAAAAAGTTAATAGTAAATGGCGTGGAGGTATTATTTTTGGCAACGTAAAAGATTATAATCCTTCAAAATGGAATTTTTCCAGATATTTTGATGATATAGAACCGATAACGGCAAAAGTTGAATTTATGAAATGTTTCAATAACTGGTACATGTACTTTGGAACAGGAAGATGGTTCTATAAAACAGATGAATCATCTATAAATCAACCAAATAAACTTTATGGAATAAAACTTGATTGTAATGGAGGAGAATGTACACCTGACCAGAACTTTGCCCGTAATTCAAGTGATATATGCTCAGGTAGTTCTTTTTATAAGTCCTGGTCTATATCGCTAAATACAGACGATAAAGGGTTCTATCCAGAAAGGTGTATAACCGACCCAACGACTACTAAACAAAATATAATAGTATTTACAACAGTTGAACCAACAGAGGACATATGTGGATTTGGTGGAAGAACAAGAGTCTGGGCTTTAAACTGTGCCACAGGAGGAGCCCTTTCTGAACAGTGTGCAAGTTATCCAATAACCAGAGCAAAAGGAAAAGTCCTTGTTCAGACATCTAACGGCGATGTAAGGGAAAAATCCTTATCTAAGTATCTGAACAATAAAACACCAGAAAAAGCTTCCCCATTCTTTAGTGGAATAGGACCTGAGGGAGCACCTCCTATCTCTCCTTATATAAATCAGATAATCAGAAGTGGGGAGGTTATGCTCTGGTTTGAAAAGTAATTTTTACATTTTTTTCATGATTTTTTGTACTTTCTTGATTATTTTATTAGTATGTTGATAATCTATTTGGAGAACGCGGAGAAATAGTGATGAAATCTGCACTTGGGTTAATATTTTTTCTACTTGGAATGTTAAATGTCTCCTTTGCAAATCAGGTTATAAATGCAAAAACAGGGAAAACAAAATTAGAACCAGTTGTTATTAGAGGTACTGTTTTAGAAAAAGGTAGAAACTTTATAAAGGTTCTTGTTTTAAGTTCAGCTTATAAAAATGACATTATAAAAATAGCAATATCCAACAACTATAAAAACATTATTAACAACTTAAAAAAAGAAGATACAGTTTTATTTTATTTTGATGGGGAGAGTGTAGATAAGATAAAAAAAGCAGGGGATTGAGATGTTAATAGTAATACTGATTGTCTTTTTGTTCTTTGATTACGCTCTCTCCGTAGCATCTACAAAATACTGTGCTACTCCTCCATTCCTGCAGGAAGGAGCTTATTCAAATCTCATGCTTGTACTTGATTACAGTGGTAGTATGTCAGACTTCACCTATCATACCTATGATAACGATAACGATTACAATGAAGATAAAACTTACTATGGCTTCTTCTTTCCAGACAAAGAATATGTGAAACTATGCGAAAATATAAGAGAGAAAAAATGCTGGTTTCAAGAGGTTAAAGACTCTTTCTCTTCAGGAAAGGTTTACTCAGGTAACTACTTAAACTACAAGTATATGACAAGAATAGATATCCTGAGATGGATTTTAACAGGTGGTAAATTAACAAAAGACGGTAACTTTATTGAGCTTGATACAGGAATTTTGATAAAAAAAGAGGATACAACTACTTATGACAAAATAGAAAAAAAGGTTAAAGGTATTCTTCAGGAAATACAGAGATACGATAAAAAGCCAAGAATAGGCCTTGTTATATACGGTGGAGGATATACACAAAATACAAAGGAAGGTGAATTAACAGGTTCAACGGTAATAAAAAAGTGGCTTTATCCCAGGTACAACTATAAAAAAATAATAGACGAAATAAACAAACAAGCTCCTGGTGGAGGAACACCAACAGGAGAAGCTTTAGACGAAGTCAGAAGATACTTTTCCCTTGAAGAGGGTGTCTGGGAAAAGGATTTAACTGGAGAGAAAAAGTTAGAAAAAGATAAATATCAAAATCCCTATAAGTTTGATGTTAACCATGATGGAAAAGAGGAATACGTTTCATGTGCAAGAAATTTTGTACTTCTTATAACAGATGGAGCATGGAACGGGTATAAATACTCTGATTATATAATGAAATGTGAAAATGGAGCAGTCTTAATAAAAAATCCAGCTGATGCAGATTATAAATTCTCATGTGCTATAGACCCAGCTAAACCAGCTTATTTAATGTGGGAAGGTGGAAATGCAGATTTAGTTGACAATCTAAAAGGAAACCAGAATGTAAAAACTTACACAGTGGCAGCTTTCCTTTATACTGGCTATGGTCAAAACTCAATAAGAAATACTGCTATATACGGAGGTTTTGTAGATTTAGATAAAGACAGAATTCCCTGTATGTATAATCATTTTCCTACACCTGCTCCAGAGTGTGGTGGAGGAGAAGCTGTTTGTACAGGAACAAATAATGAAGATATAAAAAAATGTGATACATGTGGTTCTTTTCTTCCTATTCCTGAGGATACATGTAAAGAGTGGGACAACAACCGGGATGGAGAACCTGATACATTTAAACAGGGGAATAATCCACAGGAGCTAAAAAAGGCAATAATAGCTATTTTTGAAGGTATCCTTAAAAGTCTTGCTTCTTCCACCTCTGTTTCAGCTTTAACAGATAGAACAAAAAAAGGAGTTGTTGCTGTACAGTCTATATTTTATCCAGAAAAAAAGATTGGGGAAAATAACCTAACATGGATAGGTTATCTTTACAGCTATTGGTTTTATAACACATCAAAAGCAAAAAATATAAGAGAAGATACAAATGAAAATAAAGTATTAGACCTTACAGGAGATTATATTCTTGACTTCAAGATAGACAACAATGGTTCCTTAAAGATAGATACATATCAATCAAACAAAAATGGAAGAAAGGCTTACTATGTTGGAACATACCAGTCTTTAGATGAAATGCATCCTATATGGGAGGCTGGGAAAATACTGAAGGATACACCTGAGGAAAATAGAAAGATTTTTACTGTTTCAGACTCAGGAAATCTTACAGAATTTAAGATAACTAATATTCAAGATTTTTCTTCCTTTCTTGGAGATATAGAGAATATGCCTGCTTGTCTTGGAGAAGAGGAAGAAAAAATAGTTAATCTTGTTAAATATATAAGAGGGGAAGACATAGAAGGATGTAGAAGCAGGACAGTAAATGATGCAGGAGACGTATGGAAACTGTCAGATATAATCTACTCATCTCCAAAAATAGTAAACTACCCTGACAAAGGATACGCAGTAGTCTTCGCAGGCTCTAACGGAGGTATGCTCCACGCCTTCAGAGTAGGATATATATCAAAAGATAACCTTGGGGAAAACCAGATAGCAAAACTATGCAACAGCAAAACAGACTGTACAACAGACCTTTTAGGAGAAGAACTGTGGGCATTTATACCAAAAAATGTACTACCTTATCTCAGGTACCTACCAGACCCGAACTACTGTCATATGTACTTTGTTGACGCATCACCATACGTGTTTGATTACAAAGGGAGAAAGATACTTATAGGGGGAATGAGGTTAGGAGGAGGATGTGGATGTAATGGAAGTGATTGTATAAATCCACCATCAGATACGTGTCCGGACAAAGGGTCAAATGAATGTGTAGGTTTATCATCGTACTTTGCATTAGACATAACAGACCCAGAGGAGCCAAAATTTTTATGGGAGTTCAGTAATAAAGATTTAGGTTTTTCATTTTCAGGTCCAGGGGTAGTGAAGAAAGGGGATAAGGATTATGTGATATTTGCGTCAGGTCCAACGAACTACAGAGGTGATTCAGACCAGAGTTTAAAACTTTTTATTGTTGATGTTGATACAGGAAAGCTGGTCAGGACTGTAGACACAGGGATAAAGAATGCATTTGGGGGAAGGTTGTTTACTGAAGGTTTAGATTTTGATGAAGATGGTCAGACTGATTATGTAGCCCTTGGTTTTTCATACAGGGAAAAGAAAAACTGGAGAGGAGGAATACTATTCTTAAATACATCTGAAGGAAAGGTAGATAACTGGGAATATGATGTGTATTTTAGAGGTATAGAACCAATAACAGCAAAAGTTGCCTTTATGAAATGTTTTAATAACTGGTATATGTATTTTGGAACAGGAAAGTGGTTTTTTAAAATTGATGAGTCAAAAATAGACCAGCCAAACATGTTGTACGGAATAAGAATAAACTGTAATGCAGGTATCAAAACGTGTCAGCCTAATGAAAACTTTTCCACATCTCCCTCTGATGCCTGTGGTTTTAAACCTCCTATATCATGGAAAGTTCCACTGAATACCTCAGATAAAGCTTATTTCCCTGAGAGAATGATTACAGACCCAACAGTCAGTAATCAAAATATAATCATTTTTACCACTACCGAGCCAACAGAGGACGTTTGCGGATTTGGAGGTAGAACAAGGCTTTGGGCTCTAAACTGTGCTACAGGAGGAAGTATAGAAGATGAATGCTCATCTTACCCTATAAGGAATGTTGAAGGAAAACTTCTACTCCAGCTTTCAGGGGGAGACATAAAAGAGGTTGGTTTAAAATCCTTTAAAGGAGGAAAACTGTATAAAAAAGTTAGAAAAACTTCATCATGGATGACAGGTACACCACCTGAAACACCTACGCCACTTATAACATCTGGAAAAATAAAAGGAAGAAGGGGAGAGATAATTCTATGGTTAGAAAAATAAAAGAAAAAGAAGGTTTTACTTTAATTGAACTTATCGTAGTTGCCAGTATAATTTCCATTTTTCTTATGATAGCTATTCCTTATTACACAAAATGGAAAACAAAAATGTCTATAGAAGGTGATACTAAAAAAATATATGGTGTTCTCCAGATGTTCAGGACAAAAGCTTTTTCAGAGAAAAAAGAGTATATAATAAAGCTAAGTAAAAACAGTATTGATGTTTATGATAAAAATAACAGAAAGGTTTATTCAGTAAAACTCAATAATGAGTTTGATTTTAACGGTTCACGAAAAGAAGTTTTTATAGATACAAGAGGAACGTTTAGTGGACCAAGTATATACGCAAAAAACTACACAGTAGGAGCCCAGTATGATTGTGTATCAATAGATGACATTAGAATAAGATTAGGTAAGTATACAGGGGGAAAGTGTGAAGCAAAATAAAGGTTTTACAATAATTGAAGCTTTAGTTGCACTTGTAATTTTGTCTTTAATACTCATAGGTTTGCTAAGTGCAGCATTAACATCTTACCGTATCTCTCTTAACAATAAAATAAGAGATGAAGCTGTAAAAATTGCACAGGAAAAACTCAATACCTTCAAAACAACGTTTAATACATCTATTATCAAGCACGATATCTGTTCATCTGCAGACAATTCAGACAAAGTAGAAAGAGATTTTGGCAATTTTAAATACCCTTTTTATGTTGTTGGAAAAATTCAGGATAAAGGATATTTTTATGAAGTTGTTTTAAAAGTGTGTGATAGAAACAAAAAAGAGGTTTATTCCACAAAAACTGTGGTGAGGAAAGATGTTAACCAGTAATAGAGGACTTTCTTTAGTTGAGCTTATTATAACTATGTTTATAGTTCTTCTCGTCTTAGGAGGAGCTTACCTTACTTATACAAATCTGTTAAAAGGGTTCAAAAGAGAGTCTATTTCTATAGAAACAGAAATGGAAAAGCTTGTAGGTAGTGAACTGATAAGGTTAGACCTTGAACACGCAGGCTATGGGGTTGGTAGAGACGAATCAAGACCACCTGTAGAGTGGTACAGCTCAATACCAAAGCTTATAATCAGGTCTACTCTCAACAACACGAATCAAAAGACATTTGGATGGCTTCTGATTAAATGTGAAAGTGCCGGTAACCTTTTAAAGGATAGCGTTGTTATTGATAAAAGGTATGATAAAAACAACAAGTACATAATAATCCTTGACGCTAAGAAAAAGGTTATATCCACATCTTCCTTTTTAAAGCTTGATGATACAATAACATGTCCTAAAAAAGGAATATTTGCTGCTTTTCCTATAGATATGAATGTTATCAACAATTCAGGGTCAGGATGTATAAACCAGTACTGCCATTTAATTGAGTACAGGCTTTCTTCTTCAAATAACCTTGGGGATTGTAATCCAGGCACCAGAAATCTACTTAGAAATAATAAACCTGTTATTGATTGTGTTTCAGATTTTAAAATCAGGTATGGTATAGATACAGATGGAGATGGTTTAATTGATAAGTATGATACACAATCATTTTACGATACTAACAGTGATGGAATCCTTGATAAGTCCTCTTCTTTTACAGATTTAAATGGAAATGGTTCAGTGGATACGAGGGATTTAAGAAAGAGCCTGAAACTTATTACAGTTTACCTTTTAATGCAGGAAGGAAAGTACGACCCGGAATACACATTTAACAATTCCACAGGATATATAGAAGTAGATGGGATTAAACTAAACCTTCCGGCTAACTATCAGCATTACAGATGGAAGGTCTTAAAAATAACAGTAAAACCAATGAATTTATAAGGTGGATTATGGGGAAAAACGAAAGGGGAGTAGCTTTAGTAACTGCTCTTGTTCTTGGTCTTGTAGCATTAACATTTATAGGAGCTTTACTTTATCTTCTTACCACAGAAAGTGGTATGTCTGGTACAAGTAAGAGGTATTCTACAGCCCTTGAAGCAGCTAAAGGAGCTGCAAACTTTATAATGGCGAATCTTCAAGCTGAAACCCTTGACTGTAAATCTGCAGATGGTTCTGTTTCATGTAAATGTACAGAACTTGATGAAAATTTACACTGTCCAACATCAAATGCAGTAGAAGCTAACGTTATAGACTTAGGTCCAGATTTTAACAACTTAGATGGCTATAAGGTATCTGCACTTCTACTTGCAAAAGAAGGGTCAATGTTGGAGGGAGAAAGTATAGAGCTTTACTCAATAAAGGTTTTTTCACAAAAAGCAGTAGGAAGTCAACCAGAAAAAGCAGAGATAGATTTTGTTTATAAAATAACAACAAAAGAATACTAATATTACTCATAAAAGTTCTTTACAAAGAGTATATAATCCTTCTTAATAAGGATTACAAGGAGGTTTAGTATGGATTTTTTAACTAAAGAAGAAGTTGAAAAGATGATAAAAGAGGGAAAATCCCTTAAAGATATGGATTTTTCATTTGCAGAGCTTGATGGTATAGATTTATCAGGTCAGGACCTTTCTGGAGCAACATTTACAGGAGCAGAGCTAAGAAATGCAAACCTTGAAGGAGCTAATCTTGAAGGAGCTTTTATAGCAGATGCAGACTTTTCAGGGGCAAATTTTAAAAACGCGAATCTCTCAAGGGCTATACTCCAGAGGGTAAATCTTAGAAAAGCAAACTTTGAGAATGCAAAAATGTTCAAAGCACAGATGATGGTCTGTGATGCTACAGACGCAAACTTTACAAATGCAGACATGAAACAAACAAGACTTGAAACATCAAAGCTGTTTAAAGCAAAACTTGATAAAGCTGATATTAGCTATTCAAACTTAAGGGGTGTTGATTTTCAGAAAGCAAGTTTTATTGGAACAAATATAAGCTACAGTGATATGAGAAAAGCTAAACTTCAAGGTGCATGGTTTGAAGATGTAAAAGCAGAGGAAGTCATGGTTTATGGTAAAGCTCCATGGACACAGGGAACAAAAGCTGATATTGATATAGAAATGATAAAAGCTCCAAACTGGGATGACTGATGAAAAAATATCTTTCTTTTTCTAACATTATTACAGGTTTTCTTATTTTACTTGCTGTTTTATTTTTCCTTTATCAGAAAGGATACATATTAGCTAACTTTGAAAACCTTTCACCTAAAGAAGCATACTCCCTGCTTAAACAGAAAAAAGAAGAGTTCGTTATACTTGATGTTAGAACCCCACAGGAAGTAATGGAAGATGGAAAGATACCAGGTTCTATACTTATCCCAGTTGATACCCTTGGGAACAATATAGAAAAGCTTGAAAAGTTTAAAAACAAAAAGATATTAGTTTACTGTAGAAGTGGCAACCGGAGTGTTGCTGCTTCAAGGATTTTATCTTCTTTAGGCTTTAAAGTTTATAACCTGAGAGGTGGAATAAATGCATGGAAAGAAGAAGGACTTCCACTTGAATATAAGAGATGAAACTTTATAACCATATAAAAAACTTTCAGCATGATTTTATAGTAGAAGAAAAGATAAAAATAAACAGAGAAGGAGAATATCCTTTATACATACTTGAAAAGTCAAATGTATCAACATTAGAAGCTGTAAGATTAATAGCAAGACTGTTTAACATTCACCCAGCAGACATAGGCTTTGCCGGTTTAAAAGATAAGTTTGGTATAACAAAACAGTACATAACCCTCATAAAAAGAGATTTTCCGGAAATTTTATGCTTAAAAAAACAAAATGGAAAATGGATAAAAACCAGACGTATAAATCTGTTTAAAGAATCAGGTTTTTGTATAAAAAAAGTAGGTAAACATTACAAAAAACTTGAAATAGGAGAGATTGAAGGAAACCACTTTAAAATAAAAATAAGAGGGTTAAACAGTAGACTAATAAAAAATATCCAGAAGAATGTAGAAACTGTCAGACACTTTGGTTTCCCAAACTACTTTGGAGAACAAAGGTTTGGAACACTAAAGGGACAGAAAGACTTTATTCTTCCTTTCCTGTTAAAAGAGGACTACAACAAGGTAGTAGAGATTTATTTAAAAAACAAAGGCTACCATGGAAAGCCTGGAAACTGGGAAGAGATTTATAGAAAGTTAAGAAACAGACTTGAAACCTATGAAAAAGACTTTATTCTTGGTCTCAAAAGAGGGTTAAAACCTGAAAAAGCCCTTAGAATACTTCCTAAAAATGTAAGGCTTATGTTCAATTTTTCTTTCCAGAGCTTTTTGTGGAATATCTATTTAAGCAGGTACATCAAAGAAAAATACCAGTATAAAAGCGTTAATTTTATAAACAACTGGAAACTAAACTTTTATACCTATGTGTATGATATAGACTATTTAAAAAATCTAACAGTTCCCTTCACAGGAAAAGATATAAAAATAACAGACCCAATTCTCGAAGAGGTTATAAACAGAACATTAAAGGAGCACAGGATAAAAGAGTCAGACTTTGAAAAAGAGGTTATAGGAATAAAAGTCCTGACAGATGGAAAAAGAAAAGCTGTTGTCTTTCCTGAAAATTTATCATTAAGTATAGATACAAGTAGCACAGCTTCTGTAGAGTTCTTCCTACCTCCAGGTTCATACGCAACAGTTTTACTTAGAAATTTACTTTCCTAAGTCTGACTTATAAAGTTCTCATAGTAAGCGATAGCTTCTATCTCAGCTTTCAGAAGGTCTTCAAGGGATAGGTTTAATGTTTCAAGTACTTTTTTGGCATCTTCTATCCTTTCATACTCAAGGTCAATGATAGCCTTTAAAAGTTTTCCTAAGGTTCCTTTATACTCAAGAATAGCTTCTTTTATATCATCGGATACATTTAGCTCATCAAGTATCTCTTTGCTACTTTTTCCTATAACTGTTCCAATGAGAGAAAGCATACCAACAAGATAAGATTTATCAAACAAATCTATATCGTCTGTTATTTTTTTTGTAAGAATTTCCATCATCTTACCACGGATTATAGACCTTTCAAGGATAGGATTATGCTTTATATCAACCCCTTCCATCGCGTAAATCTGGAGGATTACCCATTTCTGGAGATTTCTATAACCAAGAATACTTAAAGCCTGTTTTATTGAAGATATCTTCTGTCTCAGGTAGAAAAATGGAGAGTTAACGTATTTCAAAAGTTTATAGCTCAGGTCTGGATTTACCTTTAGAAACTCCTCTATTTTTTTGAAATCTTCTTCCTTTAATGCATACTTAAGTAGTGTTATAAGAGAAAGCTTAAAAGAAGGAAGCTTTTTTTCTGTGTAAAAAGCTGGTTCCTCAAAGAAATGCCCCTGAAAAAGGTCAAATCCAAGTTCTTTAGCAAGTAAAAAATCCTTTTCATTTTCAACTCTGTTGGCTATAAGCTGTGCGTTCAAAAACTCTTTTAAAACATCTGTAATCTCTTTTAATCCTACGTCATCAAAATCGTTTATATCAAGTTTTATATAATCAACACTATCAAGGAGAGGTAATACTTTTTCATAATCTTTATCAACACATACAGCAATTTCATAACCTTTATCCCTGAGGCTATCACATGTTGAAATTAGATACTTTGTTACACTTGATATTCCTGATATCTGAAAAACTGTTTTTTCTGCAGGTAAGATATCTATGAATTCTCCTTCCAAAATCTCTGGACTTACCTTTATAAAGCCTTTTTTATCGCCTATTACTTCATTAAAATCTATATAGGTAAGTACATTCATTATCACTCTGGCAGTTTCTTCAATTGAAACGTTTGAGTAGTTTGATTTATAGTCAAATTTTTTATCCCTGAAAAAGAGTTCATAACCGTAAATACTTAAATTCCCATCAAGTATTGATTGCCTTCCTAAGTATACATTTTCCATATTGCACTAAACCTTTAATTTTTTATACTGAGGGAAATCTATTTTCAAATATATATTACAATAAAATATCGGCTATTACGTAAGTATATGTAAATATTTTTTACATAGAGGTCTGGAATGAAAAAAATAAGGATTGCCCTTGCTCAGCTAAATTTTACTGTTGGGGATATAGATGGAAACGTTGAAAAGATAATAAAAACTATAGAAGAAGCCAAAAAGAAACAGTGTGATATTATTGCATTTCCAGAACTTGCAATAACAGGATATCCACCGGAAGACCTTCTTTTTAAACCGAGTTTTATAGAAAAAAATCTAAAAGCTTTAGAAAAAATAGCGGAAGAGAGTAAAGATATAATAACAATTGTTGGTTTTGTAGATAAAAAAGAGGATATATACAACGCAGCAGCAGTTCTTTTAAACGGAAAAGTTCACGCCATTTATCACAAAAACTACCTCCCAAACTACGGTGTTTTTGATGAAATAAGGTATTTTCAGAGGGGAAATGAGATAACAATTCTTAATATAGAAGGATACAAAATAGGTCTTTCTATCTGTGAGGATATATGGTATCCGGAAAATCCAATAAACATTCAGGCTATAGAAGGAGTAGAAGTAGTAATAAATATAAATGCATCTCCTTATCACACAGGAAAAACAAAAGAAAGAGAAGAAATGCTTAAAGTTAGAGCAAGGGATAACTGTATATCTATAGCCTATGTAAACCTTGTAGGTGGACAGGACGAACTTGTTTTTGACGGAAATAGTGTGATTGTAAATCCCGATGGCACTTTTCTTGCAAAAGCTCCTTCCTTTGAAGAAGATTTACTTATTGCAGATGTGGAACCTGACTCAATATTCAGACTTCAACTTAAAGACCAGAGGTTGAGAAATCTCAGGGCTATATACAAAAGGGAAGAAAAAGTAAAAGAGGTATTCATTGATTACAGACTAAAGGATAAACATGAAAAAATTTCCCCAAAAATAGTTCTTGATATAACAGAAACAGAAGAAATGTACAGAGCTTTAGTTTTAGGTGTTAAAGATTATATACATAAAAATAATTTTGAAAAAGTTGTTATAGGTCTAAGTGGAGGTATAGACAGCTCTTTAACAGCTACTATTGCTGTTGATGCCCTTGGAAAAGAGAATGTAAAAGGTGTTTTAATGCCTTCAAAGTTCACATCCCAGGAAAGTATTGAAGATGCAACAGAGCTTGCAGAGAACCTTGGTATAGAAATATTCACATTTCCAATACAGGAGCTTTTTGACAGATATATGGAAGAACTTTCTCCAGTTTTTAAAGGATTAAAGTGGAGTACAGCTGAAGAAAACCTTCAGGCAAGGATAAGGGGAAATCTTCTTATGGCGTTATCAAATAAGTTCGGATGGATAGTACTTGCGACAGGTAATAAATCAGAAATGAGTGTAGGATACGCAACCCTTTACGGTGATATGGTAGGTGGGTTTGCAGTTTTAAAAGACGTTTACAAAACAGTTGTTTATCAGCTTGCAGATTACAGGAACAGTATTTCTCCAGTTATCCCGGAAAGAGTTTTAGAAAAACCGCCTTCTGCAGAACTCAGACCAAACCAGACAGATGAAGAAGAACTATTACCTTATCAGATATTAGACGAGATAATAAAACTTTATGTTGAAGAAGACTTACCTGTCCATGAGATAGTTAAAAGAGGGTTTGATAGAAACTCTGTTGAAAAAGTTGTCAGAATGATTGATAGAAACGAATATAAAAGAAGACAGGCTCCTATAGGAATAAGGATAACAAAAAGAGCCTTTGGAAAGGATAGAAGAATGCCTATAACAAACAAGTTCAAAGAACTGTAAAGGAGGGTAGCATGCTTAGGTTTTTAGGAGGTTTTATTTTAGGTTTTATAGGTTTTTTGATTTTTATGAAAAAGGAAAAAGAGGAAAAAAATATTAATAACCCTCCATTTTTAGAAAATGATACAATAAAAATGTTAAACATTATGAAGGAACTACAAAAAGCTAAAGAAAGGGTATGATGGAAAAAGAAGTTTTAAAACAGATTTCAGATTTTTTAAATCAGGCTGTTTTAGGTACTCCTCTGTACAAGTGGGCTTTAGCCCTTCTTGTATTCTTTTTATTTCTGTTTTTAAGAAAGATTTTTTCTATTTTTATTCTAAAAACAATACATCAGTTTGTTAAAAAAACAAAAACAAGTATTGATGATAAAGTCCTGAATGTTATTTTAAAACCTATAAGATTTCTCTTTGTGGTTTTCGGAGTCTGGTTTGCTGTAAAAATATTAGGGGTCAAAAGTGAAGTATCAGACCATATAATCAGGACATTTCTTATAATCGTTGTTTTCTGGCTTATATATAACTCAATAAATGTGTTTTCCAGAGAGATATATTCATTTGCTGAAAAATTTGGAAAAGAACTATCAAAAGAAATCGGTAGTTTTTTTATAAAATCCCTCAAGCTTTTTGTTCTTATATTAGGTATTGTTGCAGTATTACAGGAGTGGGGAATTGATGTAACAGCATTTATAGCATCTTTAGGTTTAGGTGGTTTAGCCCTTGCCCTTGCTGCCAAAGATACAGCTGCAAACCTTTTTGGAGGATTATCTATACTTGCAGATAAAGCTCTAAAAATAGGAGACTGGATAAAAGTAGGTTCTGTTGAAGGTATTGTTGAGGATATAGGACTCAGAACAACAAAAGTAAGGACATTTGAAAAATCTCTTATAACAGTTCCAAACAGTTATATAGCAAACAATCCAATAGAAAACTTTTCCCGTAGAAATATAAGAAGAATCAAAATGACTATAGGTATTACCTATGACACACCAAAAGAAAAGGTTGTAGATATTGTTAAAGATATAAAAGATATGCTTCTGTCCCATCCTGGGATTGATAAAAACCAGACATTACTTGTTTTCTTTGATGAGTTTGGAGATAGCGCTTTAAACATATTTATATACACATTCACAAACACTGCAGTATGGTCAGAATACCTTGCTATTAAAGAAGATATAAATCTTAAAATAATGGAAATTGTTGAGAAACACGGTTCCTCTTTTGCATTTCCAAGCCAGTCTATATATGTTGAGAAACTCCCTGAAAAACTAAACTTTGTTGATGTAGACAAACTTTCTTAGTTTTTTAAAATCTTTTCTATTTCCTCTTTTTTTGTATTTCCTTCCCTTAGCACGACTGGTTTACCATTTTTGATTAAAACTATTGTGGAAGGTTTTCCTTCGAGAAAACCTTCATCTATGTAAAGGTGTACCTTATCTTTAAAGTAAGCATAAGCCTCCTTTACACTTTTTGCAGGCTCTTTTCCCTCAGGATTTGCACTTGGAGCTATAAGAGGTTTTTCAGTTTTTTCCATTAACTCAATGAGTTCTTTTTTCTCAGGTATTCTGAAAGCAAGGGTTTTCTTACCTCTGTGGAGGTATTCAAAACTGTTTTTTTCAGGGAGTTGAACCACTACAGTAATCCCTTTTTTACTGAGCAGTTTTTCTTCTTCCTTTGAAGGCTTTATCCCAAAAAAAGAAAGAGAATGAACATCAGGTATAAGGATTATATAAGGTTTATCTTCTTTTCTGCTTTTTAATCTGTACACATATTCCACAACTTCAGGATTAGAGGCATCAGCAAGAATACCATAGATTGTATCTGTAGGAGCTACTACTATTTTCCCTTCTTCTATAAATTTTTTTGCTTTTTCCCAGTTTTTCGTGATTTCAGCCATATGTGTGTTCTTCACCAGGAAAAATCTCTTCTTCTGTCTCTTCCTTAAATGTTTTCAGGGCTTCAAGAAAAAGCTTTTTCCCTTCCACATACCTTTTTACAAACTTAGGAGATTTTTCAAAGAAACCCATCATATCGTGGAAAACAAGAACCTGCCCATCTGTTTTATTACCTGCACCTATTCCTATTGTTGGTATATCTAAAAATTCTGTTATCTCTTCTGCAAGCTTTGAAGGAATAGCTTCAAGGACAATAGAAAATGCTCCAGCCTGTTCAAGTATTTTTGCGTCTTTTATTATTCTCTTTTGTTGTTCTTCAGTTTTTCCCTGTACTTTGTATCCACCTAAAGCATGAACTGACTGGGGAGTAAGTCCAAGATGTCCCATAACAGGAATCCCAGTAGAAACAAGCTTTTCAACAATATCCGCTATCTCTTCTCCTCCTTCAACTTTAACAGCATTACAGCATGTCTCTTTCATTATTTTCCCTGCATTTTCAACAGCTTTTTCCACAGACACCTGATAACTCATAAAAGGCATATCAACCACTATAAATGTGTTAGGAGCTCCTCTTCTTACAGCTTTTGCGTGGTATATGATTTCTTCAAGCTTTACAGGGAGAGTTGTTTTTAATCCTGCATCAACCATTCCAACAGAATCTCCAACAAGTATACAGTCTATACCTGCTTCCTCACATATCCTTGCAGACCAGTACTCGTAAGTTGAAATCATTGTTATTTTTTTACCTTCTTTTTTTGCCTCTAAAAAATCAAGTATACTTTTCATCTTTTTTTCCTTTATTGGATTTTTGTACAAAAATTAATATAAATCAGTTTTTATCAGTAGTAGAGGTTTTATTTGAAAATTATTTAAAGTGTAATATAATAACACTTCTATAAAGTTTTAAGGAGGTTTTTAATGAAAATACCAGCAAGGCTGGTTGAGAGAATATCAAATAAAATAGCAGAAGAACTTGTGGAAAAACACTACATAGAAGTAGCAAATCCTGAAGATTTTAAGAAAAAAATACTTGAAATTATAAATAATGCAATAGAAGAGGAAAAAAAGATAGAAGAAGAAGCTGAAAAGCTTGTGGAACAACATATGCATATCCTTGAAAGTGAAGAGGTACGATATAGAACAGCTGTTCTAAAAGTAAAGGAAAAACTTGCTGAAGAGAGGAATATACATTTAGACCCTGAAGAGAGAATGAACCAGGTAGCCCACCAGATAAAAAGGTATATTGAAACAGAAGACCCTGATGTTATTGAGATGTTTGAACATCCAAATAAAATAAGAAGGCTTGTGTTTGATATACTAAAACAACTTGTTAGAGAGGAACAGGAAATAGATAAAGAAGTAAGACAGAGGATTAAATCCTACTCTAAGAAGATTGTTGAAGGAACCCCAGAATGGAGAATTCTGTACAACAGAATATATGAAGATGCCCTCAAGAAAAGAGGGCTTATGTAAAACCTTTTTCTAATGGTTTTCTTCGTGATTTTCTTCCCCATGTCCTTTATGCATAAAGTATATAGACAGAGAAATAAGAAAAACTCCCACTGACAGAAATAGAAGAGTTTTTATATCTTCATAGTGAAATTCTATCGCATATTTGAAAAAAGTAACAATAAGAACCATAAGAATTACCTTGGCAAGCTTTTCTTTAAGCTGGTCTAATGTATGAACCATAAGTATTTTAGAAGAACGTTCAGCATTCTCAATAAAATCAATTTTTGATATAAAAAGTTCGTAAAGTCCAAGACCAAAAATAAGTAAAACAGTAGCTATAAGATAAACATCTACAGCTGAAACGATATGTTTTATTGCGTCTTTATGGAACTCTTCAAAATAGGATTGGGAAGCAAACATATGCAAAGAGTGTTTTAAAACTATCCATATATCATATGTACCTATAAGAACAAGTATTAAAGCAGCTAAAATACTTGCTACGACAGCAAGAAATATCATAAATCTACTTTCCCATAAGAGCCTTTCTATAATCCTTTCTATTATCTTAAACAACTGCTAATCCTCCTGAAAAAGAATTAAGGCAATATTTTAGGATATTTAGATTGGAATAGAGTTATTTTTTGTAAACTTTTCTTTTGAAAATATCCTTTGGAGAGGCTACTCTATCTATAAACAATTTTCCAATAAGATGGTCCATTTCATGTTGAATTACAACAGCTTCAAAACCTTCTGTATCAAATGTTATTGTTTTTCCATTTATATCTTCAGCTTCCACTTTTATCCAGTAATGTCTTTTTACATTCCCTGTATAATCAGGAACAGAAAGACAGCCTTCCCTTATTATGATTTCTCCATCATGTGCTATTATCCTGGGGTTTGACAGAATCATAAGACCATGGTTTGTTTTGTTGTATTTATGTTTATACCCGGAGGCATCAACTATTATAGTCTGGATGTGTTTATTCACCTGAGGTGCAGCTATTCCAACCCCTGCAGGGGAGTTTTTCATTGTATATAGTAAATTATCCACAAACTCTTTGAAATCTTTCCCAAAATCAATAACAGGTTGAGATTGCTTTTTCAGTCTTTCGTCTGGATATCTTAATATTTCAAGTTTTTTCATTTTTACATCTCCACACTTTCCTGCTTTTCCATGGAAACATCAATGTTCATCTCATCTTTAAGTCTGTTTAACTCTGCTTCTATTTCTTCTTCAGACACTTCTGGAGGAAACTCTACCTGGGATATAAGGACGTAAAGGTCATTACTTTTTTCTGTTCTAAGGTCAGATATGTTTATATTTTTATCAGCAAGAAGTTTAGCTACATTGTAAACAATTCCAGGTTTATCAGCTCCATAAACCACAATGTTGTATACAGCTCCCACTTCTTTTTTGTCCTTTAAAGCTTCATCAGTTATCTCTTTTACATTTATTGTTAGTTCTTTTTCTTTTTCTATGATGGATAAAGCTTTTTTTAACTCTTCAGCAGAAATGTTATCATCAGATTGAACAACAAGCATGACAGCAAACTCATTATTAAGTCTCGTCATTGTAGAATCTTCTATGTTTAAACCTTCCTCGTAAAGAATTTTTGTAATACCTGCTACAATTCCTGGCTGGTCTTTACCAAAAGCTGTTATGATAAAGTATCTCATCCTATTCCTCTTCTTTTTCTATTTCTTCAATGTATGCCCTGTAATCAACATCTAACATCAGGTCTTCAAGCTCTGTAGGGTCTGACATTTTCATTTCATAAATCCATCCTTCCCCGTAAGGGTCAGTATTTAAAAGACTTGGGTCCTCCTTAAGGTCTTCATTCACAGATAGTATCTTTCCTGTTAAAGGGGAAAATATATCTATTGAAGCTTTAACAGATTCTACAGATGCAACCTTTTCTCCTGCTTCCACTTCTGAGTTAACCTGTGGAAGTTCCACGTAAACTATATCCCCAAGCTGATGCTGTCCGTAGTCTGTTATTCCTATAACTGCATCATCACCATCAACTTTAACCCACAGGTGGTCTTTTGTGTAGTACCTTCCTTCCTCTACCCTGAACTCCTCAGTAGCCATCACAGCCCTCCTGCTATTATTAGCAAGTTATATTTTACATGAAATAAATTTTAAAATTTTGGATTTTGTTCCCAGTCCCATGCAGTTTTTATGATAAACTCAAGGTTATCGTATTTTGGTTTCCAGTTTAGCTTTCTTTTAAGCTTTTTTGAATCTGCAACTAAAACTGCTGGGTCCCCCTCTCTCCTACCTGTTTCTTCAACAGGAAAATCTATCCCTGTTACTTTTTTAGCTATACTTACTACTTCCTTTACAGAATAACCATGACCATAACCACAGTTAAAAATCTCGCTTTCTCCACCTGAAAGGAGATACTCAAGGGCAAGAATATGGGCTTCTGCTAAATCAGAAACATGTATAAAATCCCTTATACATGTTCCATCAGATGTTGGATAATCTGTTCCAAATATATACAGTTTTTCATACTCTCCTTTTGCTGTTTTTAAGGCTCTTGTTATTAGATGTGTTGCATTTTGATACTTTTGCCCAAGTTTTCCTTCTGGGTCTGCCCCTGCTACGTTAAAATATCTTAAAGAAACGTATTTAAAATCTTTTTCTGCTTTGTCTAAATCTTTCAGTATACCCTCTACATAAGCTTTAGACTGGCCATAAGGATTTATAGGTTTTATCGGAGCATCTTCATTTACTGGAACTTTTTCAGGATTTCCGTAAACAGCAGCTGTAGAAGAGAATATAAAGTTTTTAACACCTGTTTCTATCATACTTTCCAGAAGGTTTAACGTATTTGCAGTATTGTTCCTGTAATACTTAAGCGGTTTTTTTACAGATTCAGCAACTTCAATAAATGCAGCAAAATGCATAACAGCATCTGGTTTGAAATCTTCAATTACTTTTTTTAAAAAATCTTTGTCAGATAAATCCCCTTTAACTAATTTTCCATATAAGACAGCCTCTTTGTGTCCTGTTGATAGATTGTCAAAAACTAAAATTTCGTACCCTTTTTCTCCGAGAGCTTTTACAACATGGCTTCCTATATACCCTGCTCCTCCGGTAACTAAAACTTTCATCCTCCCTCCTTTTAATATGCTCCTTTACCTGTAATCATAACTTGAACAGTTTTTAGTATTATCTTTAAGTCTAACCAGATAGATTTGTTTTTAATATACCACACATCCATAGCAACTCTCTGCCTATAGTTATCAATATTACTTCTACTTTCAACCTGCCAGTATCCAGTTATCCCCGGTTTTACAGATATATACTGCTTAGCCTCATTTTTGTAGTATTTCTCAAGTTCTTCTCTTATAACAGGACGGGGACCTACAACACTCATTTCTCCTTTCAGTACGTTTATAAACTGTGGGAGCTCATCAAGACTTGTTTTCCTCAAAAATTTACCAATTTTTGTAATTCTTGGGTCATTCTTCAGTTTAAATGTTTTTTCCCATTCTTCTTTTGCTTTAGGGTCTTTTTCTATTATCTCTTTTAATCTTTTATCAGCATCAGGATACATACTTCTAAACTTATATATGTAAAACTCCTTTCCTTTATACCCAACTCTTTTCTGCTTGTAAAAAATGGGACCCTTATCTGTAAGCTTTATAGCTATCATTATAGGTATAGCAATAGGAAGAAAAACAATAATTGCAAAAATGGAAAACACAATATCAAAAATCCTTTTCCATGCTGGATAGCTATCTACATCTTCCTTTGAAATAGAATCAATAGAAAATGTCTGTACTACGTTTTCCTTTACTAATACACTTTCTTCTCTCATTTGAGCCCCCTTGGTAAAGAGTTTAAACATTAAATATATTTCCAGACTAAACTCTGTTGTACTTGTCATCAAACCTTACTATATCATCCTCCCCTACATACTCTCCAACCTGTACCTCAATTATTTCAAGAGGTACTTTCCCTGGATTCATCAGCCTGTGTTTCGTTGTCTTCGGTACGTATATACTTTCATTCTCATGCAAAAAGTATTCCTTTCTTTCTCCTTCTTTTTCTAAAATAACCTTTGCCGTTCCTTTTATAACGACCCAATGTTCACTTCTATGGTAATGCATTTGAAGACTTAAGCTTTCCCCAGGCTCAACTCTTATTTTTTTTATTTTGTATCTTTCACCGACTTCAAGCTCTGTATAACTTCCCCAGGGTCTATAAACAGTTGTGTGAAACTCTGTTTTTTCTTTTAACAAATCATCTTCTTTAAACTTTTTTACTAACTCTCTAACTTTTTGTCCTTCCCCTTTTTTAGCTATTAAAAGAACATCATCTGTATCAACAACTATTAAATCTTCAATTCCTATTGTTGATATGACCCTCTTTTCTCCAAAAAGAAGGGAATTTTTTGTATTTATATCAATTACTTTTCCTTTTTTTGCATTCCCATTTTTATCTTTATCTAAAACTTCATATACACTATCCCATGAACCAACATCAGACCACATTATATCCAAAGGAATAACAGACGCTTTATCTGTTTTTTCCATAACCGCGTAGTCTATTGATACATCTGGAAGTTCTGAAAAATTCATAACAAACTCTTCATAACTTGTTTTTTCCATAGCTTCATAAATATCAGGGGCATATTTTTTTAACTCACCTATTATTGTTTCAATAGAAAACATAAACATACCACTGTTCCAGTAAAAATTACCTTGCAAAATGTATTCCTTTGCAGTGTTTAAATCAGGTTTTTCATGGAATTTTTTTACACTGTAAATTCCTTTTTCTACTTCTTTTTCCGATTCAATATATCCATAACCAGTCTCAGGTCTGTTTGGTCTTATCCCAAATGTAACTATGTATCCTTTTTTTGCTATACTTTCAGCTTTTTTTACGTATTCAGAAAACTTTTCAGGAGGGTTTATTACATGGTCAGAAGGAGATACAAATAAAATCTCATCCTTATGAGCGTTTAGTTTTTCAAGTAAATACTTAACTGCTAATGCTATTGCTGGTGCTGTATTCCTTCCTACTGGTTCAAGGATTATATTTTTTATACCTTCTAAGCCTATTTCTTTTAACTGGTTTTTAACAAGAAACTGGTAATTATTGTTTGTTATTATTACAATATTCTGTTGAGGAACATTTTTTAAATTTCTTTCTACAGTACTCTGGAAAAGACTTTTATCCTTTATTTTCAAGAACTGTTTCGGGAAGTTTTTTCTTGATAGAGGAAATAATCTTGTTCCACTTCCTCCTGCCAGTATAACTGTTTTCATTTTTTACACTCCTGCTTCAAATTGTTAAAATATTTAACATTGAACAGTATAAAAAAATCATAAATCAGAGGATAAATAAAATGCTTTCTACTATGTTTTTTGCTTTCTTAGTTTCTTTCATAACCCAATTAATAATAATTTATGTATCAAATAAGAAACAACTTTTTATTGATAAAGTCAACACAAATGAACCCCAGAAATTCCATAAAACCCCAACTCCAAGGGCAGGTGGGATAGGTATATTTTTGTCAAATCTCCTTCTTGTGTTTAACCCTTTAGGGATAAAGTTCCTTTTAGCCAGTTTTTTTGCCTTTCTCAGTGGTATTATTGAAGATTTCCATAGAAATCTTTCTCCCAAATTAAGGCTTATTTTACAGCTTTTTTCAGGAATTTTAGCTGTTGTTCTTATAGGAGCAGTTGTTAAAGAGATAAGAATAGTTGAATTTCCTTATCCCTTAGCAGTCATTTTTACAGTCTTTGCTATAGTAGGAGGTATAAATGCAATTAATATAATAGATGGCTTTAATGGTCTTGCCTCAGGTGTTTCATTAATGATATTAACAAGTTTTGGAATTGTTTCTTTCCTACAGAAAGATATAGATTTGCTTTTTATTATTCTTGTCAATATAGGTGCTATCCTTGGATTTATGTTTTTTAACTTCCCAAAGGGAAAAATATTTTTAGGGGATGGGGGAGCGTACTTCTTAGGATTTGTAATCTCCGAAGTAGCTGTTCTTTTACCTTATAGACATGAGATAGTCTCCCCTTGGTTTTCTTTAGCTGTGCTTATATATCCTGTCTGGGAGGTTTTATTTTCCTTTTACAGGAAAAAGATTATAAGAGGAACATCTCCTTTTGAACCTGATAAGTTCCATTTTCATATGCTCATAAACAAAAGGATAACAAGGGATAATCCTAAAACATCTGTTTTTATATGGACTATAGTTGCCCCTTTCACATTACTACCGGTTTTTTACTATAACAACACCATAGCCTGTGCCATAACAGCATTGCTTTTTATTATGACTTATAACGCTCTTTACGCAGGAATGGTTAGGTTTAAGCTTTTTAAAAAATTTTAATTATCTTTTGGTTTATAAAAAGGAACGTATTTTTCCAAAACTTTTTTTATTCTTTCTTTATCATTTTCTTCTATAGTAATTTTTAATTCATTCAATAAATTCTCAATTTCATCTAACGCTAACTTTTTAGTAATTTTGGCTACAAATACTTTTTCGTGGTAAGTTTTTAAGGTACCTTCTTCTGCTGTAAGTAGTTCCTCAAATAACTTTTCTCCAGGTCTGAGTCCAGTAAAAGTTATTTCTATATCTTCATAAGGTTTTAGCCCCTGTAGTTTTATAAGCTCTTCTGCTAATCTTAATATCTTTACAGGTTTACCCATATCTAAAACGAGAACCTCTCCTCCTTTACCTATAACAGCGGCCTGGAAAACAAGCAAAACAGCTTCAGGTATTGTCATAAAATATCTTTCCATGTCTGGATGAGTAACAGTTACAGGTCCTCCGTTTTTTATCTGTTCTAAGAATATAGGAATTACACTTCCTCTACTTCCTAATACATTTCCAAATCTAACAGATACGAATTCAGTTTTTCCTAATGAGTTAAAAGCCATACATATTAGTTCTGCTATTCTTTTGGTTGCTCCCATAATGCTCGTTGGATTTACAGCTTTATCAGTGGAAATATTTACAAATTTTTTCACATTATACTTAGTTGAAATTTTAGCTAAATTGTATGTTCCGAAAACGTTTGTTTTTATGGCTTCTTCTGGAAAAAACTCCATTAGAGGAACATGCTTGTAAGCAGCAGCATGAAATACTATATCTATGTTTTCTTTTGAAAAAATATTTTCTAATTTTGAACTATCTTTAATGTCACCAACAATTGGAATAAAAATGGTTTCAGATTGAATTTTATTTTTTAGATTATTAATCTCCAAAGTTAAGTTGTGTAATTCTGTTTCGTCTATTTCAAATGCTATTATTTTGTATGGAGTGAATTTAAGCAGCTGTCTGACTATTTCTGAGCCTATAGAACCTGCTGCTCCACTAACAAATATAGTCTTATTTTCTATAAAGCTTTTAATTTTTTCTTCTTCTACTTTTATAGTTTCCCGTGCAAGCAAATCTTCAAGATTAATATCTTTTAAATCTTTAACAGAAATAATTTCTTTTGGAAGGTTTGCTACACTCGGAACAATTTTTATATCATTTATTTTATTTTCTTTACAAATGTTAAAAATTTCCCTGATTTTTCTTGCTGGTAAATCAGGAATTGCTATAATAACCGATTCAATTTTTTCTTGTTTCAAAACTTTCTCCAAATCTGATAATTTACCTATAACAGGTACGTTATGCATATATACATTTTGTTTTATTGGATTATCATCAAGAAATGCTACGGGATAGTGATTTTGCTTTTTATTCCTTAATAACTCTCTACATATATTTTCTCCTGTTATACCTGCTCCAATAATTAATGTTCTTTTTGCTTTATTTCTATCTATTTTTGAGAATTTTTCTACATAAAGTCTCTTGGTAGCTCTAATCAAAGATATCAAAAATAGGGAAATAAAGAAATCTATAAATGGAATAGATCTAGGTAATGAGAAAGGATTATAAAACAGGAATAAGATGTAATTTAGGAAAGATATCAATAAAAAGGATAAAACATGGGCAACACCAATTTTAAAAAATTCTTCTAATGATATAAATCTCCAGCTTATAGAATAGAGTCTAAAAAACCAAAATAACGATATTTTAACGATTAAAAATATGGGAAACCACAAAATTATCAATTTGTAGTACTTCTCAGGCAAATTAAATTCAAATCTTAGAAAAAAAGAAAGATAAAGGCTATAAAATATAATGAAAGAATCAACCAAAAGGAAATAGATTAATCGTTTTTTCTTAGTTGGTTTTAATAAGTCTTTTAAGTTCACTTGAAAATTCCCCAAATTGTTTTGAATATTAGTTTAATATCGGTTATGAAGCTAATATCTTTTATATATCTTTTATAGTATTTTATTTTTTCAGGTAGTATTTTTTCAATATAGATTTTTTCCGGATTTTTACTTCCTTTTAGGAGCTTATTTTCATCTTTATATTCTAAAGAAGCATAATCTGTTATGCCTGGTTTTACTTTAAGAATTTCTTTGTAATCTTCTTTAAAAATTTCTACATACTTTTTAACCTCAGGTCTTGGACCTACTAAACTCATGTCTCCTTTTATCACATTTATCAGCTGTGGAAGCTCGTCAATTTTGTACTTTCTTAAAATTCTGCCTATCTTAGTTATACGAGGGTCATCTTCTTTTGTTACCTGAGCCCCTAATTTTTCTGCATTTTCTACCATGGTACGAAACTTATAAATCTTAAAAGTTTTTCCATTTTGCCCAACCCGTTCCTGTCTAAAAAAAACACTCCCTTTATCTTCTGCTTTAATTAAAAGAGCGACAATAACAAATAAAGGAGATAAAAGTATTAAACCTATAAAGGATGAAATGAAATCAAAAATTCTCTTTATATATTTCTGATATATCATTATTTAACTTTTAAATTTTTTTATTTATGTGAGTATTATTCTAAACTAGAATAACTTGATAAGAAAACCCCCCCTATAGCTAATACCAATAAGATAACAAGACCAAATAAAGCAAATATAACACTTAATTCCATTCTCTCCTCCCCTTATTTGTGAGTATTTTTTTATGTATATACTAATATATTATTAATTTAATAATATTTCAATATGAAAAAATCTATTTTTTGTATTTTTTTATGGTATCTAAAACGACATCTATTACATAATCAATTTCTTCTGACTTCATTCCAGGAAAAATTGGTAGAGAAACTACTCTTTCAAAAATCCATTCACTATTAGGAAAATTATTTGCATTGTATCCTAAATTCTTATAGTAGCTAAACCTATATAAGGGAATAAAATGAACACTTGTTCCAATACCTCTATTCTTAAGTTCTTCTATAAATTGATTTCTATTCATTGTTAAAGCTTCTAAATTTAGTTTTAGAGGGTATAAATGCCATGAAGAAACTCTATCAGGCTTTACCTTGTATAATATTAATTCCTCACTGTCTTTAAAAGCTTCATTATATCGCTTAGCAATTTCAACTCTTTTTTGCCACATCCACTCAAGTTTTTTTAATTGAGCCAGTCCTAAAG